>JAEYRU010000056.1 GCA_023435335.1 Pseudomonadota bacterium
CCCGTCTCGGCGTGCAGAACTCCAAGGTACTGACCATCATCGAACTGATGGAGGCCAACCTTTCCGAACCACTATCCCTAGTCGAGATCGCCGACCATGTCGGGCTTTCGCGCCGGCAGATCGAGCGTCTGTTCCGCGGGGAGATGGGCCGCTCGCCGGCGCGCTATTATCTGGAGATCAGGCTCGACCGCGCCCGCCACCTGCTGCTGCAATCGACGCTGCCGGTTGTCGAGGTCGCGGTCGCCTGCGGCTTCGTCTCGGCTTCGCATTTCTCAAAATGCTACCGCGAACTCTACGCCCGCTCGCCGCAGCAGGAACGCGCGGAACGCAAGCAGTTGCAGGCAGCATAGGAAGAGACGCTGCCCGCCCCTCGGGATCGGGCGTGACGCCCCTGTCCGGATCGCCTGCTACCGCGTGTCGTCCCAGATCCACGTCCTGCCGCGCCAGCGCTTCTCGCCGATCTGGCAGTCGTAACCGGGTTCGACAGTCGCTTTCATGACCGGGAGTGCACCCCCCGGTTGATCGAACCACGGCTCGCGCCAGGGTTCTCCCGCGATCTCCAGCACCAGCTTGCGGCGCACGGCCTCCGGAAACTGCGACCAGTCGTTCACCGGAATGACGAAGGCTCCCGGGCCGCCGATTACGCAGTGCTCGTAATAGCTGTCCAGATCGGGAACATCGAATGCGCTGATCATGCCTCCGTCGGTCATCAGCGGCAGGCCGTTGATGGTAATGCCGTCGGCCACCACCTCGTCGCGCACCAGATTGACGTATTCGCCCTGATTGTTCGGGCCGTCGCCGGAGATGTCGATGACGCGCTTGAGGCTGCGTACCGGACTCTCCGCGAACAGGTCGTGCGCGTAGCGCAGCCCGCCCGAGATCGAGGTGCGGCGCGCGCTGTTCGGGGGATTGGCGGTGATGAGTTCCGCCACCCGTTCGGCGTCCTCGCGGCCGGCGATGATCGTCCACGGCACCACCAAGTATTGCGACGTATCGCCCGCCCATTCGAAATAGGTGATTGCGATCCGGCCGTGCGCGCCGTTGCGGATCGCATTGATCACGTCGTCATGGGTGAGCGCCGCGACATAGCCGTCGCGCTGCGTGCGCAGTTCCTCGTACGACATGGACAGCGAGACATCGACCGCGAGCACAAGCTCAACGTCGACCGCCTCCTGGGCGGCAGCCTGCACCGGAAGGAAGCCCGACAGCGCGAGTGCCAATCCGCCGCCGAGGAACCATCGTGATTCCCGCAGCGCAACCATGATTCAAGGATATGGCAAGCCGTGGCGGCGGAAAGGCGAAAGCGCCGCGCTCGCGCCGCCATCCCTTCACTTTTGCGCGAGCGCCAGCCCTTAACGTCAGCTGCGCGGCTTCAGGTTCTCCGGGTCGTAGAGCGGCTTGTACCCCACCGCCGCCACCTCCACCGGGAAGGTTTCGCCGAAATATTCGACCTGCAGCCTGCGCCCTTCCTGGCAGTAGGCCCACGGCAGATAGGCAAGCGCGATGTTCTTCCCGAGCGTCGGCCCGTATGCCGCCGAGGTCGTGAAAGAGCGGCGGCCGAGTTCGTCCACCAGCGTTTCGCCGGTTTCCGGGTCCATCACCGGCATCGTTCCGACAGGATAGCGGGCGACGCCCTTGCCATCGACGTTGTCCGTCATCACCAGCGTGCACAGCATGGCCGGCTGATGCCCTCGCGCGCGGTATTCCAGATGCTTCGCCTTGCCGCGGAAATCCGCCTCCTTGACCTTCGGGCGGGCGAGGTCCGCCTCGAACAGGTTGTATTCGGTCAGCAGGTCGGCGTTCTGCAGACGCAGGCTCTTTTCCATGCGGCGGGAGTTGGCGTAGGTCTCGACGCCGAAGGCCATCACGCCGGTCGAGCGCAGCGCATCCCAGACGGCCAGCCCGTCCTCGTAGCGCATGTGCAGCTCCCAGCCCTGCTCGCCCACATAGGAGATGCGGAAAGCCGTCACGTCCTTTCCGGCGATGCGGATCGGCTTGATCGCGGCGAAGGAGAAGTTTTCGGGGTCGAGCCCCGCCGGTTCCTCGACGGCCTTCTTCAACGTCGCTCGCGCGTTCGGCCCCCAGATGCCGATTGTGACGTATTTCTCCGTCACGTCCGTGATCGTCACGTCAAACCCTTTGTCCTCGGCCACCCGTTTCACGTAGTGGTAGTCGCGCGGACCGGCGTCGGCTCCGTCGATCACACGGCATCGATCCTCCATACGGATTACCGTCAGGTCCGCCAGCACCATGCCCTCGTCGTCGAGGAAGTGGGTATAGATGCCCTTACCGATATTGCCGTCGCCGCCGATCCGCGCCGCGCACAGCCATTCCATGAGCGCAACATGGTCGGGCCCTTCAACGTCGAACATGTAGAAGTGGCTGAGGTTGACGATGCCGCAATCCTCGCTCATGGCGAGATGCTCGGCATTGGAGACGCGCCAGAAATGGCGGTTGTCCCACTCGTTCTCACGCACCGGCACGCGGTCGCCGTACTTCTCCAGCAGGTGCTCATTCGCGGCGTAGCCGTGCGCGCGCTCCCAGCCGCCGAGTTCCATGAAGTAGCCACCCAGCTCGACCTCGCGCTCGTAGAAGGGCGAGCGGCGAATGTTGCGCCCGGTCGCATACGGCTCGCGCGGATGGACGGCGGGACTGTAGATCTTCTGCGCCGCCTCGCCGCAGCGGCCCTCCACGAACTTCTCGTCCAGCTGGTGCGCATAGAAGCGCGAATAGTCGATCCTGGCGTGGTCGATTTCGGTGCGGCCGTCCGTCATCCAGTCGGCCACGAGCTTGGCCATGCCCGGCGCATCCTTCACCCAGATGGCGACGGCGTACCACAGCCCCCTCACCTTCTGGCTCTCGCCGATCGATGGGCCGCCGTCGGCCGTCACCTGCAGAAGGCCGTTGAAGGAGCGCCGCTCGTCATAGCCGAGCTCGGCCAGGATCGGTGTCAGTTCGATGGCGCGCTCCAGCGGCTCGATGATCTGCTCCATCTCGAGGTCGCGCTGCGAGGGCGACAGCCGCGCCTCATGTTTTTCCAGCAGGTCGCGCGGGTGGCATAGCCGGGGGCTCTTTTCCTCGTAGTAGCCCCACTCGATCATGCCGCCTTCCGACGTCGTCGGATCGCCCGTGTCGCGCATGTAGGCGGAATTGCCCTGGTCGCGCAGCAGCGGGAAACCGATCTCCTTGCCGGTGCCGGCAAACTCCGCATAGGGCCCGAAGAAGGTGAGCGGATGGTCGACCGGCATGACCGGAAGGTCCTCGCCCGCCATCTCCGCGATCAGCCTGCCCCACAGCCCGGCGCAGACCACCACGTAATCGGCATGGATCGTGCCACGGTCCGTCACCACGCCCCTGATGCGGCCGTCCTCGATCACCAGCGATTTGGCCGGCGTGTTCGCAAAGGCCTGGAGCTTGCCGGCGGCGACACCCTGGTCGACCAGCTTGCCGGCGACGGTCTGCGAGCGCGGGATGACGAGGCCGGCGTCCGGGTCCCACAGACCGCCCTGCACGGCGCTTTCCTCGATGAGAGGGAATTTCTGCTTGATTTCGGCCGGATCGATCAGCCGCGCACGCGTGCCGAACGCCTTCGCCGAGGAAACCTTGCGCCGGATTTCGTCCATGCGCGCATCGTCGCCCACGCGGGCGACCTCGAGCCCGCCGATGCGCTCGTAGTGGCCGAGCCTGTCGTAGAACTCGACGGAATAGAGCGAGGTCCAGCACGACAGGAAGTCGTGGCTGGTCATGTAGCAGAAGTCCGACGCGTGCGCCGTCGATCCGATGTCGGTCGGGATGCCCGACTTGTCGATGCCGACGATGTCGTCCCAGCCGCGCTCGATCAGATGGTGCGCGACGGAAGCGCCCACGATCCCGCCCAGCCCGACGATGACGACCTTCGCCTTTTTCGGAAACTCCGCCATTGCCCGCAACTCCGTGTGTCGCGGCGGACTATAGGGGAGCGACGCCGGGCAGATGAAGCCTGTTTGCGACATGCCCGGAAAGCGGCGCGACCTGACGGCGCGAAAACGAAAGGCCGGGCGAACCCGGCCTATCTCGCGAAAAGGGCTGACGCCCGGCGTTTAGCGCTTGCGGCCTTTGCCGCCGGAGATTTCCAGCGTCTCGGCGCCCGTCAGCACCTCGCGGTCGCCATTGGGCAGGGTCACAAAGCAGCCCGAGGGGCAGAACTCGACGGATTCGCCCGGGCCGAGCACGAGCTCCGCGCGCGAGCTGCCCTCCGTCACCACGATCGTCCGCGACTCGGGGTCGAGGTTGATCGCGCTGGCGGCCAGAGCGCTTCCCGATGCGCTGACGAGCGCAATTAGAACTAAACCGATCCTGTTCATGTGTGCGGTCCGGTGTCGCCACCGCCTCTATCTGGTTAGCCGACCCATGCCGGCCGTTTTCATGGCCTTTATACCGGGGCAAGCTGAACGGCAACTGAACGGCGTCGGGCCTATTCGGGCGCCACCTTGCGCCGCCGCCGTGGCTGTTCCGGATGCGCGGACTTCCCTTGCTGCCGTGTCGGCCGGAGTACAGAGCCCGGGCCGGACAGATCCGGCAGGCCGGAGCGCAGGTGGAGATCACGCTGCGGGAACGGTATCTCGATGCCCTCTGCCTTGAACCGTTCATGGATCGTGAAGCGGAGATCGTTCTGCACCGGCACCTGCGCGGTGATGTCGGCCAGGAAGAAGCGGACCTCGAAATCGAGCGAGGAATCGCTGAATGCGGTGAACGCGACCATCGGAGCCGGGTTCTTCAGGATCTGAGGATGCGCTTCCACGATCTCGGTCAGCACGGCGTGCACCCGGCGCGGATCCGACGAATAGGCGACCCCCACCGGCACATCCACGCGGCCAAGCTTGTTCTTGTGCGTCCAGTTTCCGACCGCGGCGTTGATGAGTTCGGAGTTCGGCAGGATCACCGTCTGCTTCTGGAACGTCTCGATCTCCGTAGCCCGCACGCTGATCTTCTTCACGTTGCCGCTGACTCCGCCGGCGACGATCCAGTCTCCGGCCTTGAACGGCCGCTCCGCCAGCAGGATCAGGCCGGAGACAAAGTTCTGCACGATGTTTTGCAGGCCGAAACCGATTCCGAGCGACAGGCCGCCGACCACGAGCGCCAGGCTGGTGAGGTTGATTCCGGCCGCCGAGATGCCGATCAGCGCCGCTATCGCGAGGCCGGCATAGCCGACCACGGTGCGGATGGAATTGCGCACGCCGGCATCGACGCGCCCGCGCGCCATCACCGATCCGTCCAGCCATGACTGGAACCAGCGCGTGATGAAGTAGCCGATCACAAAGACGAAAAGGCCGGTGAGTATGCCGATGAGCGAGAACGATACCGAGCCGATGCGGATCTCGCTTACGATGCCCACGGCCCAGGTGGTGATGTCGCCCCACTGGAAGCCCCATTGCAGCAGGATGAGCGGGATTCCTATCGTCAGCACGAGAAGGTGAACGAAGATCGACACCACGAGGCCGATCTGGTCCTCGACGGCCTCGCTGAAATTGAATCGCCGATCGAGACGCTGCCCAAGCGCGGTCTGCGTGAAGGCGCCGAAGTCGGCCATCGCCCGGGCCGACAGGTGGCCGATATACATGGTGGCCAGAATGGCGCCGGTGACCACGATCTGCTGCGAGAGGAAGCGGGCAAGGCCGATATAGCCGAGCACCGCCGCGATAATCGTGGCGAAACCGAGCATCTGCACCGGATAGCGCAGCAATGCGGGCCAAGGTTTCGGCTTGCCCTCCTCGTCCCTGAACGGCTTCACCGTGCCGATGAGCACCACCAGAACGCCGACGACGACGGTGGCGATGAGGCTCTTGGCGATCGTGAGAGAAAGGGGCGAGCCCAGCACCGTGTTGATGCGCGTCAGTACGAAATCGATGCCGGTGACGATCGAGGTCATCCAGGCAAGCCAGAAGAGCCGCGCGGCGGCCTGCGATTCCACCGGGACGAGGCGCCAGTTGGGCAGCCGCGGGGAAAACACCGCGCGCGCCAGCCGGCCAATGAAATAGACCGTGACGATGACGTTGAAGAGAGTCCTCAGGATCTCCGCAATATCGGCGCGCAACACATTGAAATAACCGAGAAAAAAGTAGGTGGCCGCGAGAAACACCGCGAGCGCAAGTGACGGCAGCAGCGTCGACCAGAAGGCGACGGACAGGCGGCTGAGATAGGAGGGCTGTTCCAGCGCCGGATCGGCTTCGATCAGCCGCCCGAACAGGCGACGGCCGCCGATCAGCAGCACCGCGGCCGCGGACATTGCGAAGAAGGCCGCCAGCAGCACGGATTGTAGCTTGAACCGGGTCACGAAGCGCAGCCAGGAGGAGAAGCGCGAATAGACGTCCTGCGCCTCCGCGCCGAGTTCAGCGACTACCCGTGTGCTCAGGGCCGACGTGATGTCGTAACGTTTGGAAAGCTGGCTGGCGAAGAGTTCGCGCCGCATCTGCGCGATGTCCTCGACGAGCCGGTTTATGCGCAGCGACAGGTTCTCGGCCTCGCCGAGCAACGAATTGATTTCGGCCTTCTCCTGCTGGAGCGCGGCCCGCTCGGCCCGCAGGACTTCGGGTTCGGCCGGTTCGCCGTTCGCCGGCGCCGGGCCGATCTGCTCAAGCCGCGTGTTGATCTCGGAGATGCGAGGACTGAACGCCGCGCTGCCGGAAAGCAGCTGGCGCGCCAGTTCCTCCAGACGGTTGCGTATCTCCACCAGCCGGGCATCGTCCTCCGCGTCGCGGATCAGCTGGCGCTGCAGATCGTCCGTCCGGCGAGACAGGTCGGCGATGACGGCGCCCTGCTGGACGACCAGGCTGCTGGTTCCGACCGGCTGGGCGAAGGCCGGAGCGACATGAACAGACAGAGCTAGCAGCAGGACTGCGAGGCACCGGGCCAGGAATGTCTTCGCAAAGGTCACGTTTCGGCGGAACCTGTTCGAGTCGGACGCCGCCAATTGATAAGGTCAGGGCGCGGCAGCGGCAAGCAATGCGTTCTAGCTGCCGCTGGGGAGCCACCTGGTCGGCGGTTCGAAAGCCGGTGGCGTTTTATTTGCGTTGGCCGGCGAGGCCGGCCTATAGGTTCGTCCTCCTATCCTGCGCGCTGCGCAAACGGACGGATTTGATGGTTGAATACTCGGTCTTTTCGCTGCTCAGGCATGCGTTCAACGGAAACCGCGACTGGAAGCCGGCCTGGCGCAAACCGGACCCTAAGCCGTCCTACGACGTGATCGTGATCGGCGGCGGCGGGCACGGGCTGTCGACCGCCTACTACCTCGCCAAGGAACACGGCGTCACGAATGTCGCCGTGCTGGAGAAGGGCTGGCTCGGCTCCGGCAATATCGGCCGCAACACGACCATCGTGCGCTCCAACTACCTGCTGCCCGATTCAATCCGCTTCTACGAGTTCTCGATGAAGCTGTGGGAGAACCTGTCGCACGACCTCAACTACAACGTGATGTTCTCCCAGCGCGGCATCCTCAACCTCGCGCATACGCCCGCCCAGGCCGACGACTATATCCGCCGCGGCAACGCGATGCGGCACGGCGGCGGCGACGCGGAATGGCTGACGCCGGCCCAAATAGCGAAGTTCGCACCCGGCGTTGACGTGTCGGGCTCCGCGCGTTTCCCCGTGGTCGGCGGGCTGCTTCAGCCCCGCGCGGGGACCGCGCGCCACGACGCGGTCGCCTGGGGCTATGCGCGCGGCGCCGATCGGCGCGGGGTCGACATCGTCGAGAATTGCGAGGTAACCGGCTTCCTGCGCGACGGCGACCGGGTGGTCGGCGTCACCACCACCCGCGGAGAGATCAGGGCGAAGAAGGTCGCCGTCGCCGTCGCCGGCTCCACCGGCCGCGTAATGAAGCTCGCCGGCATCGACCGCCTGCCCATCGAGAGCCACGTTCTGCAGGCTTTCGTGTCGGAATCGCTGAAACCGTTCGTGGACTCGGTCGTCACCTTCGGCGCCGGCCATCTCTACATGTCGCAGTCCGACAAGGGCGGGCTCGTCTTCGGCGGCGACATCGACGGCTACAATTCCTATGCCCAGCGCGGCAACCTGCCGATGGTCGAGGAGGTCATGAGCGAGATGGTGGCGATGTTCCCCGCCGTCGCGCGGCTTCGCCTCCTGCGCTCCTGGGGCGGGGTCATGGACATGTCGATGGACGGCTCCCCGATCATCACCAAGGGGCCGCTGCCGGGCATGTATCTCAACTGCGGCTGGTGTTACGGCGGCTTCAAGGCGACGCCCGCGTCAGGCTTCGCCTTCGCCCACACCATCGCGCGCGACGAACCGCACGCAATCAACGCTCCCTACACCCTCGACCGTTTCAACCGCGGCTACATCATCGACGAGAAAGGCCAGGGCGCGACGCCCCGGCTGCATTAGAGGTCGCTGATATGCTGATCACTTGCCCCTATTGCGGCCCGCGCGACCTCGCCGAGTTCTACTACCAGGGCGACGCCACCCGCATCCGCCCCGATCCCGCCTCGACCGACGAGGCCGCGTGGAACGCCTACGTCTTCGAGCGGCCGAATCCGGCCGGCCCGCATCGCGAATACTGGCAGCATTCCGGCGGATGCCGCATGCATCTGCTGGTGGTGCGCGACACGCTCACCCACGAGGTGCTTGAAGTCGCTGCGGCGAGGTCGGCGGCAGCAGTTCCCGCGCGCGCAAAGGCCCGTTCCGGAACTCCAACCGCTGCCCGGCGGCGTGGAAAGGCTGCCGAATGAGCCCGCGTCGCGCCCCTTCCGGCGGGCTTGTCGACCGCCTGAAAACCATCCGCTTCACCTTCGACGGCAAGTCCTATGCCGGCCATGCCGGCGACACGCTGGCCTCCGCGCTGCTCGCCAGCGGCGTCACTCTGTTCGGCCGCTCGTTCAAGTATCACCGCCCGCGCGGCGTCTTCTCCGCCGGCGTTGACGAGCCCAATGCCCTTGTAACCGTGCTGCGCGAGGGCGTGCGCGAACCGAACATCCCGGCCACCCAGCTCGAAATCTATGACGGGCTGGTTGCAGAGAGCCAGAACCGCTTTCCCTCCCTCGCCTTCGACCTCGGGGCGGTCAACCAGCTCGCTGGCAAGTTCTTCTGGGCGGGCTTCTACTACAAGACCTTCATGGGTCCGGTGATCGGCCCGTTGAAGGGCACGCGCTTCTGGATGTTCTGCGAGTGGTTCATCCGCCGCGCCGCCGGTCTCGGCAAACCCGACCACAAGCCCGATCCCTGGCGCTACCAGCGCATGAACGCCTTCTGCGACGTGCTGGTGGTGGGGTCCGGCCCGGCAGGGCTTTCGGCCGCGAAGGCCGCCGCGCTGTCCGGCAAGCGCGTCATCCTTGCCGAGATGGAGCCACGCCTCGGCGGCACCGCCGGATGGTCGGGTGAAACGATCGACGGAACGCCGGCAACGCGCTGGGCGGAGACTGCCGCCGCCGAGCTTTCCGCGCTCGACAATGTGCGCGTGCTGACCCGCACCACGGTCTGGGGCTATTACGACGGCAACACGCTCGGCGCCCTGGAGCGCGTCGCCGATCACAAGCCCGCGCCTGCCAAAGGCGAGCCGCGCCACCGCCATTGGGTAATCCGCGCCGGCTCGGTGGTTCTCGCGACCGGCGCCGCCGAGCGCCCGCTCGTCTTTCCCGGCAACGACCGGCCCGGTGTCATGCTCGCCTCGGCCGCCGAGCGCTACGCCAACGAGTTCGGCGTGCTGCCGGGCCAGCGTATCGCGGTATTCACCAACAACGACAGCGCCTACCGCGCCGCCGCCGCGCTCGCGGCCGCCGGTGCAGCCGTCACGGCCATCGTGGACGTACGATCCAGCATCTCCGCCGCCGCGCGCGAACTCGCGGCCAACGCCGGCGGCGAACTGCTGCTCGGCCACGCAATCTGCGGCACGGGCGGCGGCAGTGCGCTCGCCAGCGTCGAGGCCCGCCGCTTCGATGCAGCGACCGGCACCCTTTCCGGCGAGGCGCGCTCGATCCCGGTCGACTGCCTCGCCGTCTCGGGCGGCTGGTCGCCGGTCATCCATCTTGCGAGCCAGGCCGGCCAGAAGCCGGAATGGAGCGCGGAACGGCAGGCTTTCCTGCCGCCGAAACCGACGCAGAACTGGATTGGCGCGGGCGCCTTCACCGGCAGCGCCACCACGGCCGGCGCGATCTCGGAAGGCCGCGCCGCCGGCCAGAAGGCGGCCGGAGAGAAGCCGACGAAGGCTAAGACGCCGGTGGTTGAGGCCCCGGCCCTCGATCCGGTCCCGGCGCCGGTCTTCGAGATCAGCACCTTCGACGGCAAGGGCGGCAAGGGCGGCAAAGCCTTCGTCGACCTTCAGCACGACGTGACGTCGGAAGACGTGCGTCTCGCCCATCGCGAGGGTTTTGTCTCGGTCGAGCACCTGAAGCGCTATACCACGCTGGGCATGGCGACCGACCAGGGCAAGACGTCCAACGTCCCCGGCCTCGCCATCATGGCCGCCGCTCGCGGCGTCTCCATCCCCGAGGCGGGCACGACGCGCTTCCGCCCGCCATATGCGCCGGTGTCCATCGGCTCGCTTGCCGCTGAACGCTACGGCGAGCTTAAGCCCGAGCGGCTCACCCCCATGCACGACTGGCATGCCGAGCATGGCGCGACGATGTATGCCGCCGGCCTCTGGCACCGGCCGATGATCTACGGCCTTTCCGGCGAGACGGTCGAGCAGGCCTATGTGCGCGAAGCTAGGGCCGTGCGCGACAGCGTCGGCATCGTCGACGTCTCCACGCTGGGCAAGATCGCCGTACAGGGCCCGGACGCCGCCGAGTTCCTCGACCGGGTCTACACCAACCTCTTCTCCACCCTGCCCGTCGGCAAGGCGCGCTACGGCGTAATGCTACGCGAGGACGGGCTGATCATGGACGACGGCACGACCTGGCGGCTGGGCGAGAACGATTTCCTGATGACCACGACGACGGCGAATGCCGGCAAGGTCATGCAGCACCTGGAGTACTTCCTCGACGTGGTCTGGCCGGACCTGAAGGTGCATGTCACCTCCGTCACCGACGAATGGGCGGGTGCTGCGATCGCCGGTCCGAACTCACGCAAGCTGCTGGAGCGAACCGTCACCGGGACGGCCGTGGACAATGAGGCCCTTCCCTTCATGGGTATCGTCCGCGGCGAGGCCGCCGGCGTCCCGGTCATGATCTGCCGCCTCTCCTTCTCCGGAGAACTCGCCTACGAGGTCTATTGCGGCGCCGGCCATGGCGCTCATCTCTGGGAAGCGTTGATGGAAGCCGGCCAGCCGTTCGGTATCGTGCCCTACGGGCTCGAGGCGCTCGGCACGCTGCGCATCGAGAAGGGCCATGTCACCGGCGCCGAGATGGACGGCCGCACCACAGCGCGCGACCTTTATCTCGACTGGATGCTGTCGAAGAAGAAGCCCTTCATCGGCTCCGCGCTCATGGATCGGGGCGAACTCAACGACCCCGATCGCGCCCGCCTCGTCGGCATCGTCTCGCTCGACGGGCGTCCGCTTGCCGGTGGCTCGCACATCGTGATGTCCGGCAGCCTGGACGAACTCGGCGAAAGCATCGGCCACGTCACGGCAGCCTGCTATTCGCCGATGCTGCGGAAATACATCGCGCTGGCACTGGTGAAGGGCGGCAAGGCGCTGCACGGCACGCGCGCCTTTGCCTCCGACCCGTTGCGGAGACGTTTCGGCCCGGTCGAGATCGTCAGCCACCATTTCTTCGATCCTCAAGGGAACCGCATGCATGGTTGAGCGCGAATCGCCCCTTGGCCCCGTCTACCGCCCCGGCTCGCACGGCAATTTCGCCGATGGCGCCGGCGTGCGGCTGATCGAGACGCGGCCCGGTTCCATCGTGCAGGTCGCGTCCTGGCCGGGCCAGGAGAAGGAGGTGATTGCGGCGATTGCCAGCGCGGCGAACCTGTCCCTGGCCGACGGCGCGGGCGCCGGTGCCGTCGCCAACGGGCGTTCGGCCTTCGGCTTCGCCCCCGGGCGCTTCCTCGTAATTGATCAGGCCGAGGGGATGGGTGCGACCCTGGCCGCCGCGATGACGATGCAGATGGGTACGGTGACGGACCTTTCGCACGGCCGCATCGGGATCCGCATATCCGGCCCGAAGGCCGATTGGGTATTGGCGAAGTTCTTCGCCCTCGACTTCAGCTTGCCGAGCTTCCCGCTCCACGCGGGCCGCTCGACCGCGCATCACGACATCTTCACCCAGATCCAGCGAACCGGAGAGTCGCAGTTCGACCTCTATGTCTTCCGCTCCCTCGCCCGATCGTTCTGGACCGCGCTGTGCCACGGAGCCGAGGAAGTGGGCTACGAAGTAGTCTAGCCTGGCCGAACGGGCGGCCGCAGCCTGTCGCTATGCTGACTACATGTTCGAGCACAGCCCCGCCGGCGCAATGGCTCCGCTTGTCGTGATCGACCTGCAGACCTCGATGTTCGACGGCGTCGCCGAACCACTTATCCATGACGCCGACGGCATGGTCGAGCGCGTGCGCTCGCTGCTCGACTGGGCGCGCGCCTCGGGCCGCAAGGTCGCCTTCATCCGCCATGACGGGCCGGCCGGCGATCCACTCGCGCCGGGCGCGCCGGGCTGGAATGTCTGGCCGGCGCGCGGCCAAGCGCCGGACGAGCCGACCTTTTCCAAGAGCGTGGGAGACGCCTTTAGCAACCCGGAATTCGGCGAGTGGGTGGCTGCGCAGCAGGCCGGCGAGGTCGTCGTCGTCGGCGCCCAGAGCGATTTCTGCGTGGCGGCAACCGTGAAAGGCGCCCATGCGAGAGGTCTCAAAGTCACCGTGGTGTCGGATACCCACAGCACGGTGGACGGGAATGGGGAGACCGCCGAGACGATCATCGCGCGCAAGAATGCGGAGTTCGCGTCAGCAGGTGCGACGCTCATCACCGCCGACCTGCTGATCGGCACTACCCAGACCTAGTTATGGGCGTTCCTTCTCGGTTCAGGCATTGGAGCCTCCGTCAACGGTGAACTCCGCCCCGGTGACGCGGGACGCCTCGGGGCTTGCAAGCCAGGCGACGATCGACGCGATGTCATTCGGATCGCTGAACCCCGGAATCGCCATCCCGGCCCGCTGAGCGTCCGCTCCAGGACCGTTAGCCGGATTCATCTCTGTGTTGGTGGAGCCGGGGTGCACGACATTGACAGTGATGCCGCGCGACCCGAGGTCGCGCGCCATCCCTTTGGTCATGCCGACAAGCGCGGCCTTGCTAAGCGAGTAGAGACTGAGCCCCTGGTCCGGGACGCGCAAGGCGAGGTTTGACCCGATCGAGACAATCCGGCCGCCCTCGCCCATGTGGCTGGCCGCGACCTTGGAGGCCAGGAATGGCGCGCGCACATTGATCGCTACCGTCTTCTCGAAATCCTCGTAGGTGAACTGCTCTACCGGCCCGGCATGATAAATGCCCGCGTTGTTGACCAGGATGTCGAGCCTGCCGAAATGCTCGACCGTCAGCGTGATAGCGCGCTCGACCGCCTCGGCTTCGAGATTGTCCGCCCGGATCGCTAGGGCCTCGCGCCCCAAAGCTCGGATATCCCGCACCACCTCCTGCGCACGCCCCGAGGAGACCGAATAGGTGATCGCAACATCGGCACCGTCCGCCCCCAGCCGGCGGGCGATCGCGGCCCCGATGCCGCGGCTGCCACCGGTCACTAGTGCGATCTTTCCGGTCAAATGAGACATGGGGTTCTCCATTTTTGTAATACTCGATACATAAAACATGTCCACCTTGCGCGACCGCGTCAAGAAATTTATGTATCGCTCAATACAAAAGGAGATTTGCTATGGCGGAGAGAGGCCGGCCACGGGCATTCGATCGCGTCGACGCGCTGCGGCGTGCCATGGAGGTATTCTGGGCAAAAGGATACGATCGGGCCTCTCTCTCCGATCTGACCTCGGCGATGGGCATCAATTCGCCGAGCCTCTATGCCGCGTTCGGCTCGAAGGAAGCACTGTTCCAGGAAGCGGTGACGCTCTACGGCGAGGTCGAGGGCGCTGATATCTGGAATTCCGTTGAGCAGGGGCCGACGGCGAAGGACTCCATTGCCGGATTTCTCCATTCGACCGCTGCAGCGTTCACGCAGTCGGGCAAGCCAGCCGGCTGCCTGATAGTCCTGGGTGCGCTCCACTCAAGTGACACGAGCGAAAACGCTTGCAGCGTGTTGCGCGGCATCCGTTCGCAAAACCTCGCAATGCTGCGCGACCGGTTGGAACGGGCGGTAGAAGAGGGCGACCTGCCCGCGACGATCGATACGAACGCAATCGCAGCCTTTTACGTCACGGTACAGCAGGGAATGTCGATCCAGGCGCGTGACGGCGCGAGCCGTGAGATGCTGCAGGCGATTGCCGATGGGGCGATGGCGTCATGGGATCGACTTACCGCGCCGCGGACGGCCTAGCCCCACCTGCCGCAGCCTCAGTTCACTCCACGAACGTCACCCACTCGTCCAGCGGCGCGCGTTCAGTGCGGAAGCCGTTCTCCGGCTTGGCCGAATCCTCGTAGCCGACAGCCATGCCGCACACGACGATCTCCTCGTCGGGAATATTGAGAAGCGGCCTGATCTGCCGGTGATACGGCGCGAAGGCGGCCTGCGGGCACGTATGCAGGCCCCTCGCCCGGGCGGCCAGCATCACGGTCTGCAGGAACATGCCGTGGTCCATCCACGAGCCCTTGTTGAGCCTGCGGTCGATTGTGAAGATGATGCCCACCGGCGCATCGAAGAACACGAAATTGCGGTCGTGCTGGGCGCGCATGCGCTCCACCTCGCGCCGCTGGATTCCGAGCGCGTCATAGAGAGCATAACCGACGGTCCGGCGCCGGCCGAGATAGGGCTCGAAGAACTTGTCGGGATAGTATCTGTACTCATCCCACTCGATCTTCTCGGCTCTCAGTCCGGAATCGAGGATCGCACGCGAGATCGCTTCCTTTACCTCCCCGCGCACGACATAGGCCTTCCAGGGCTGCATGTTGGTGCCAGAGGGCGCGCGTGCTCCAATAGCCAGGATCTCGCGGATAAGCTCGTCATCGACTGCATCGGGCAGGAATGCGCGTACGGACCGCCGCGAGAGGATCACCTCGTCGACTATTTCGGCCACATCCACGGGGAGTGTCTTGTTGTCCGGCGCCAGCATCCTGGTCCTTCCCGATCGTTTACCCGGTCCCGACCGGGACCCCGGAATGGCTACCGACCCGCCTGTACTTTGCTTTTGCTTGCTCGACAAGGCGATGAAAATCAGCTTTAAATTTTCACGCTATCGGCGTCAATGAAATCCCCGGAGAATTTTTCATGGATTCCGCAAGTCCTACAAATGAAGGCGGACTGTCGCGCGCACTTCAGCGGATCGACCAGCGCCTGTCGCGGGACTTGCGCGCGCTCCGCCGCGCAAGGAGCCTGACTCTGGCGCAAATTTCGGCGGGCATCGGTCGCTCCGTCGGCTGGATGAGCCAGGTCGAACGCGGGATATCCATGCCGACGCTGATCGACCTGCGCCGGCTGGCCGATCTGTTTGGCGTCCCGATGAGCCTGTTCGTTATCCGAGAGCAATCCGCCGGAACGGATGGTGAGGTCGTGGTTCGGGCTGGCGCGCGCCGGCAGCTTGGCCCCACGCAGCCGGGGCTGGCGGAGGAGTTGCTCTCGCCGGCGCTGGGCGGCTCGTTCGAGATGCGACGGCGCGTCTTCGCGCCCGGCGCCGAATCGCTTTCGCGGGCTCAGGACGACCGTGAGGAAGCCGGATATGTGCTGTCAGGCGCCTTGACCCTTGAGATGGACGGTGTCGTGCAGGAACTGCACGCGGGCGACAGCTTCCGTTTCAAAGGCAAGTCCACCCGCTGGCGGAATGCGGGTGAAACGGAAGCCGTAGTAATCTGGGCAATGTCGCCCCCGGTCTATTGAGCGCCAGTTCCGGCTACCGCCAGAATGGATCCTCGGCTCGCTGGCAATTGTAGACCGGGCACTGCCTCGTATCTCTCGTCTGCACGGAAGTGAGCGTCGGCACATCCGGCAGCGAACAGAATCTGGCCGACGCCACGTATCGGTCATAGGTGTGACGGCCAGTAGTCAGCACGATCGCGCCGTTGCGGACAATAAGTTCGTGAGTCTGCGCGCAGGTCATCGACCTTGTGTCGGGACGGGCAGAAGCGGCGCCGACCGCGCCCACCGTAACAGCGGCGGCGAGTCCCAGGCGGATCGCATGTCTGACGGGATAGTTCATCGAAGGCTCCTCGTACGATATCCCTTCGATAACAGCATTGAGCGGCGCCGGTTCCGCGGTCAAATGACATCTTCGTCCGGGAGCGTGTCGCTCCTGCCCGGCGCCTCGTACGCCGGGCAGGAATGGAAGCGCATCGCCGCAATGGGGTGTGGCGGACGCGAACGTCATAGCACTTCCATAAGAAGGTTCTAAACTGCTGAATCGAGGAAGGGAATTCGCTATCTCACAATCCGCGTTTTCCCCTGGGGAAAAACGGGACGCGTATCGTCGATTGAGATGAAACGCACTACATGGCGACGATGCCAGTCTCACGCCATTACCGCCCTTCGACCGTCCACGCGGAACTCGGCGACGCCTTTTTCGATATCGTGGAGCCGGCGTCGTTTCCGGAGCACATTCTGCGCTACAGGAACCGGCGCTGGGCCGACCGAATTGGCGTGGGGCCTCTGAGCGGCGAGGAATGGATAGCGCATTTCGGCCGTTTCGAGCCGCTTCCGGGCAGCTTCGCCAAGCCGCTGGCGTTGCGGTACCACGGGCACCAGTTTCGCGTTTACAACCCGCAACTCGGCGACGGACGCGGCTTTCTGTTCGCCCAGATGCACGACCTCGAGGACGGTCGGCTTCTTGACCTGGGCACCAAGGGCAGCGGCCAGACGCCTTGGTCGCGCACCGCAGACGGCCGACTTACGCTGAAAGGCGGCGTAAGGGAGGTGCTGGCGACCGAAATGCTGGAGGCGCTCGGCGTCGATACGTCGAAATCACTCAGCCTGGTCGAAACCGGCGAACAGCTCTGGCGCGGCGACGAACCCTCTCCGACGCGCTCGTCGGTGCTTGTCCGCCTGAGCCACTCCAACATCAGGATCGGGACGTTCCAGCGCCTGCTCTTTCTTGACGAGCACGAGAACATCGCCCGGGTCATGGACCATGCGATCCGTCACTATATGCCCGAGGCCTGGCGCGACGACATCGGCGCGCGCGCCGTGGCTTTCCTGACTGAGGTGGGACGCCGCGTGGCCGAGACGGGCGCCCGCTGGATGCTGGCCGGATTCGTTCATGGCGTGCTCAACACCGACAACATCAACATCACGGGCGAGAGCTTCGACTACGGCCCATGGCGCTTCCTGCCGGTGCTCGACCCCGCCTTCACGGCCGCCTATTTCGACGAAAGCGGGCTCTATGCATACGGCCGTCAGCCCGACGCCCTGCTGTGGAACATGACCCGACTTGCGGAATGCCTTCTGCCCTTCGCCCCGCAGGCGGAGCTTCAACGCACGCTCGAAGGTTTCGGGGCGGAATTCCGCACACGCTTCAACCGCGCCATGCTGCGCCGGCTGGGTCTGGCATCGCGCGGCGCCGATGCCGACCAGGCGCTTGCGTCGGCAGCCTGGCGTTTCCTAGCCGATACGAAAATTTCCTTCGAGCGCTTCTTCTTCGACTGGCGGGGCGGACTCGATTCCGCTGACCGCGCCGCCCGCAGCCCGTCGCGCCCAATCTATGAGTCCGAGGCATTCGAGCCGCTGCGCGAATGCCTCGGCACCTATCAGGCGCGGCCCGACGCGATCCGCCATCCCTACTTCGGCCGCGAGGCGCCCTGCACAATGCTTATCGATGAGGTCGAGGCAATTTGGGAGCCTATCGCCCGCGAAGACGACTGGTCGGCGTTCGACCGGAAGCTGGCTGACATCGCCGAACTGAGGGCCGCTTACGCAGGCGATCACGAATCGTCCGCCTGAGTCATATTTTTTGTGGGCCGGAAGCGGGACACGCTGGGAACAAGACCGCGGCTTCCGCTTTTCTTGGCATGGCCACAAGCTCGCCCTCCCAGCGGGACACCCGCATCGACGTGTTCCGCGCTCTGGCGCTGATCACCATCTACGTCAATCACATCCCCGGCACCGTCTACGAGCACTTCACGCACAGGAACATCGGCTTTTCCGATGCCGCCGAGGCGTTCGTGCTTATCTCGGGGATCGCGGTCGGTATCGCCTACGGCATGAAGTTCCGCCCCGGGAACCGCTTGCTCATGACCCTGAAGGCGCTGCGGCGCACCGCGACGCTCTATCTGACGCATCTCGTCACTACAGTGGTGACGCTGGCGATCTTCTCGGCCGGGGCGGTGTGGTTCGCGCGGCCCGAACTGCTGGTCAAGATCAACATCGAGAAGGTGATGACTTCGACGCCCGAAGCGTTCGTCGGCTTCGTCACGCTCGGCCATCAGCTCGGCTACAACAACATCCTGCCGCTCTATGCCGCCCTGCTTCTGCTGGTGCCCGTCTTCCTCTTCATCGGCGCCTACAGCCTGCGGGTGCTGCTGGCAACGTCCGGCCTTGTATGGCTCCTGAGCGGAATCTTTCGCATCGGGCCACCGAATTATCCGACCGAGGGCGTGTGGTTCCTGAATCCGCTTTCATGGCAGTTCCTGTTCGTTATCGGCATGGTGGGCCTGGTGCACCTCAAACGGGGCGGACGGCTTCCCACACACCCTGCCCTGCTCGGCGCGGCCGCCCTCTATCTCGTGGTGTCGCTGCTGTGGGTGCGCCTGCCGCTGTGGCACATCGACATTTCCGCGGGGCTGCCCCAGGTGCTCACCGGCTTCAACAAGACCTACCTGTCCGCGCCCCGCCTGCTGCATGTCCTTTCGGCCGCTTATCTGATCGCTGTCATCCCGGCGATTTCCAATCTCGCACGCACCGACGAGCGGCACCCGCTGGCGATCCTTGGCAAGCATTCCTTGCCGGTTTTCGTGACCGGAACGCTGCTGTCGATGGTCGGCCAGGTGGTGAAGGTGGTCTATCCCGAGACCCTTGCGATGGACACTGTGCTCATCACCGGCGGGTTGCTGCTCCAGTTCGCCGTCGCCTACTACCTCGAGTGGCTGCCCACCATCGGCTGGGGCGGCAAGAAGGTGCAGGCAGTTCGCGCGCGGCCAGAGCCGGTGGATCGGCCGGTGGCCCCTGCTCCCGGAGCCGTGCTGGCTCCTGCGCGGATCGCACGGAGGCGCTCGGATATCCGCTGAGCGCCATAGCGTTCCTCAACCGTCCCCTACCCACCTGAACCGAGCCGGAAGACGACATTGCTGGTGAGCAGTGCGCATGCGCGATTGCGCCCCGTCTTCCCACAGCGGACAAGCGTCAAGTCCAAGAGGCGCAACTGAAGCGGAATTGCACCCAACATGCCCCTCACATTCCCTCGGGACAGCGCCGTGAGCGGTACGCGGAACCCCTGTAAAGTGGCGAAGGCCCTGGATGAGACCCGTTTCAACGGCCAATCGTGCCGGTACGACGGCCTGGATAATACCGGTTGTCAGGCCGCCACGACCGAGAGCGGCATCGGGCCGATGCGTTGCGCCTCGCCGTCGGCTTCGATGCCGCCGGCCCGCAGAAGTGCCGTGAAACGCCCCCCCTGCCGGGCAAGCGCCGCATATGAGCCAGCTTCCACTATGCGGCCTTCATCCATGAACATGACGACATCCGCCTCGCGCACGGTCGAGAGACGATGTGCGATGATGAAGGTCGTGCGGCCCCTGCGCAGATCGTCGATTGCCGTCTTGAGCCGCTGTTCCGTCTCGACATCGAGCGCGCTGGTGGCCTCGTCCAGCACGAGGATGGGGGCGTCCTTCAGAATCGCCCGCGCGATGGCAATGCGCTGGCGCTCCCCGCCCGAAAGCTGGGCGCCGCGTTCCCCGACCTCGGTATCGTAGCCGCCCCCCTTCGAGATGATGAACTCGTGCGCCTGCGCAGCGATTGCCGCGCGATGTACGTCCTCGTACGGCGCTTCGGGACGGCCGACCCGGATATTGTCCTCGATGCTGCGGTTGAAGAGTGCCGCATCCTGGAACACGGTGGCCACGGAGCGGCGCAGCGAGGCACGCGTGACAGTGCGCGTGTCGACACCGTCGATGAGAATTCGGCCGCAGGTCGGATCCTGCACCCGCTGGAGCAGATTGATAAGGGTGGTCTTGCCCGCGCCCGTGGGGCCAACGATGGCGACGGTCTGCCCCGGCGACACCTCGAAATCGATGTCCTTCACACCCTGCCCCGAATTGGGGAAGGTGAAGCTGACGTTCTCGAACGTCACCCGGCCCATGGCTCGCGGCAGTTCGACTGCCGTTGCCGGTTCCGCCCGATCCTCCACCGCATCTTCTATGCGATAGAATTCCTCGAGCTTCACCCGCGCCTCGAAGAGCTGGTTGACGAAGCTGGTGATCTGGTCGAGGCGCGTGATGAGCAGCGAGGCGAAACCCGTGAAGGCGATGATCTCGCCAACCTTGATCTCGCCCCGGACCACAAGCAGAGCGCCGATGATCAGGACGATCATCATCGAGACGGTCGAAGCGATGCGGTGGAGCGCGCTGGCCAGCGCCCACCAGTCCAGTACGGGATACTGCGCGGCGATCAGCCGGCGCGCATGCTCGCGCAGCGTCCGCGTCTCCTCGCCGATGCGTGTGAAGCTCTGCACCACCGCCACGTTGCCTATGGAGTCGCTGACATGGGCAAAGACACGGTGATGGTGCTGTTCGACAGCTTTCTGGTTCTCACGGGTCTTCTGCATCACCAGCCGGCTGATGCCGACATATGCGATGCCGAGCATCACCAGCACCAGCGACAGGCGGTAGTCGAGCGCGAAGGCGGTGGGGACGAGAAGGATCAGCGCCACCGCTGTGGAAAGGTGCTGGCGCATGAATTCGAGCCACAGGCCGAAAAGCGTATCGACCGCCCGCAGCAGCGTGTGCAGCGTATTCGAAGTATTCCGCTGCTGGTGCCATGACAGGGGCATCGTTATGACGTGCTCGAAGCCGTCGGCCAGCACCGCCACGCGCTGCCGGTGCGCCAATCGGTCGGCTCCGCGGGCCACCAGCACGAAGGCAACGATATTGAATACGCCGAGCCCCGCCCACAGCGTCAGCCGGCCGAACACGTCGGCTCCCTCAGATATCGCCTCGATTACGCGGCCGAGCAGGATCGGCTCCGCGATCGTCACCATGGCCAGTACGATATTGGCGGAACATATCAGGGCTACGCGATGTTTCTGGGGGAGAAGATACTGGAGCGCTCTCCAGTAGATATGAGCCAAAGTCACCCGGGCGCTCTCCGCAAATTTATTGTGCAGCGCAAAAAGGTCACGCGTTAGCAGGACAATGGCCCGACACCAACGGCCGTTCCCATGCGACCGCACAAACTCTGTCTATGCCTGAAACGTAACGTGAAACGGCTGTTCCATCGGGGCCCCCGCATCGGGCAGCGCGGCGCACGCGAGGCCGCCCGGTGCCCGATGCTGCTCGGCCTTTACGCCGCCGCAGGCTTGCTGCGCGCGTCCGCGACGCCCTGTCTTGCAGCCTCGAGATCGTCGGCTAGTGCCAAGGCAAGCTCGTCTCGGGACACGGCGAAGTTCAGGTTGGCGCTGACAAAGCCGGCTGGTGAACCGCAGTCGAAGGTGCGGCCCTTATACTCGAAAGGCCGGATCTCCTGCGTGGCCATCATACGGATCAGCGCGTCGGTGAGCTGGATTTCTCCGCCCGCGCCGGGTTCCTGGCTCTCCAGCAGGTCGAAAACCTGTGGCTGCAGGATATACCGGCCCGAAATGTAGAAATTGCTGGGAGCAGTGCCCGGGGCCGGCTTTTCAACCAGGCCGTTCACGATGGGCCCGCCGGCGGTCGGGCTCAGCGAAACGATGCCGAACTTATGCGCTTCCTCCGGCGCGCAACGCTCCACGGCCAGGATGTTGCCGCCCCTTTCTCCGAACAGGCGAACCATCGACTTCAGGCAGGGTTCGGCACCATCCATCACCATGTCCGGCAGCAGCACCGCGAAAGGCTCGTCGCCTATCGCCTGGCGCGCGGTCCACACGGCATGGCCGAGGCCGCGTGCTTCCTGTTGGCGCACGAACGAAATCGAGCCGACCTCGGGCGTCATCCGTGCCAGGCGCTCGGCGAGCGCTGTCTTACCGCCTTTCCGCAGCGCAACATCCAGTTCGAATGCGTGATCGAAGTGATCCTCGATAGCGGTCTTCATGCGGCCGGTCACGATCACGATATGCTCTATGCCGGCTTCGAACGCCTCCTCGACGATATAGTCGATTATCGGCCGATCGACGATCGGCAGCAACTCCTTCGGCACGCTCTTCGTCGCCGGCAGCATCCGGGTCCCAAATCCGGCTGCGGGAATGATCGCTTTGCGTACTGTATGAGTCATGAGATAACCTTGCCTCGCGAATGCAGCGCCCAGCCGTCCGGCTAACGCGGAGGCCCGCGGCAGGTTCCGTTGCATTGCAGCATATTTCGCGCTGTGGCGAAAAGTTGATTGCTGCATCGCAACCAAAGGGGTGCAAAACGGTTTAAGCGCTCATTCGCATATCGCGGGCATGCGCGCAGGCCCGTCCGTGGCTATTTCGGAACACACTGATAATGGCAGCCCAGTTGAAAAGGCCTCAGCCGCTGGACGATATTCCTACGCTGCCGCCGGTTGCCGATCAGCCCATCCGATCCACCTACTTTCATGAGGAGAACCTCCGTCGCCTGGGGGCTGAACTGGCCCGCCAGCCACGGCTTGCCCTGGTAGAACTCGACTTCCTCGACTTCAAGGAACGCCAGCGCGACAATGCGCGCCGCATCGCGGTGGTGCATCGCGCGGCCAACGCGGCCCAAACGGCGGGCGAACCCGTCACGCCCGCGGCGCAGTGGCTGCTCGACAACTATTACCTCGTCGCCGAGGCGATCCAGCAGGTGAAGCGGGACCTTCCGCCGCGCTTCTACGGCGAGTTGCCGACGGTGGAGTTGAAGAATGGCCAGCGCGTTCCCCGGGTGCTGGCCATCGCCTGGGCCTATGTGGCCCACACGGACAGCGGTGTGGCTCCGGAATCGCTCAAGGCACTTGTCGACGGCTACCAGTCCGTCCAGACGCTGAAGATCGGCGAATTATGGGCGCTGCCCTCGCTGCTGCGTTTCGTCCTCATCGAGAACCTGCGTCGGCTGGCCATGCGCGTGAACCGCGCCCGCATAATGCGCAACATCGCCAACGATGTAGCCGACAGGCTGGCCCTCGCAGAAACCCACGGAACGCCGGAGCCGGATCTTTCCGCCTATGCGGACCACGCCTGTGACACTGCGTTCGCGACGCAGTTGCTCTACCGGCTCCGCGATGGGTCGAAAACCGCGGGCCACGCGCTTTACTGGCTTGAATGCGAATGCGAGCGGCACGGCACCAACGCCGAAGCGATTATCGCCGCAGAGCACCAGACACTCTCGAGCGGCAACGTCACGGTCGGCAACATCATTCGCGGGCTGCGGCGAATCGACGATCAGGACTGGTCGGTCTGGTTCGAGGAGGTTAGCCAGGTCGACGCCTTGCTGCGCCGCGCAGGTAATTACTCCGAGCTCGAGTTCCATTCGCGCGACCAGTATCGCGCGGCCATCGAGGATCTCGCTCGGCGATCGGAATTGAGCGAATACGCCGTCACCGAGCGCGTGATTGAGATGGCACGCGGCAAGACGCCGGAGGCGCGCCGCTCCGCGAACGAGAATACGCCGCCTCCCGGCCCGGAGGCGACCGATGTCGGCTTCTTCCTCATCGGGCGGCTGAGGCAGCAACTCGAGCATTCCATCGGATATCGGCCGCGGTGGCACCAGCGCCTCATGCGGCTTTACCGGAAGGCGGGATGGATAGGCCTGGCGGTACCGATCGCGCTGCTCAGCGTCCTGTTCCTCTGGCTGGCAGACGTAGCGCTGGACGGGGCGGGGCTTTCGCCCTCCGCCACGGTCGTCCTGCTCTTGCTGTTCGCCATCCCGGCGGTCGAGGGCGCCGTCGGACTCTTCCACACGCTCGCATTGATGTTCGTCCGCCCCACGCGGCTCGTCGGTTATGAATTCCGCGAAGGCGTCCCGGATCAGGCGCGGACGCTCGTCGTCATGCCTGTCCTCATCGGGTCACGGGCTGAAATAGACGAATGCGCGCGCAATCTGGAGGTGCACCACCTGGCGAACACCAGTGGCGAACTCTATTTCGCGATGCTCAGCGACTGGCCCGACAGCCAAGACGAGCAGAGCGAGGCCGACCTCGAGCTCCTTGCCTATGCGAAGGACCAGATAGCCGCGCTCAACGGCCGGTACCCTGCCGGCCAGGTTGCAGCGCGCTTTCATCTGCTCCACCGCGGGCGGCTCTACAATGAGCAGGAAGGCCGCTGGATGGGCTGGGAGCGCAAGCGCGGGAAGCTGCACGAACTCAATCAGCTCCTGCGCGGTGACGGACAGACGACCTTCCTGCCAACCGACACTCCCTTGCCCAGGGACGTCGTTTTCGTTGTCACCCTGGATGCCGACACCCGGATGACACGCGACGCGGCAGTCCGGCTCGCGGGCAAGCTGGCGCACCCCCTCAACCGGCCAGTCGTCGATCCGAAAACCGGCTTCGTGCAGCAGGGATACGGAATCCTGCAGCCACGCGTGACCCCCTCGCTCACAACTGGCGACGAAGCGTCCTTCTTCCAGCGCGTCTTCTCGTCGAACCGGGGGCTCGACCCCTACGTCTTCGCGGTTTCCGACCTGTATCAGGATGTATTCGGCGAGGGCACTTTCACCGGAAAGGGCATCTACCATGTCGATGCCTTCGAGGCGTCGCTAAGGGGCCGGGTTCCCGAGAACACCGTCCTGAGTCACGACCTGCTCGAGGGTGCGTTCGCGCGGGCGGCGCTGGTCAGCGACATAGAACTGGTCGAGGACTATCCCACGTCCTATGCGGTCGACGCCGCGCGCAATCACCGCTGGGCGCGCGGCGACTGGCAGCTCCTGCCGTTCATCTTCGATCTCGGAGCCGGCTTTTCCGGGCTCTCGCGCTGGAAGATGCTGGACAATCTGCGCCGCACGCTGACACCGATCCTCTGGGTGGCCGCGGCGATTGCGGGCTGGACCCTGCTGCCGTTCACGGAAGCCGCACAGTGGCTGATGCTCCTGACGGTCGCTCTGTTCGTGGCGCCGACCTTCAACGTGATGGACGCGATCGTCCCCAAGACCACCAGCACGACGCTACGCGGCCATCTGGCCGCCTTGGGGCGCGACTTCGCGTTCGGATCCGCATTGGTGGTGCTGCGGGTCAATTTCGTAGCGCATGCCGCCTGGATGATGGGTGATGCGATCCTGCGCACCATGTACCGCATGTTTGTCAGCCGTCGGCATCTGCTCGAGTGGCGCACAAGCTCGCAGGCGACACAGGACCTGCAGGCCGATGTCTCCGCCCACTACCGCTTCATGTGGGGCTCGCCCGCTATCGCGGTCCTTGCCGTCGGCCTTCCCCTGCTCGCGGGCTCAAGCGGGGTCTACATCGGCGCGATCTTCGCGGCCTTCTGGGCGAGCGCACCCGCTTTCGCCTGGTTCGTCAGCCGCTCGGCCGCGAAGGAGGATGGCCTGGCCTTCACGGAGCAGGAACGGCTCAAGCTGCGCGATGCGGCGCGCCGCACCTGGCTTTACTTCGAGCATTTCGTGACGGCGGAACACCACATGCTGCCGCCGGACAATTTCCAGGAAAGCCCCGCCCAGGTCGTGGCCTCTCGTACCTCGCCGACCAATATCGGCATGTACCTGCTTTCAACCGTGTCGGCTCGCGACTTCGGCTGGATCAGCCTGTCGGAAACGGTCGACCGGATAGCTGCCACGCTGCTCACGGTCGAGAAGCTCGAGCGGCACCGCGGCCATCTCTACAACTGGTATGACACGCGCCGATTGGCGCCGCTTGAACCGCTCTACATATCGAGCGTCGACAGTGGCAATTTCGCGGGACACCTCATAGCTGTCTCCTCAGCGCTGGAAGAATGGGCCGAAGCGCCATCGGCCTACCTTCAGGGCGACTTCAACGGAATCCTCGATACCCTTGCCGTGGTCGAGCAGAGCCTGGCGGACCTTCCCGACGACCGGCGGCCGCTGCGCCCGCTGCGCAAACGGCTCGAGGACCACATCCGGGGCGTACGCAACGCCGCTTTCACGCTGTTGGCCGAGCCCGAGACGGCTGCGTTCCGCATGCTCAACCTCACAGTCCTGGCAGGCGATGTTCGCAGGCTGGCCATAGCACTCCACAATGAGACGCGGACGCAGCAGAGTGCCGTCCTCGCTGATTGGGCGGAGCGGCTCGTCGGAGTCTGCGAGGCGCACGTCGCCGACGCGCATGCCGACACGGGCGCGATCGAGCAGTTGCGCTCGCGCCTGCGCGACACCGCCCGCCGAGCCCGCACCATCGCATTCGAGATGGATTTTTCTTTCCTCCTGCAGCGCAAGCGGATGCTCCTGTCCATCGGATACCGGGTGCATGACCACCAGCTCGATGAAAGCTGCTACGACCTGCTCGCCTCCGAGGCCCGTCTCGCCAGCCTGTTCGCCATCGCCAAGGGCGATATCCCGACGGAGCACTGGTTCAGGCTAGGCCGTCCGATCGTTGAGATCGGCTTCCGGGGCGCGCTGCTTTCCTGGGCCGGCTCGATGTTCGAGTACCTCATGCCGCCCCTCATCATGAACGAGCCGCATGGCGGCATCCTGGCGCAGACCAACAGACTGATCATCCGCCGACAAATTGACTATGCCCGCGCGCGGCGCCTTCCCTGGGGCATTTCCGAGGCAGCCTATAATGCACGCGACCGCGAGTTGACGTACCAGTACACCAATTTCGGGGTGCCCGGGCTGGGGCTGAAACGCGGACTCGGCTTGAACACCGTGGTCGCGCCATATGCCACCC
Organism: Pseudomonadota bacterium; assembly: GCA_023435335.1. Classification (GTDB taxonomy): domain Bacteria; phylum Pseudomonadota; class Alphaproteobacteria; order Rhizobiales; family Rhizobiaceae; genus RCIO01. The sequence continues at coordinate 26,922 of JAEYRU010000056.1, forward strand.
TGCTCGCCAGCCAGTTCGCCCCACAGGAAGCCTGCGTCAATCTCGCCCGCCTTGAAAAGCTCGGCGCACTTGGCCGCTTCGGCTACTACGACGCGATCGACTTCACTCCCTCACGCGTCCCTGAAGGCAAGGAATCGGTAGTCGTCCTCAACTACATGGCCCACCATCAGGGCATGTCGATCGTCGCGGCCGGCAACGTCGTGCACGAAGGCAGGATGCGGAACCGCTTCCACGCCGACCCGGTCATCGAGGCGGCCGAACTGCTGCTTCAGGAGAAGGCCCCGCGCAACATCCCCGTGGCCTCGATACGCGCGGACATAAAGGCCAGGGGTGAAGAGCCGCCTCCGATGGAGGGACCCGACATCCGCGACATCGTCGATCCGGCCAACGCTCCAAAGGCGGTCGCGCTCATGTCGGGCGGACGCTACTCCCTCATGGTGACGGCCACCGGCGCCGGCTACAGCCGCTTCGATGGCCTGGCTGTGACCCGGTGGCATCCCGATCCGGTCGAGGACCGCAGCGGCACCTTCCTCTTCATCCGCGACGCCGAAACAGGGGATTGCTGGTCGGCGACCGCTGAGCCCCGGTATTTCCCCGGCGAAAACGCGCAGACCATCCTGGCCGACGACAAGGTGACCTTCATCAAGACGGTCGGAAAACTGCGCAGTGAGGTGGAATGCATCGCGGCCGGCGAGGCGTCTGGAGAGGGCAGGCGAATAACGCTGATCAACGAAGGTCTGAGCGACCGTTTCGTCGACGTCACGTCCTACGCCGAACTGGTGCTGGGCCCGGAGGTAGCGGACAACGCCCACCCTGCCTTTTCCAAGATGTTCGTCGAAACCCGGATCGATGATGAACGCCCGGTCATCTTCGCGCGACGCCGCGGTCGCGGCCCCGGGGATCGCGAAATATGCGCTGCCCACTTTATTTCCGGTACTTCTGCTCAGGCCGGCGGCTTCGAAGCCGAAACGTGCCGCCGCGCATTCATCGGCCGGGGCCGAACCCTCGCGAACGCGGCCGCATTCGAGCCGGCAGCTTCCCTGTCGGGACGGGACGGGTTCACCCTCGACCCCGTCTTCGCCCTGCGCCAGCGGCTGCGGGTGCCAGCCAACCGCAAGGTGAGCATCACATTCTGGACGGTTGCCGGAGACAGCTACGACGACGTGGAGGCTGCAATCGGGCGGCTTGACTATCCCGAGAGCTTCGAGCGCCAGTCGATGCTGGCCTGGACGCAGTCGCAGGTGCAGACGAGGCATTGCGGCCTGTCGCTGGCCGATGCCGCCAATGTCCAAAAGCTGGCGCGATACCTGGTCTACCCCGATCACGCGTTGCGCAGTGCTCCGGACTTCATCGCCTCCGGCCTGGGCTCGCAATCCGCCCTCTGGCCGTTGGGCATTTCCGGAGACTTCCCGATCCTGGCCCTCCGCATTTCTCACCAGTCGGACCTGCCCCTCGTCGGCCAGGCTCTCCGGATGCACGAGCTGATGCGGGCGCGAGGGCTCATCGTCGATTTCGTGGTGGTGAACGAGCAGGCATCATCCTACGTGCAGGACCTGCAGGTGGCGATCGATGCGATCTGCGAGAACGCTCGCCTGCGCGGCGACGAACACGGTCCACGCGTACACATCTTCGCGGTGCGGCGCGACCTGATGGATCCGCCGACCTACCAGACGCTGCTCGCTGTCGCGCGCGTGGTCTTCCACACCAGGAACGGCAAGGTGGAAGACCAGATGGCCCGAGCCGAGGCGACACGCCGCAAGGAGCGCCGGGCGGAGCGGTTGCTGGAGGTCGGCCACCAGCAGGCCATCGCGCTCCAACCGAACGCGGCGCAAGCGCCCGACACCGGCGAAGACGCGGGCGCCGACCTGCAGTTCTGGAACGGCTTTGGCGGCTTTTCGTCCGATGCGCGCGAGTATGTGGTGCTTCTAGAAAATGGCAGGACAACGCCCCACCCCTGGGTGAACGTGATCGCCAACCGGGATTTTGGCTTCCATGTCTCGGCTGAAGGAGCTGCATTTTCATGGAGCCGGAACAGCCGCGATTTCCAGTTAACGCCGTGGTCAAACGATCCGGTCGTCAATCGTCCAGGCGAAGGTCTCTATGTTCGCGATATGGAAAGCGGCGTGTTGCTGTCCCCCTTCGCCTCACTGGTTCCCGATCCGGCGGCGCGCTACCAGGCCAGTCATGGTCATGGAGCGAGTACCTTCACTGCACTGCGCGACGACATGGCGCTCGAAGCGACGATGCTGGTCGACACCCAGGACCCGGTGCGCATAACGCGGTTGACCATCCGCAACAACGGGACGCGAGCGCGAAAGCTGCGCGTGTTCGCCTACGCCGAATGGGTCCTGGCCGACAGCCGCTGGAAGAGCGCGCCTACGATCGTGCCCGCCCGCGATGAGATGACGGGCGCGCTGCTCGCCCGCAACCCTTACAGCCTCGAGTTCAGCGACCGAGTCGCCTTCCTCGCCTCGGACGCTCCGCCGGACGCGTGGACGACCGACCGCATGGAGTTCATCGGCCACCATGGCAGCGTCGTCTGGCCGGCCATGCTGAGCCTTGGGCTCGAACCATCCGGCCTCGTCGCGGCGGGACACGATCCCTGCGCGATGATCGCGCGTGACGTCGAGGTGGATCCTGGCGGCGCGGTTACCACACTCTGGTTGCTTGGCGACGCCACGACCAGAGAGGAGGCACGGGCGCTGGTTCTCGCCCATGCGCCAGTGAGCTTCGACGAGCGCCTCGCGCAAAACGAACGCGTCTGGAACGGTATCCTCGGCACCTTGCAGGTGAAAACACCGGATCCGGCGCTCGATGCGATGGTGAACGGCTGGCTGCCCTACCAGGCGCTCGCCTGCCGCATAAACGCCCGCGCGGCTTTCTACCAGGCAAGCGGCGCCTTCGGCTTCCGCGACCAGTTGCAGGACACGCTTGCACTGCTCCTGCACGATCCGTTGCTCGCGCGCGCGCAGATCGTCAACGCGGCGTCTCGCCAGTTTCCCGAAGGTGACGTGCAGCACTGGTGGCTTCCGCGCACCGGCGCCGGCGTGCGCACCATGATCTCGGACGACGTCGTGTGGCTGGCATACGGCGTCGCGCACTATCTCGCGTGCACCGGAGATGCCTCGATTCTGGAAGAGGAGACGCCCTTCATCGTCGGGGATCCCCTCGAACCGGGCCAACACGACGCTTTTTTCACGCCGAGGCCGAGCGAACAGGCAGGCACCGTCTACGAGCACTGCGCGCGGGCCCTCGACCTCGCCATAGAACGCAAGAGCGCCAATGGGCTGCCTCTGATCCTAGGTGGGGACTGGAACGATGGAATGAACCGGGTCGGCGAAGGCGGCCGGGGGGAGAGCGTCTGGCTGGGGTGGTTCCTGCTCAAGACGCTGCACGATTTCGTCCCGATCGCGAAGGAACGCGGTGATGCCAGGCGTGCGTCGCGGTGGCTCGCACACGCACGGCAACTGAAGGCCGCCCTCGAGGCTACTGGTTGGGACGGCGAATGGTACCGGCGCGGCTCCTTTGACGACGGCGCGCCGCTCGGCTCGCGCCATTCGGACGAATGCCGGATCGATTCCATCGCGCAATCGTGGAGCGTGCTCTCCGGTCAGGGCGATCCGCAACGTTCGGAGACGGCGATGAACGCAGCCATGCGGTTGCTCGTCGACAATGACCTGGAGATCGTGAAGCTCTTCACGCCCCCCTTCGACAAGACGGACAAGGAGCCCGGCTATATCAAGAGCTACCCGCCGGGCGTGCGCGAGAACGGCGGTCAGTACACCCACGCCGCCGCCTGGTTCGCGCTGGCGCTTGCCGAAATGGGCCGCGCCGAGGACTCCCTCGCGGTCTTGCGCATGCTGCTCCCGGTCAATCATGCCTTGGATTCGGAAGCGGCGGAGCGGTATCGCGTGGAACCCTATGTGATAGCCGCCGACATTTATTCCGAGGGTGACAGGGCGGGCCGCGGCGGCTGGACCTGGTACACGGGATCGGCAGGATGGGTCTATCGCGCGGCGGTTGAAGGGATTTTGGGAATCAGGCGGTGCGGAGACCACATCACGCTGCGCCCCGCGCTTCCGCCATCCTGGCCGGGCTTTTCGGCTACCCTGCGGATCGGCGGCGCCGCCTACCTTATCGAAGTCTCGCGCAGCGCCGGCCGAGCTGGAACCAGCGCAGCACTGAACGGCCAGCCTGTCAAAATGAAAGGCGGCGATGTAGCGATGATCCCCCTCGCCGCCGACGGCGAGCACGCGGTAACCTTCGTCGTGGGCGCGCCGCGCAAGAAGAGTCGCTAGGCGTTTCCCTGTTTACCACCGTCGCAAATGCGGCTTTGAATTTGGCGTCCTTCGCGCGACACTGGAGCAACCGACTCAGCGGGGACAGCGCGGGCTTCGGGGAAAATGCAGGGCGGGGGCCCTTCGAATTAAGTTAGAAAAAAATCGGGTGCCGGTGGAACCATCGACGAAAGCCGCCGTTATTGGCTTCGACGATGGCGACGAAAGGTTCCCCCTCCCCCAGACCTTGCCCCGCCCCGGCAGTTGCCATCGTCCACTGATCCCCCGGCCGGCCGGTGAATTCTCGGATTCACCGGCCGGAAGGGTTTCTGAGGGAGCGCATAGCCCTCCCCACGGTGTCCTGGAGTGGAAATTGGGCAGGGCCAACGACTTGCAACATGATGACGAGGAGAGCCGGCGCAACGATCTGCTTGCCGCTATCGTCGAATCCTCCAACGACGCGATCATCAGCAAGGATCTCAATGGAATCGTGACGTCCTGGAACCGGGGCGCTCAACTCGTATTCGGTTATTCCGCCGAGGAAATGATCGGCCGTCCCATCCTCACCCTCATTCCCGAGGATCGGCACGCAGAAGAAGCTGACATTATTGCGCGAATCCGGCGCGGCGAAAAAGTGGAACACTACGACACCGTTCGCCGTCGCCAGGATGGGGAGCTGATTCACGTTTCCCTGAGCATCTCGCCTATTCGTGCCGAGGGCGGCCGCATCGTCGGCGCCTCAAAGATCGCCCGTGACACCACCGAGCGCGTGCGGGCGGAGCAGACCCAGCGCATGCTGATGCGCGAGGTGAACCATCGCTCCAAGAACCTGCTGGCGGTGGTCGAGGCCATGGTCCGCAAAACGGCTTCCACGACGCCCCCCCAGGAACTGGTGGTTCGGATCTCCCAGCGCCTGCAGGCCCTCTCGGCCATCCAGAACCTGCTCGTCTATGGGGACTGGCGCGGCGTCGACCTGCGCACCCTGATCACGACACAGACTGCCCCCTATACGGAAGGCCGGATTGAAATCAGTGGACCGCCGGTTCTCCTTCAACCGCCCGCAGCGCAGGCGCTCGGGCTGGCATTCCACGAGCTTTCGACGAATGCGGCCCGGCACGGCTCGCTCAGCCAGCAGAGCGGAGCAGTGAAGGTCGAATGGACAGTTGAGGAGCGGAACGGCGAGCGCATGCTTGAGCTCTCGTGGTCGGAGGCGCATGGTCCTGTGGTGGCCGCTCCTGCAAACACTTCCTTCGGCACCACGATCCTGAAACGCGCCACCGAGGATGCGCTGGATGGAACTGTCACGATAGATTACGCCGCTGGCGGGCTGAGGTGGACGGTGGCCGCGCCGGCAAGGGAAGTGGTGGTTCCAGCGTCCGGCTAGCGGCCTAGACGAGTTCCACCTCCACGATACCCGGAACGGCTTTCAGCGCCGAGGCCAGGCGTCCATCGACGCGGTACCTGTCGGGGAGTTCGACCTCGATTTCTCCGCTTCCGCCATCCTTTATGACCACGAAACTGACCTGACCTTCGCCCCGCTGGGTCAGATGGCGCGACAGCGTGTCAACAGGTTCGGAATCGCGCAGGTAGATGCGAAGCGAGTGTTGCTGCCGACCGGCCTCCTCCTCCAGCGACTGCATGCTCTGGATGCGCAGGTTGACGCCTTCGGGGCGGTCCTCGGCGGAGACAGTGATCACCACCGAGCGGCCGGGCGCGATCAGGTCGCGGTGCTGGGCCAGCGTTTCGGAAAACAGCACCGCCTCGAACTGGCCTGAGGCGTCCGACAGTTGGACCACACACATCTTGTTGCCCGTACGGGTCCTGCGTTCCTGCTTGCCGGTGATTGTGCCGGCCAGCCGGCCGGCCGTAGCGCCGCGTTTTACCGCCGACTGGAACTCGCCCCAGTTCTGCACGCGCATGCGGGCGAGCGCGGCACGGTATTCGTCGAGGGGATGCGCCGACAGGTAGAAGCCCACCGCCTGGAACTCGCGGTGCAGCCGCTCCGCCGGCTGCCAGGGTTCCGCAGGCGGAAGATGCAGCTTTTCCGGCATCGCGCCGGCGCTGGCCCCGAAGATATCGCCCTGCCCCACGGCGGCGTCCTCGTGCGCACGCGCCGCAAGTCCGGTCATGCGCTCAATGCCGGCCATCATCGCCGCCCGGTCGTGGCCGAAGCAGTCGAGCGCGCCGGCCTGGATAAGGCTTTCGAATACGCGCTTGCCGACGATGCGCGGGTCGACTCTGGTGCAGAAGTCCTCGAGGCTGGCGAAGGGCTTTTCCACACGCACGGCGACGATGTGCTCAACGGCGGCGTCTCCCACGCCCTTGATCGCGGCCAGTGCGTAGAAGATCCGGCTTTCGCCCACCTCGAATGCCCGATAGCTGGTCATCACCGACGGCGGCACGACCTCGATGCCGAGCCGCATCGCGTCCTGGCGGAAGTCGCTCAGCTTGTCGGTATTGGCCATGTCGTAGGTCATCGACGCGGCGAGGAACTCGACCGGATAGTGCGCCTTCATGTAGGCGGTCTGGTAGGAAACGATGGCATAAGCCGCCGCGTGCGACTTGTTGAAGCCGTAGTCGGCGAACTTGGCCAGCAGGTCGAAGATGAAGTCGGCCTGCTGCTTGCCGACGCCGCGTTCCGTCGCGCCCGATACGAAGCGCTCGCGCTGCTTGTCCATCTCGGCGCGGATCTTCTTACCCATGGCGCGGCGCAGCAAGTCGGCTTCACCGAGCGTGTAACCGGCAAGTTCCTGCGCAATCTGCATCACCTGCTCCTGGTAGACGATGACGCCTTGCGTCTCCGCCACCAGGTGGTCGATCTTCGGATGGATCGACGCGATCTCCTCCTCGTTGTGCTTGCGCGCATTGTAGGTCGGGATGTTCTCCATCGGTCCCGGCCGATAGAGCGCCACAAGCGCGATGATGTCCTCGATGCGGTCCGGCTTCATGCCAATCAACGCCTTGCGCATGCCCGCCGATTCCACTTGGAAGACCCCGACCACCTCGCCGCGCGACAGCATCTCGTAGGTCGGCCTGTCATCGAGGGGTATCTGCGCCAGGTCGATCTCGATGCCGCGGCGCCTGACCAGCTTTACCGCCGTATCCAGGACAGTCAGGGTTTTCAGGCCGAGAAAGTCGAACTTCACAAGACCCGCCTGCTCGACCCATTTCATATTGAACTGGGTGACCGGCATGTCTGAACGCGGGTCGCGGTACATCGGCACGAGTTCCGACAGCGGACGGTCGCCGATGACGATACCCGCGGCATGAGTGGAGGCGTGGCGATAGAGCCCCTCGAGCTTCTGGGCGATGTCGAGCAGCGTCTGCACGGCCGGCTCCCGCTCCACCTCCTCGGCGAACCGCGGCTCACCCGCGATGGCGTCGGCTAGCTTTACCGGGTTGGCCGGGTTCGCCGGCACCATCTTGGTCAGCCGGTCGACCTGGCTGTAGGGCATCTGCAGCACGCGCCCAACGTCGCGCAGCACGGCGCGCGCCTGCAGCGTCCCGAATGTGATGATCTGCGCAACCTGGTCGCGACCGTACTTCTCTTGCACGTAGCGGATCACCTCCTCACGCCGGTCCTGGCAGAAGTCGATGTCGAAGTCCGGCATCGACACGCGGTCCGGATTGAGGAAGCGCTCGAACAGCAGCGAGAAGCGCAGCGGATCGACATCGGTGATGGTGAGCGCATAGGCCACCAGGGACCCCGCGCCGGAACCGCGGCCCGGTCCGACCGGGATGCCGTGCGCCTTCGCCCATTTGATGAAGTCGGCCACGATCAGGAAATAGCCGGGGAACTTCATCCGCTCGATGACGCCGAGTTCGTAATCCAAGCGCTCGTCATATTGCTCGCGGGTGTAGCCCGGCGTCATCCCGAGGCGCTGGATGCGGTCCTCAAGGCCCTCGCGAGCCTGCCGCCGCAACTCCTCGGCCTCCGCCTTCTCGGCTGCCGCGCCCTCGGTCGTCGCGCCGGTGAAGCGCGGCAGGATGGGCTGGCGGGTTTTCGGGAAGAACGAGCAGCGCTGGGCGATCTCGACAGTGTTGTCCAGCGCTTCCGGCAGGTCAGCGAAAAGCAACGCCATCTCGCGTTGGCTCTTGAGGTGGTTGTCGGGAGTGAGCCGGCGGCGCTTGTCCTCCGCGATGACCGTGCCGCCGGCGATCGCCATCAGCGCGTCATGCGCCTCGAAATCCTCCCCGGACAGGAAGAATGCCTCGTTGGTGGCCACCAGCGGCAGTTCGAGATCGTAGGCCAGGGTGACCAGCGCGGCCTCCAGCGCCCGGTCGTAGCCCTGCAGGCGCTCGACCTCGACGTACAACCGGTCACCAAACACCGACTTGAGAAATGCCAAGCGGGATTCGGCAAGGTCGAGCCGGTCGGCCCTGAGGGCCGCCCCGACGGGTCCGCGCGGCCCGCCGGTCAGGCATATGATACCCGCTGCGTGCTCACGCAGCCATTCGGCCTGGATGTGCGCCGCCTCTCCCGGGGCATTCTCCAGGTAGACGCGGCTGGCCAGCCGCACGAGGTTGGCATAGCCTTCCTCGGTGGCCGCGATGAGGACCAGGGCATGTGCCTCCGGCCCGTACCTTCGCTGGCCGCGTCCCGTCTCCTCGGCAGCATCGGCGAAAAGCGTGTTGAGCTGGCAGCCGACAATCGGCTGCACCCCGTCCTTGGAGGCATACTGGGCGAATTCCAGCGCGCCGAAGAGGTTGTTGGTATCGGTGACGGCGATCGCCGGAGCCTGGTCCTTGACCGCATGACCCACGATCTTCTTGAGCGGCAGCGCACCTTCCAGCAGCGAGTAGGCGGAATGCACCCGCAGGTGGATGAACATGCGTTCGGGCCCAGGCTCGACGGGCTTCGCCATCGCCGCACGCATTATTGGATCCCTGATTGCTTCGCCCGCCATCTGCCGCTGTAATCCGCGAGAATCTCGTGGCGCCACTCTGCCCGGGAGCGCCGCCTGCGTCCACCTCCCGCGGTCAATGCCGCTTGCTTCTCCCCACCTGCAGCCCCATTGCGCCGCTTCGAAGATTGCCCGGCGTACCGGGCTTGATCGGCCATGCAAAAACTGAAAACGTGCCGCACAACTTGAGGAGGATTGCCGGAATGAAGACACGCGCAGCAGTCGCCACCGCGCCAGGCAAGCCGCTGGAGATCATGGACGTTGATCTCGAGGGGCCCAGGGCCGGCGAGGTGCTGATCGAAGTAAGGGCGACCGGCATCTGCCATACCGACGAGTTCACGCTCTCCGGCGCCGACCCGGAAGGCATCTTTCCGGCCATCCTCGGCCATGAGGGCGCGGGCGTCGTGGTCGACGTCGGACCCGGAGTTACCAGCGTCAGGAAGGGCGACCACGTCATTCCGCTCTACACGCCTGAATGTCGCCAGTGTCCCTCCTGCCTGTCGCGCAAGACCAATCTCTGCACCGCCATTCGCGCCACGCAAGGCCAGGGTGTGATGCCGGATGGCACCAGCCGGTTTTCGATCGACGGCAGGAAGCTCCACCATTACATGGGCTGCTCGACCTTCTCCAACTTCACCGTCCTGCCCGAGATCGCGGTGGCGAAGGTCAACCCCGACGCGCCCTTCGACAAGATCTGCTACATCGGCTGCGGCGTGACCACGGGCATCGGCGCTGTGATCAACACGGCAAAGGTCGAGATCGGCGCGACGGCCGTCGTGTTCGGCCTCGGCGGAATCGGCCTCAACGTCATCCAGGGGCTGCGGCTTGCCGGCGCCGATATGATCATCGGCGTCGACATCAACAACGACAAGAAGGAATGGGGCGAACGCTTTGGAATGACTCACTTTGTCAATCCGACCGAGCTCGACCGCGATGTCGTCGCCCACCTGGTCGACATGACCAAACGCGGCGCGGACCAGATCGGCGGCGCCGACTACACCTTCGACTGCACGGGCAACGTCAAGGTCATGCGCCAGGCGCTGGAGGCTTCCCATCGAGGCTGGGGCAAGTCGATCATCATCGGCGTGGCCGGCGCTGGACAGGAGATTTCGACCCGCCCATTCCAGTTGGTGACGGGACGCACGTGGATGGGCACCGCCTTCGGTGGGGCACGCGGACGCACCGACGTGCCGAAGATCGTCGACTGGTACATGGACGGCAAGATCGAGATCGACCCGATGATCACGCACACGCTGAAGCTGGACGAGATCAACAAGGGTTTTGACCTCATGCACGCCGGCGAATCGATCCGGAGCGTCGTGGTCTACTGAGGTCCTGGCCAACTGGCCTGCCGCTGGCAGGCCGCATCCCTACGCGAGCAGCGGGAGGAACAATGCTCTTCGAACCGACGATCGCTGGCAGCCTGCCCAAGCCAGCCTGGTTGGCCGAGACCGAAAAGCTCTGGCCGAAATGGAAGCTGGAGGGCGCGGAACTCGACCAGGCCAAGCGCGACGCCGCGCTCATCTGGATCAAGGAGCAAGAGGACGCAGGGATCGAGACGCTGACCGACGGCGAGCAGTTCCGCACCCATTTCGTCCACGGCTTCCTGGAATCGGTCGAGGGGATCGACTGGAACCTGAAGACGAAGATGGGCATCCGCAACAACCGCTACGTCGTCGACGTTCCCACGGTAACGGGAAAGCCGAAGCTCAGTCGCCCGGTGCACCGCGACGAAACCGCCTTCTGTCGCTCGCATACGAAGAAGCGGCTGAAATGGACCCTGCCCGGCCCGATGACTATCTGCGACACGCTGGCGGACGGCCACTTCGGACGCCGCGCCGACATGGCGATGGCCTTCGCGGAAGTGCTCAACGAGGAAGCGCTCGAACTGGAGGCCGCCGGATGCGACGTGATCCAGTTCGACGAGCCGGCCTTCAACGTCTTCATGGAAGACGTCCGGGAATGGGGCGTCGCGGCCTTGGAGCGTGCCGCGCGCGGCCTCAAGTGCACGACGGCGGTCCACATCTGCTACGGCTACGGCATCGAGGCCAACATCCAGTGGAAGCAGACGCTTGGCTCGGAATGGCGGCAGTACGAGGAGATCTTCCCGGCCCTAAACGCGTCTTCCATCCAGCAGGTGTCGCTGGAATGCGCCAATTCGCATGTGCCCATCTCGCTGATCTCGCTGCTACCCGACAAGGTTCTCCTCGTCGGCGCCATAGACGTCGCCTCCCACGAGGTCGAGACGCCGGAACAGGTGGCAGCGACCATCACCAGCGCACTGGAATACGCCGATGCGGAGCGAATCCAGCCATGCACCAATTGCGGCATGGCGCCGCTCTCGCGCGCCGTTGCCGTCGGTAAGCTGAACGCACTCGGGGCCGGCGCTGAGTTCGCCCGGAAACGCATCGTATCAGCCGTGGCGGTCGAGTGACGGCGCCGCACATCTACGTCGACGCTGACGCCTGCCCGGTGAAGGATGAGGCGGCGAAGGTTGCCGCCCGTCACGGGCTGGTCGTCACCTTCGTCTCCAATGGGGGGCTGCGCCCCTCCCGCGACCCCATGATCCGCAACGTGGTGGTCTCGAAAGGCGCCGACGCCGCCGACGACTGGATCGTGGAGAACGTGAAGCCGAACGACATTGTCGTCACCGCAGACATCCCGCTTGCCGCCAGGACAGTGGCACTGGGCGCGCATGTGCTCGGGCCGACCGGCAAACCCTTCACCCCCGAGACCATCGGGATGGCCGTCGCCATGCGCGATCTGAAGCAGCATCTACGCGAGACGGGCGAGATCAAGGGCTACAATCCCGCCTTCGCCCAGAAGGACCGTTCCGCTTTTCTTTCGGCGCTGGACCGTGCGGTCAGGCTGGCTCTGAGGGCTGCCTAAAGCCTCACAACGGCCCGATAAAGGCAATGCGGACCGCCCCGGGCCGGCGGAAAGGTTGCCATTCGCGGCCCGATCCTCCATTTTGGCCAGTGTAAGGGCGCATTCGCGGCCGTTATCCAGCAACAAAAAGGGGGATCGCAGGGTGCCTGACACCGCGACAATCTATTCTGAAACACCCGACAACGACACAATGGGCGGCCGCCTGCTGCGCGCCAGGGATGCCGCCGGCCTCACCATCCCCGAACTTGCGGCGCGTCTTGGCGTCAGGCAGTCTACGGTTCAGGCTTGGGAGAACGACCGTTCCCAGCCGCGGGCCAACCGGCTCCAGATGGTCGCCGGAATGCTGAATGTCAGTCTTTCCTGGCTGCTTCACGGCGTCGGCACCGGGCCGAACGAGGACGACCGGGGGCAATTGCTGGAAAGCATGTCCCTGCAACTCGATCGGCTCCGGCGCCTGCAGAACGAGGGCCAGCGGCTCGCTGCGAGGCTCGAACAGGACATGCGCCGCTTCGCGACCCGCCCCGAAATCTGATTTTCCCGAAGCAGTTCGCCGGGAGGTGACATTGCTCCTCCCATAAGCTAGCGTCGATTCGTCGAGGGCTCGAATGAGTCCTGCCGGTTTGTGGGAGAGAGCAGCTCGCGCTGCCGCCGAAGGGGAAATCGCCCGAAATCTCTCAGGCAAAAGAACCGTAGGTCGGTCAAGACGCTCTGGAAAGTCGGGGTTATCCCCGCGCCGAAGGTGTAAGGTGCCCTGACAGAGTTCCGGGGTGCCGAGTCTCTCAGGCTTCCGACAGAGGGGCGCGAAACGGCCGCTTCAGCGGCTGCTAACGCGTGGCTCTGGAGGACCGATGGCCGAGACCGGCGATCTGAAACGACTTCCGCTCGAAGACCTGCATGTCGCGGCCGGCGCGCGCTTCGGCGCGTTCGCGGGCTGGAACATGCCGATCACCTACCCCGCCGGCGTGATGAAGGAGCACCTCCACACGCGCGAAAAGGCCGGGCTGTTCGATATCTCCCACATGAAGCTCTTCGTGGTGGAGGGCCCAGAAGCGGCTGCACTGCTCGCGCGTGCCTGCCCGCTCGACCCGAAAGCGCTGGCGATCTCGCAGTCGAAGCTCACCTTCTTCCTCAACGAACAGGCCGGGATCATCGACGACCTGATCGTGACCCGCCTCGGCGACCAGCGCTTCATCGTCGTGGCAAACGCCGGCAACGCGGCGGAGGACGAGGCGCACCTGAGGCAGGTCGCCCGCGGGTTCGACGTCCGCATCGAGCCACTCGACCGCGTCTTCCTGGCCCTGCAGGGCCCCGCCGCCGAAGCTGCGCTCACCACTGCCGGCCTTGATCTCTCGACCCTCACCTTCATGCACGGGCTGGAGCCGCGCGCCAACTGGTTCGCCAGCCGTTCGGGCTACACCGGCGAGGACGGTTTCGAGATCGCCCTGCCGCCTGCGGAAGCACCTGAATTAGCGCAACGGCTTCTGGCGGACGGAAAGGTCATGTGGATCGGCCTCGCCGCGCGCGACAGCCTGAGACTCGAGGCGGGCCTGTGCCTGCACGGGAACGACATAACCCCGGAAACCGATCCCGCTGCCGCCGGGTTGATGTGGGCTGTTCCGAAGCCGGCTCGCGACGCCGGAAGGTTCATCGGTGCGCCAGCGCTGGCCACCATCCTGGCAGGGGGACCGGCCGAGAAGCGCGTGGGCCTCAGGCCCGAGGGGCGCCAACCGGTGCGCGCCGGCGCGGAGCTGGTCGACGCGGCTGGCGCACCCGCGGGTCGCGTTACCTCCGGCGGTTTCGGCCCCTTCGTCAACGCGCCCGTCGCCATGGGTTATGTTCGCAAGGCCTTGGCCGCCCCCGGGACGGCGCTTTTCGCCGAGGTACGCGGCAGCCGCGTGCCCGTCGCCGTCCATGCCCTTCCCTTCACGCCACATCGCTATCGCAAAGGATGACCCTGATGGCTCAGACCTACTTCACCGAAGATCATGAATGGCTCCGCGTCGAAAACGGCGAGGCCACGGTCGGCATCACCGAGTATGCGCAGGAGCAGCTCGGCGACCTCGTTTTCGTCGACTTGCCGGAGGCGGGCCGCAAGCTGAAGAAGGGGGACACGGCGGTCGTCGTGGAATCCGTCAAGGCCGCCTCCGATGTGTACGCCCCGGTCGATGGCGAAATAACCGCCGTCAATGACGCCCTGTCCTCCGATCCGTCGCTGGTCAATTCGGCCGCCACGGCTGACGGCTGGCTGTGGAAGATGAAGCTGTCTGACGAAGGTCAGCTCGCCGGTCTCATGGATGAGGCGGGCTACAAAGCCTTGATCGGCTAGGAGATACCTATGAGCGCACCTTTCTCGACCCGCCATATCGGGCCCGGTCCGCTGGAGCAGCGCGCCATGCTCGCGGCCTTGGGCGTCACCTCGGTGGATACGCTGATTTCACAGGCGGTGCCGAAGTCGATCCGGCTGGACCGCCCGCTTGACCTCCCCGAGCCGGCGAGCGAAGCCGAAGCGCTCGCGGAACTGTCTGCGATGATGAACCGAAACGAGGTGCTGAAGAGTTTCATCGGCGCCGGGTATCACGGCGTGCATGTTCCGCCCGTCATCCAGCGCAACATGTTCGAGAACCCTGCCTGGTATACCGCCTACACGCCCTACCAAGCCGAGATCAGCCAGGGCCGTCTGGAGATGCTGTTCCATTTCCAGACCCTCGTGGCGGAACTGACCGGGCTCCCCGTTGCCTCGGCCTCGCTGCTCGATGAGGCGACAGCCGCTGCGGAGGCGATCGGTATCGCTCACCGCTTCCACAAGGACAGCCGCGACCGCGTCGCGCTTGCGGGCGATCTGCATCCGCAGGTGCTGGACGTCATCAAGACGCGCGCGGAACCGATTGGAATCGTTCTCGAACATGGAGACACCGACGAGAACACCGCAGCGCTTGTCGTACCCTGGCCGGACACTTATGGCGTTTACGGCGATCACTCCGCGGCGATCTCGAAGGCAAAGGCCGACGGCGCCATCGTGGTCTTCGTGGCAGATCCGCTGGGGTTGGTCTTGACCGAGCCACCCGCCGCGCTCGGAGCGGAGATCGTCGTCGGATCGATGCAGCGGTTCGGCGTGCCGATGGGATATGGCGGGCCGCACGCGGCCTATTGCGCCGTCTCTGACCGCCTGACCCGCCTAATGCCCGGCCGGCTGGTCGGACAGTCGGTCGACGCACACGGCAGGCCTGGCTACCGGCTCGCACTGCAAACGCGCGAGCAGCATATTCGCCGCGACAAAGCCACCTCCAACATCTGCACCGCGCAGGCACTCCTTGCCAACATGGCCGCGGCCTACGCCATCTGGCACGGCCCTCAGGGTCTGCAGGCGATCGCGCGGAGCGTCCACGGGCTTGCCGCCCGCTTCGCCGCCGCCCTGCGCGACGCCGGCTTCGAGGTCGCGGGCGAGAACCGCTTCGACACCGTGACCATCACCGTCGCGGGCAAGGCCGCGCGCTTCGCCGAAAGCGCCGAGAAAGGCGGTCGCCTGCTGCGCTTCTTGGACGCCGACCACCTCGGCGTCACCTTCGACGAGACATCGACCCAAAACGATTTTGCCGCTTTGTGCTCCATCTTCGGCGTGAGGGCCGCGGCCGAGGCGCGGGACACCCTGCCCGGCTCGCCGCGCGGCGAAAACTTCCTCTCGCAGTCCGTCTTCCACGAGAACCGGTCGGAGACCGAGATGATGCGCTTCCTGCGCCGGCTGGCCGACAAGGATCTGGCGCTGGACCGGGCCATGATCCCGCTCGGCTCCTGCACCATGAAGCTCAACGCGGCCGCCGAGATGCAGCCGGTGAGCTGGCCGAACGTCGCCAACCTCCATCCGTTCGCGCCGAACGACCATGCCGCCGGTTACGCCGAGATGACCGGCCAGCTCGAGGCGTGGCTTGCGGAGATCACAGGCTTCGATGCCGTCTCGCTGCAGCCCAACGCCGGCAGCCAGGGCGAGTATGCCGGCCTGCTTGCGATCCGCCGCTATCACCGCGAGCGCGGCGACGACAATCGCGACGTGTGTCTGATCCCGTCTTCCGCGCACGGCACCAATCCCGCGAGCGCCGCCATGACCGGCATGGCGGTGGTGGTCGTGAAATGCACCGAGGACGGCGACATCGACGTCGAGGATCTGAAATCCAAGGCGGAGCAGTATTCCGACCGCCTCGCCGCACTGATGATCACGTATCCGTCAACGCACGGCGTGTTCGAGGAAGGCGTGCGCGACATCTGCACGCTCATCCACGAGCACGGCGGTCAGGTCTATTTCGACGGCGCCAATCTAAATGCGCTGGTAGGGTTGGCCCGGCCGGGAGACATCGGCGCCGATGTCTGTCACATGAACCTGCACAAGACCTTCTGCATCCCGCACGGTGGCGGAGGACCGGGGATCGGGCCGATAGGCGTGAAGGCGCATCTGAAACCCTTCCTGCCGGGCCACGTCGGATGGAAGAGCGGAGACGCCGTGGCAGCCGCGCCCTACGGCTCGGCGTCGATACTGCCCATCACCTGGATGTACATCCGCATGATGGGCGCGTCCGGGCTCAGGCATGCCACCGAGGCGGCCATCCTCGCGGCCAACTACATCGCGACACGGCTAAAGGACCACTATCCGGTGCTCTACAAGGGACGCGGCGATCGCGTGGCGCATGAATGCATCCTCGACACGCGGGTGCTGAAGGACAAGGCGGGCGTCACCGTCGAGGACGTCGCCAAGCGGCTGATCGACTATGGCTTCCACGCGCCGACCATGTCGTGGCCGGTGGCGGGCACGCTGATGGTGGAGCCCACGGAAAGCGAACCCAAGCGCGAACTCGACCGTTTCTGCGAGGCAATGATTGCGATAGCTGATGAGGCCGCGAAGGTCGCCTCAGGCGAATGGCCGGGCCAAGACAACCCCCTGGCCAACGCCCCGCACACCGCCGCCGAAGTGCTGGCGGACGGCTGGAGCCATCCCTATTCCCGGCTGGTGGCCGCCTATCCGCAGGGCGACCCGTCCGGGAGTGTCAAATATTGGCCGCCGGTCTCCCGCATCGACAATGTCGCCGGCGACCGCAATCTCGTCTGCGCCTGTCCGCCCGTCGAGGCCCTGGCAAGCTGAACCCGCGGGGTGAGGCGCGCGGCGCGGCTCACCCCTTGTTCAGCAACTCCAGATTTGCGTCCACGACTGTGGTGTCGGTCATGCCGCTGCGCGCCTCGATCAGAAGCTTCTTCGCTTCCTTCTTGTTGCCGCGCAGGTACTGCGAATAGCCCATGTTGTTGACGATCTGCGGCCGGCGTCCGGCGATGTTCAGCAACTGGCTGTAGGCGCGGTCGGCAAAATCGAAGTGACCGAGCTGGTCGTAGGACGCCGCCAGCCCCATCCACGCGTCGGCGTTCGACGCCCGCAGCTCGACCGCCTTGCGGAAGTGCTTCTCGGCGAGGCCGTAGTTGCCGTCGTTGAATTGCGCCTTGCCCGCGGCGAGATCAGCTTTACTGATGTCCCCTGCGGGCTGCAAAGCCGCGGTCTGCGCAGTGTCGACTGAACTCGACTGGCAGCCGGACACCGCAAAAGCCGCCGCCAGCGCGGCGAAAACGATCGCTCGCTTCATGAATGCCCCCTGTCGCCCTGCCGGTTTTCCGGCTATCCTCGGCAATCAAATTAGCATCGGCTTGTTAAATACCGGTTGGCGCGGGCCGACAATTTTTCTGAAGCAGGCAACGGGCCGTTAACCGTGACTACTCGCTCCCCGACATCTTCACGATGATCGGTATCACGGCGATCAGCATCACGACGGGAAGGATGCAGACCGTCACCGGCACCGACATCTTGGCGGGCAGCGCATGCGCCTTCTCCTCGGCGAGAGACATGCGCTTGTGCCGCATCTCGTCGGAAAAAACCCGCAAGGCGCCCGAAAGGCTCGTCCCCAGTTCCCGCGACTGCTGCAGCAGTGTCGCGAAGGAACGGACGTCGTCGAGACTGAGGCGGTCGCCGAGCGACTTCAGCGCATCGTCGAGCGGACGCCCTGCCCTGAGCTCGATCGATACGAGCTGCAGGTTCTGTGCGAGCGCAGGATAGGTGGCGAGAAGTTCCCGCGAAACGCGCTCGATGCCCGA
>JAEYRU010000118.1 GCA_023435335.1 Pseudomonadota bacterium
AGAAATCAGGCGTATAGCCGCCGCCTCTGAATGGCTGAACGGTCTCTCATGACCAGCACGCTCTTGCGTTCGACGGCTTTCGTCTGTGCGCTGTTTTCCGGGTATCTCGCTGCATTCATGGCGATTCCCGCCCTGTTCGACGTTGTCAGGGGCAGCGACGAGTGGCAGGCCTTCGCGGCTCGGCGCTCCTCGTCGGCGGCCTGGCGGCGGGCGTGGGGCTGGCGACGCACTCACCCTCCTCGCTACCAAGCTCGACAAGATTCGGCTTCCTGCTCGTCAATGCCGTCTGGGTGACGACGGCGCTCGGCGGGGCGGTGCCATCATGGGTTCGCCGACGCATCTGTCCTTCACCGACGCCGTGTTCGAATCGGTCTCGGCGCTGACTACGACCGGCTCCACCGTCATAGCCGGGCTCGACGAACTGCCGCCCGGCATCCTGTTCTGGCGCTCGTTCCTGCACTGGATCGGCGGGATCGGGGTGATCGCCCTCGGGCTGTTCATATTGCCGCTGCTGAAGGTGGGCGGCTTGACCTACCTGAAGATAGAATCGTCCGATACTGACGAGCGCCCGCTGCACCGTATGGCCACCTACACGAAGGCGCTGGTCACCGTCTACGCGCTGCTGTCGCTGCTGTGCGCGGTGCTCTACGCCTTCGCCGGAATGAGCGTGTTCGACGCGATCAATCACGCCATGACCACGCTTTCGACCGGCGGCTTCTCCACGCACGACAGTTCGCTCGGTTTCTACGGCGACAGGCCGCTGGTGCTTTGGGTGGGCACTGTATTCATGTTTTGCGGCGCACTGCCCTTCTCGATACTCATTCTGCTCGCAGTGCGCGGCAGGCTGGAGGCTCTGGGCGACCCGCAGATAAAGGTGTTCGCCAGCTATTGCGCGTTCTTCATTCTGGCCGTCGCGATCTACTGGACCCTGACCGCCGGAACGCCGTTCCTGAATTCGCTGACCCATTCGGCATTCAATTTCGTCTCGATCATCACCACCACCGGTTATGCCAGCGGGGACTATTCGCTTTGGGGGCCGTTCGTGGTGGCGTGTGCATTCGTCGCCACGTTCCTCGGCGGCTGCTCCGGCTCGACGTCGGGCGGGATCAAGGCCTACCGCTTTCTCGTCATGTTCAAGATACTGACAGCGGGTCTGCGGAGCCTGGTCTACCGCAACTCCGTAACGCCGCTGCGCTATGGCAACCGGCCGATCGGCGCGGACGTGCAGGCGGCGGTGCTGCTGTTCGTGGTGAGCTTCTTCGTGCTTTGGGCGGTCCTGATCCTGCTGCTGGGGGCGACGGGGCTGGATTTCGTCACGGCCTCGACAGGCGCGTTGACGGCGCTGACGAATGTCGGACCCGGCCTCGGCATGATCATTGGTCCGGCCGGCAATTTCGCCACGCTGCCGGACGCCTCCAAGTGGGTGCTGTCGCTTGCCATGCTGCTCGGGCGGCTCGAGATACTGGCGGTGCTGGTGCTACTTTCACCGGCTTTCTGGCGGGCCTGACGAGTCAGCTGCGGCAACATCCGGCGGTTGGGCGCCAGGCGCTCCCGACGCATGCTCTATCGCCTCGAGCGTGATGGGCTGGCGCCAGAGTCAGCGGCAGCGCGCAGGGCAATGGCTGCTCAACCTTCGGCTTTGAACGTCCTGGCGACTTCAAGCAGCTTTTCACGATCAGTGCCGTGGCGCGCCACAAGCTCCCTGGCCTGGAGCGGCGACAGATCCGTGTTTTCGACCAGGTGCTTGATCGCCGCCTGGCTCGGGTCGTCGGGATGGGTCCAGTCGTTCTTGTCGTCGGCCATAAGGTTCTCCTCGAAAGAAGCACAACTGCCGTTCCGATACCGTGTTCCCGGCGGCGGACGTGAACGCAATCGAGGAACCTTCCTCTAGGGCAGGGGTTGGTAAGGAAAGGAGCATTCCGAATGACTTACCAGGACCCCAAGACAGATCCGAAATTCGTTCGCCAATCCTCGACCTTCCGGACAATGAAGGCATGGCAGATCGTCGCCTTGCTTGTCTTCGTTGTGTTGGTGGTCATAGTAGGCCTGAGCATGGTCTAGACCGGCAGGCAACGCCACTCCGGCGATGACGGTCCCAGCCAAAGGCTTCCGGGCGAAGCCGTCCCGCCTTCCGGTTTGCGCCCGCTGGCCGTAGCAGTTCTCCATACGTCAGGTGCGACGGTTGGGAACGATCCTGCAACCTCGCCTGCCTGCGATCCCGCTGTTTCCGCACAAATCCCCCTCCTTCCTCCGGAATCGGACAAATGACGGCCGATCCTCCCGGAAAGTTTCGGCACACTGTGTTCGTTATCTGGTAGGGCGGCCACCCTTGCGGAGACTGTAGGAGGCGCCGATGCAAGCACGCCATCGTAACGAGCCGATGCAAACGGGAAGGCCGCAACAGCATCCAGACGCGGTATCCGTCGTCGTTCTGGTGGCCGGCGGCTACGGCGCGGTCGGCGGCCTGGTCAGCCGCGCGCTTGCCGAAGAAACCGGCTTCAAGGTGGTCGTCGCCGGACGCGGTGCGGACAAGGCGGCGAGGATGACGGCCGAGATCGGCGGTGAGGGTCGCCGCCTCGACCTCGATGACCCGGCGACCTGGGAAACAGCTTTCCAGGGCGTGGATTGCGTTGTGATGTGCATGGACCAGCACAGCACGCGTCTCGTGGAATTCGTGTTCGCCCGCGGCATTCACTACATCGACATCACCGCCAGCGACTGGTTCTTTCGCGCCGTCGAACGGCTGGAGCCGGTGCGCTCGGCCGCCCTGCTTTCGGTCGGCCTGGCGCCGGGATTGACCAATCTCCTAGCTGCGCACTGCGTCGCCCGGCTGGAACACGTTGACGAGGTGAAGATAGGCCTGCTCGTCGGCCTGGGCGACCGGCACGGAGATGCCGGACTCGAATGGATCGCCGATCAACTGTTCGATCCCGGCCGCAAGGGCGGCGGAGCGCCCATCACATTCGGTTTCGGGCAGGGCAGGCGAATGGCGCACCGTGTCGATTTCTCCGACCAGCATGCAGTCGCGCGCACCTTGCCGGTGACGGCGGCGGAAACACGCATGGCGTTCGAGTCGCGGCTCGCGACCTGGGCGCTGTTCAGGATTGCGGGCCTGTTTGCCGGAAACCGGTTAGCGCGGAGCGCATTGCTGGCAGCGGTCCGGCGGCTGCATATAGGAAGCCGAATGTGCAACGTGAGCGTACACGCCCACGGGTGGAGCGGTGGCCACCGTGCGGTAGCGAGCGTGCATTTCGCAGGCGAGGTCGAAACGGCGATCACGGCCAGGCTTGCGGCCGCGCAGACCGCGCTGTTCCTGCGCGGCCGGCGGCCAACGTCCGGCGTATGGCACAGCAACGAAATATTCAGCGTCAAAGATATCCTGCAGGTCATCGCGGATCGTGGAATCGGGCGGATCCACGTAGACCCGCTGCGCGCGCCGCCTGACGACTGACGGGACGATCACGGCCAATCGGATTTGCCCTGCTTGCGCAGTGTTGTCTCACCGACTACCTGCTGGAGCAGCAACCCGGATGGGAGAATCGCCGTGTCAGCGCTGGACAGGTTTCTGGGCGACAGTCCGCTTCGCGTCTTGCTGAAGCTGCTTGTTCTGTCGTTCATCGTCGGCATCGTGATGGCAGCGTTCAACTGGACGCCGTGGGATCTCTATTTCGGCGTGCGCGACTTCCTGCTGCGCATCTGGAATATGGGCTTCGCCGCGCTCGGGCGCTTCGGCGAGTACATCCTGATCGGCGCGGTGGTCGTCATCCCCGTGTTCCTGATCCTGCGTATCCTGCGCTATCGGCGCTAGCGCCGGCCTCTGCGATGCCGCGAGCCTGGCCCGACATATCGCGCGTGCACGCCGCTCCCCTGCGGCCGCGGGCGTCGACACGATGACAGGCGGCGGGCCTCTCGAAGAGCCGGCGCCGAACCCGACGCGGGCCTTTGCCGTAACCAACGGGATGGTGCTGGCCATCGCGGTGCCGATGACGCTCGCCTATCTGACGACGCCGCTGCTCGGCATCGTCGACACGGCGGTGGTCGGGCAACTCGGCGATGCCGCCCTCCTTGGCGGCCTCGCCGTCGGTGCGCTCGCCTTCGACGTGGTGTTCTCAAGCTTCAACTTCCTGCGCGCCGGCACTACCGGCCTGGTCGCCCAGGCGATGGGGCGTGGGGATCGCATCGAACAGCAGGCGGTCTTCTGGCGCGCCTTTGCCATAGCGCTCATGGCGGGTCTCCTGCTGATCCTCACCGCGCCGCTCATCGTGGCCGCGACGCGCTGGTTCGTGGCCCCCGAGCCGCGCGTGGCCGAGGCGATGGCGATCTACGTTGCCATCCGCGTAATCGCCGCTCCACTGACGCTCATCAACTACGCCGTGCTGGGCTACGTGCTGGGTCGCGGGGAGGGCACCATCGGCCTGCTTCTGCAACTCGTGCTCAACGGCGGCAACATCCTCTTTTCGATCTGGCTCGGGCTGGTGCTCGGCTGGGGCATAGAGGGCGTTGCCTGGGGCACCGTGCTGGGCGAGACCTTGGGGCTGCTGGCCGGCATAGCGGTGCTTCTGCCGCGGTTTCGCCGCGCCGGCCCCGTTCCGCGTGCCCGCTTGGCGGACCTGCCCGCGTTCCGCGCGATGCTCGCCGTCAACCGCGACATCATGATCCGCTCCTTCGTCCTGCTAGGCGCGTTCGCCCTGCTCGTTCGGCAGGGCGCGCAATTCGGCACGGTGACGCTGGCAGCAAACGCGGTTCTGATGAATTTCTTTCTGGTTTCGGGCTATTTTCTCGACGGTCTGGCCACCGCGGCCGAGCAACTCGCAGGCCGCGCGGTCGGAGCGCGTTACGAGCCTGCGTTCCGTCGCGCCGTGCGGCTCACCGCGATATGGGGATTCGGGCTCGCTATCGTCTGTGCCTTGTTCTTCCTGGCCTTCGGATCCAGCCTGGTGGCGTTGATGACCACCGCCGAGGACGTGCGCGAGGTCGCGCTCGCCTACCTGCCCTGGGCGGCGCTGACGGCGGTGACGGGCGTCCTCGCATTCCAGATGGACGGTGTGTTCATCGGGGCGACGTGGTCGCGCGACATGCGCAACATGATGCTGCTGTCGTTTGCGCTCTACGTCGCGGCTCTATGGTCGCTGGGAGGGACCTTCGGCAATCACGGCATCTGGGCCGCGTTGCACGTGTTCCTGATCGCGAGAGGACTCAGCCTGCTCGCAGTGATGCGAATCCGGGCGCGCGAAACCTTCGGCGGTTAGTCTATCGGCCTGGCTGCCCACTCGTCCGTAGCGCTGTCGCGCAACGCGGCGATGCTCTCCAGCCCTTGCCGGTCTGCGAACTCGGAAAGCCCGCGCACGATCCGCCCGGGCAGGCCGGGGCCGGCGTAGATCATGCCGGTGTAGAGCTGTACGAGGTCCGCGCCAGCCCGGATCTTTTCGATGGCCGTCTCGGTTGAATCAACGCCACCAACCCCGATGATCGCGACCTCCGGACCGAGCAGGCGGCGCATGCGCGCCAGGACCGCGGTCGAACGGGGAAACAAGGGAGCGCCGGAAAGTCCGCCCGCTTCGGCCGCCGAGCGGCTTTTCAGGCCTGCCCGCGACAATGTGGTGTTGGAGACGATGACACCTTCGATCTTGTTCGACAGAATCTCCTGCGCGATCTCGCCGAGTTCCATCTCTGAAAGGTCGGGGGCGATCTTGAGGAAGATCGGCGTCCGTTTCGACGAGCCGGATACGGCTTCGTCGCGGGCATCGCGCACACGGACGAGAAGCTCACGCAGCGCATCGCGGCTTTGCAGGTTGCGCAGGCCGGGCGTGTTCGGCGATGAGATGTTGACCGTGAGGTAGGACGCCAGACGTGCGAAGCGCCGCGCGCCAAGCACGTAGTCGGCGATGCGGTCGGCGCTGTCCTTGTTGGCGCCGATGTTGACGCCGACGACCCCGCTCCGCCCGCCTCGTGCCTCTAGCCGCTTTAATGCAGCCTCGTGTCCCTTATTATTGAAGCCCAGCCGGTTGATGACGGCGGCGTCTTCCGTCAGCCGGAAGATCCGGGGGCGGGGATTACCCGCCTGCGGCAGCGGCGTGACAGTGCCGATCTCGGCGAAGCCGAAACCGAGTGCCAGCAACGCGCCGGGAACCTCGGCGTTCTTGTCGTAGCCCGCAGCCATGCCCAATGGATTGGGGCATTCCATGCCGGCGACCGTCACGGCCAGCCGCCGGTCATGAGGGAACCTGGGACAGAGGGGCACGCCGCTCTTCAGGGCTGCGATCGAAAGCCCGTGGGCCGTCTCCGGGTCGAAGCCGAAGAGAAGTTGGCGTCCCAGCCGGCCGAACAGTTCTCTCATGGATCGAGCTGCGGGAATTGGTGTTCACCAGAGGGACCGAGTGGCAGCGGCCTCGCCCAAAGAACGGCGGCGAGGTCGAGCGGGGCATACAGATGCGGGAACAGCGCGCCGCCGCGCGAGACCTCGTACTTCAGCGCCGTGTCCAGTTTATCGCCATCGACGGCGATGAGCAGCAGGTCGTCTTGCCCGGAGAAGTGCTTCGCCGCTGTCTCCTTCACCTGGTCGGCCGTCGAAAAATGTATGAACCCGTCCTTAAGATCGACCGCGGCCCCCGCGAAGCTGCCGGCTGCTTCGGCCTCCTGCCAGAGCGCGCGCGGACAAATCTTGTATATGATCGACATGAGAGGCCTATAGTTGCCATGCGTGCCGGGCGAAAGATGCTTCAACTGCATATTCCCGATTTCAACCGCAATTCCGGCGGATGGTGATATGCTGCGTTCAAAATCAAGGAGCCTATCCATGCGCGCTCTGCAAGCCGTTCTCGGCGTCGCCACGCTGCTGGCGATGTCGGCACCCTCGTTCGCACAGGATGCGGAGCGTTACCGGCTCGAGCGAACCGAAAACGGCTTCGTCCGCATGGACGTTCGCACGGGCGAAATGTCTTTCTGCGAGGAGCGTCGGGGAGAGCTGGTATGCCGGCCGGGCGGCGATGCGCGGATCGCCGGCGTCGATCGGATCCAGGAACTGAACCGGAAGATCGACCAACTCGAGGAACGGATCGCCCGTCTGGAGGCCGGTCACGGCCCAGCCGGGCGCTGGTCTGCCGAGCGAGGAGGAGTTCGAGCGCACCATGACGTTCATGGAGCGCTTCCTGCGCCGGTTCTGGGGCGTAGCCAAGGATCTGGAGCGGGACTCGGGGACCGAGCCGGCGCCGGACCGCACCTGACCGACGGCTAGCCCTTGACCGCAACACGCTCCGCGACCGGCAATGTGCTTTCGAAACCGAGGCCGATGAATACCAGCGAGGTGACGAAGAATACGCAGCTGATGACGAACACGCGCTGGGCGTAATAGCCGTAGACCTCGCGCATCATGTTCATGAAGACCGCGCGTGCCGGATCGTTCCTGGGACGCTCGTGCTTTTCGAGGTAGATCCACACCTCGGTATATTTTGGCTGCTGGCGCATCGCGATGAACGCCTTGACCACGAGGATGGCGGACATCCCCAATGCAAGCACCGCACCGGCGCGGAAAGCCGCGACGGGACTGAAGGAAAAAGCAAACATCACGCATACGATCGCCAGCCAGCCGAACATGACGGCGCGGCCGACACAGGAAAAAGCAATCTGCCTGGTCCGTTCCATGTGAGGGATTCCCGGTTTGCCGCAATTTAACTTTGTTACGCAGCGGGAGTTCCGACAAGTAACATTACGGGTACCCGAATTCGTGTGAGGCATCGCGTTGACGGGCTCGCGGATATGCGACTAAGGCCGGTCGGCGCTCCGGGGAAAACTACGGCGCTTGAAATGACGGTCCGCACCCGCATAATCGATGCCGGTACGGGGCATCCCACGGATGCGAGGAGGGGCAAGGTGGCATCTGGCTACAAATTCGTGGTTGCGGACGACCATCCGCTGTTCC
>JAEYRU010000171.1 GCA_023435335.1 Pseudomonadota bacterium
CGAACCCGTGCGCACCACGATCGGGAACGTGCGCGGGCTGACTTCCAGGAAAAGCGGGCCCTTGTAGCCGTCGGGGATCTTGTCGAACTCATGACCGTGGTCGGTCATCACCCTGGTGAAGATGTCGAGCCGGCCGGTCGAGCTTTTCGGATTGGCCGAGGCCGATACGCCGGCCGGCAGCGCGAGGCGCTCAAGCAGCGGCACGATATAGACGCAGCCGGTCTCCAGAACGGCGCCTCCGCCGAGCGGAATCTCGTGCAGCTTCAGCCGGTCGAGTTTGCTGGCCACCGTATTGCGTTCGCCGGGCAGGAAGCTTGCGCGCACGCGGTAGGCGGTATCGCCCAGCCTCAGGTCGAGGCTCGCAGGCTGGATCTGGTCGTCGTCGAGCGGCCGGGCGGCGACGAGCGCGCCCGAAGCGAACAGCTCCGCTATGTCGCGATCCGGCAGTATCCCTGTCTGGCGCACCAACCGACCTCAGCCCAAGTCGGCTGGAGGTTTAATGAGGCTGGAGATTGACGCAAGGCGGGGGCGGGGCTAAAGCAGCGTTATCCCGTGGTGATTTGGCCGGTCGGCTTGCAGCCACGTTAAACAAGTCGCTAAAGGGCCGAACGGACAACCGGCTTGCGACTTATCGCGGCCGGTTTTTTGTTGGGGTGAAGATGATGGGCGAAAGCGCAAAGCGGAACTGGAAGGCAGCCACCGAACTCGTGCATGGCGGCACGATGCGATCGCAGTACGGCGAGACGTCGGAGGCGATCTTCCTGACCCAGGGTTTCGTCTACGATAGTGCCGAGGCTGCCGAAGCCCGCTTCAAGGGCGAGGAACCCGGCTTCATCTACTCGCGCTACGCCAACCCCACCGTCCATATGTTCGAACAACGCATGTGCGCGCTGGAAGGCGCGGAGGATGCGCGCGCAACTGCGTCCGGCATGGCCGCTGTGGCGGCCGCGCTTCTGTGCAGCGTCAAGGCTGGCGACCACGTCGTGGCGGCACGCGCGCTGTTCGGCTCGTGCCGCTGGATCGTCGAGACATTGATGCCGAAATACGGCGTGGAAACCACGCTGGTCGACGGGACGAAGATTGAGGAATGGGAGAAGGCGGTTCGGCCCAACACCAGGCTCTTCTTCCTCGAGAGCCCCACCAACCCGACGCTGGAGGTGATCGACATCGCGGCCGTCGCCGGCATCGCCAATTCCATCGGCGCGCGCGTCGTCGTCGACAATGTCTTTGCCACCCCGTTGCAGCAGAAGCCGCTGGAACTCGGCGCGCATGTCGTCGTCTATTCGGCCACCAAGCACATAGACGGCCAGGGCCGCTGCCTCGGCGGCGTGGTGCTCTCGGACAAGAAGTGGATCGACGAGAACCTGCACGACTACTTCCGCCACACGGGGCCCAGCCTTTCCCCGTTCAACGCATGGACCTTGCTGAAGGGTCTGGAAACGCTGCCCGTGCGCGTGAGGCAGCAGACGGAGAGCGCCGGACGCCTGGCCGGGCACCTTGCCTGCCATCCGGCGGTCGCCCGGGTGATCTACCCCGGGCGCAACGACCATCCGCAGGCCGACATCATCTCGCGGCAGATGAAGGGCGGCTCGACGCTGATCTGCCTCGACCTGAAGGGCGGCAAGAAGGCCGCATTCGGCTTCCAGAACGCGCTCGACATCGTCAGGATCTCCAACAATCTGGGCGACGCCAAGAGCCTGATCACGCACCCGGCCACGACCACGCACAAGAACCTCACCGACGAGGCGCGCGCCGAGCTCGGCATCACCGGTGGCACGTTGCGGCTGTCGGTCGGGCTTGAGGACGCCGACGACCTGATTGCGGATATCGATCAGGCATTGGAGAGCGTGGCGTAACCCCTTGTCGAGCCGCCCTGTTCAGGCGGGAAGCAACAGCCGATGCAGCTTCTTCGGAGCCACGTTGCGCCACGCAACGGCGAGCACGTGGCGCGCCTCCTCCTCGCCGGCGGCGGCGAGCTCGAGCCGGGTCCATCCCTTCAGCCCCCATCCGCCCGGGACGGCGGAGAGGATGCCCGGCATCGTTTCGACCATCAGGCGCTGCTCGTCTGGCGACAGCTTGACCACCGCGTGGCCGTCTCGTTCGCGCAGCGTAGCGAAGATGCGGTTGCGCACGCGGAAGTCGGCGGATTCGAAGTGGCTGCTTTCGACCGCCTCCGGCAGGGAGAGCGCGAGCGCGCGATATTCGGCCTGCGATATCATTCGAACGTTCGCCAGGCGAGCATTACGCGGGAGACCGCCGTATAGAAGGTGAGCGCCGCAAAGAAGTAGGCGAGCACTGAGAACCACGCCGGAAACAGGCAGAAGGCGGCGAAGACGAGGATGGTCTCGGTCGCCTCGGCAAGACCCGTTGTGAAGAAGAGCGACTTCTTCCCGCGCGCGGCGCTCTCCATCTTCCGCTTCTCGGCGATCGTGGCATAGGCCAGGAAGCTGGCGCCGTTGACGTAGAAGGAAAGGATCAACACCGCGCCGGCGACCGCGTTGACGGCCGGATCGAGCAGGACGAAACCGAGCGGGAACGCTCCGTAGAAGAGAAAATCGAGAACGATATCAAGGTAGCCGCCAAAATCGGTCGGTCGGGTGTGCCGGGCAATCGCCCCGTCGAGACCATCGCCCAACCGGCTCACGACCAGCAGCGCCAGCGCCAGCCAGAGATGACCGAACGCCACGGCGGCGGCGGCGGCCAGTCCGACGGCCGCACTGGCGAGCGTCACCGTATTGGCGGCAACGCCGGCGCCGGCGAGCCGCACGGCGATCGCGTCCAGCAGGGGATCGAGCCGCCTGCGCGCCCAGCCGTCGAGCATCTTTCCTCCGCGCCGCTATCTTGCCGATATTAGGTTGTTGACCAAATACCGCTAGGCTCGTCACTCGTCTTGAACAAAAGGAACGTGCGCATGTACCGCGCCGTCACGCGCAACATCGAAGTCAGCGTCGAACCGTTCTATCTGGAGGACCGCTCCGAGCCGTCGGAAGACCGGTATTTCTGGGCCTACCGCGTGACCATTGCCAATAATTCCGACAGCGCCGTCAAGCTCCTGTCGCGCTACTGGCGCATAACGGACGGTAACGGCCGTGTCGAGGAAGTGCGCGGGCCTGGCGTGGTCGGAGAGCAGCCGGAACTCGATCCCGGGGACAGCTACCAGTATACGTCGGGATGCCCCCTGACCACGCCGTCGGGCATCATGGTCGGCCACTACCGGATGTCCGACCCTGAAGGAGCGACCTTCGAGGTAGACATCCCGGCATTTTCGCTCGATATCCCGAGCGCGCGGCGCTCGGTCAATTAAGCGTCTGTCCGGCCGAATTCCCGGGGAACTCGGCCGGATCGAAGTCATACTCGGTCGAACAGAACTCGCAGTTCACCCGGATCCGCCCGTTCTCGGTGCTGTCCGCGATCTCCTCGGCGGTGAAGCCGGCAAGGATCTCGCGAATCTTTTCGCGTGAACATGAGCAATCGTCGACTACCTGCGTGCCGTCGTAGACGCGCACGCCGTGCTCATGGAACAGGCGGAATAGCAGCCGCTCGGTGCCGACAGTGGGATCGATCAGCTCGGAGGTGTCCGCCGTCAGGAACAGCGCGCGCGCCGTCTGCCAGGCGTCGTCGTCCGGGCCCGAATGATCCGTGCCGTTTTCGTCGCCGTCGCCGCCATGCAGGTCGGGCTGACGCATGCGCTCGGGCGAGTGTGGCAGGAACTGAATGAGCGCGCCGCCGGCCCGCCAATGCTCTTCCTGCCCGCTCTCGCCACGAACGAACTGGCGTGCCACGCCAAGCCGCACCTCGGTCGGAATCTGCTCCGACTGGCGGAAATAGACGCGCGCGACGTCCTCCAGCGAGGAGCCGTCGAGCTCCACGATACCTTGGTAGCGCTGCATGTGCGCACCCTGGTCGACCGTGAGGGCAAGCACGCCGGAACCGAGCAGCTCCTCCGGCGCGTCATGACCCTCCGCGACCGCCCTGTCGAGACGATCCTGGTCGAAGCGCGCATAGGCGCGCACCGAACCGGGCGTACGCAGGTCGGCAACGAGCATGTCTACCGGTCCGTCGGAACGGGTCTGCAGGATGAACTTGCCCTGGAACTTCAGCGAGGTACCGAGCAGCACGGTGAGCGCCACGGCCTCGGCCAGAAGGCGCGCGACCGGCTCCGGATATTCATGGCGGCCGAGTATCTGGTCGAGCAACGGCCCGAGCTGAACAGCGCGCCCGCGCACATCCAGCAGGCCAACCTCGAAAGGCACCACATTGTCATCACCGGCGAAGCCGAATTCGCCGAGCGTCGGCTGTGTCTCAGTCACGATCCTGAAATCCCGAAATTCACGCGGACAGGCTACCGACGTCGCGCCCGGCACGAAAGGTCCGCGTTTTCAATTGCTGTTGAAGGGGCAGAGATAGGGATGCGCGGCGGCCGGATCAAGCGCCCAGGCACCAGGCAAGCACCGCCTTCTGGGCGTGGAGGCGATTCTCGGCCTCATCGAACACGACCGAATGCGGCCCGTCGATGACCTCGTCGGTGACCTCTTCGCCGCGATGCGCCGGCAGGCAGTGCATGAAGAGGGCGTCGGGCGCGGCGAGTTGCATGAGTTCCTCGTTCACCTGGTAGGGCTGGAACACGTTGTGCCCCCTCGCCCGGTGCTCCTGCCCCATCGATACCCAGGTGTCGGTAACCACGCAATCCGCGCCGCTCACCGCCTCCTGCGGCGAGCGCATGATGCGCACCTCGCCGCCGTTGGCGTTCGACCACTCGACGAACCGGCCGGTCGGTTCGCTGCCTTCCGGAACCGCCACGTTGAGGCGGAAGCTGAAGCGGGCCGAGGCCTCGACGAGCGAGTGCAGGACATTATTGCCGTCGCCGGTCCAGGCGAACAGCCGGTCTTTCACGGGGCCGCGATGCTCCTCGAAGGTCAGGACGTCCGCCATGATCTGGCAGGGATGGGTGTCGTCGGTCAGTCCGTTGATGACCGGCACGGTGGCATGCTCGGCAAGCTCCAGCATCCGCTCGTGCGCCGTGGTACGGATCATGATCGCGTCGACGTAGCGCGAGAGCACCTTGGCCGTATCGGCGATCGTCTCGGAACGGCCGAGTTGCATCTCTGCCCCGGTCAGCATGATCGTCTCGCCGCCAAGCTGGCGCATGCCCACGTCGAACGATACGCGCGTACGCGTTGACGGTTTCTCGAAGATCATCGCGAGCACCTTGCCGTCCAGCGGCCGCTCGCGCTCGCCCGCCTTTAGCCGGCCCTTGCGGGCACGTGCATCATCCAGCATGGCCCGCAGCTCTGATGCGGGCAGCCGGGACAGGTCGGTGAAATGCCTCAGGCCCATCTGCGGCTCAGGCCGCGCCGGCGGCGGTGGAAAGCGACGTCGCGCCGGCGCGGATGGCGTCGAGCGCGATGCGGATCTCCTCGTCGCTCACATTCAGCGGCGGCAGCAGGCGCACGACGTTGTCGCCTGCCGGCAC
>JAEYRU010000245.1 GCA_023435335.1 Pseudomonadota bacterium
GTCCTCGACTGAAGGCGACCTCGACGCGCTGTCCGCGCGGATCGCCCAGATCCGCACCTCGACCTACGTGTCGCACAGGCCTGGCTGGCTTGCCGATCCGGCACACTGGCAGGAAAAAGCGCGCCAGATTGAAGACGCACTATCGGATGCGCTTCACGACCGATTGACGAAACGCTTCGTAGACCGCAGGACATCCGTGCTGATGAGGCGCCTGAGAGAGAACACGATGCTGGAAGCGGAAATCAGTCAGACCGGCGAGGTCCTAGTCGAAGGCCACCATGTGGGCGAGTTGCAGGGCTTCCGCTTCAGCGCCGACCAGGGGGCCGAGGGAGAAGACGCCAAGGCCGTCAGGACCGCGGCGCAGAAGGCGCTGGCGCGCGAATTCGAGACGCGTGCCGACCGCTTCGCCAACTCCCCCAACGGGGACCTGGCGCTCGGTTCGGACGGCATCCTGCGCTGGATCGGCGCGCCGGTGGCCACCCTCGTGGCCGGCGATAACGCGTTGAAGCCGCGCGTGGTGATCTTCGCGGACGAGCAGCTGACGGGCGTGTATCGCGACAAGGTCGTGGCGCGCGCCGAGCGTTATGTCGCCTATCAGATCGAAACCCTGCTCAAGCCACTCGTCGACCTCGCAGCGGCCGACGTCTTGACCGGCACGGCCAGGGGCATCGCGTTCCGGCTGGTCGAGAATTTCGGGCTCATCAACCGCCGCGACGTCGCCGACGAGGTGAGGTCCCTCGACCAGGATGCGCGCGCCGCCCTCCGGCGGCTTGGAGTTCGGTTCGGTGCCTACCACATTTTCGTTCCGGGACTGCTGAAGCCCGCGCCGGCAGGCCTGCTGACGCTGCTCTGGGCGCTGAAGAACGACGCCAGGGACCGCCCCGGCTTCGGCGACGTGGTGCACCTGCTCGCGTCGGGCCGTACCTCGGTGGTGGTCGACGGCACCTTCGAAAAGAGCTTCTACCGGCTCGCCGGCTACCGCACCCTGGGCCGCCGCGCGGTGCGCATCGACATACTGGAGCGGCTTGCAGACCTTATCCGGCCCGCGGTCGGCTGGCGGCAGGGCTCAGGCCCACGGCCGGAGGGTGGTTACGGCGATAATGCCTTCATCGTCACTCCCGCGATGATGTCGATCCTGGGGGCAACCTCCGAGGACATGGAAGAAATACTTAAGGGCCTCGGCTACCGCGGAGAGGCGAAGCCGGCTGCTGATGTTGCCGCGCGGATCGAGGAAATGGACGCGGCCGTCCTCGCGGAGCAGGCCGCGCGAACCGCCGCACAGCCTGACACCGGCGGCGAGAGCGCCGATCCGGCGATCACCCCGACGGCGGACGAGGGAGCCGGGGCCGCGCAGGCCAACGAACCTGCCCGTCCCGCGGGCGTCGAAACCGACGGCGCCGACGAGGATGCGGATCGGCCTGTCGCGGGCCCCGACCTGACCACGGAGCCGCCGGCGCCCGATCCGGCAAACCAAAGCCATGGCGACCTCATGGCCGACACCAACGTTCCGCCGGCGCCTGCGACGGAAGCCAGGCCGCTGCCGGAAGATGCGAGCGCGGCCGAAGCGCCGATCGAGGAGCCGAAGCCGGTCATGATCTGGCGGCAGGCCCGTTTCGACCGCAACCAGCGCCATGGCGGGCCGCGTCAGGGCCAGCGTCACGCGCGCCCGGGCGGCAGGCAGGATTCCGGTGCCGAGGGCGAGCAGCGTCCGCGTTTCGACCGCAAGGGCAAGCCTGGAATGCGCGACGAGCGGCCCGACGGCGCGGAGCGGTCCTTCAAGGGCAAGCGCCCGCCACGCGACGGCGGCAAGCAGGAGAGCTTCCAGCAGAGCGCGCGCGACGAGCGGCCGGCCCGCATCGATCCGGATTCGCCTTTCGCCAAGCTCGCCGCCCTGCGCGACCAGCTCAAGAAGTAGATGGCCGACGGTGCCCGCCAGCGGATAGACAAATGGCTGTTCTTCGCGCGCGTCGTGAAATCGCGATCGCTCGCCGCGAAGCTGGTCGAGGCGGAAGCGGTGCGCGTCAACCGGGACAAGGTCGGCCAGCCTTCGCATCAGCTGAAGGCGGGCGACGTGCTGACCATCAAGCTCGGCGCGCGCGTCCTGGTCTATCGTGTGCTTGCCCCCGGAAGCCGGCGAGGGCCGCCTGCCGAGGCGCGCATGCTGTATGAGGACCTGAACGCGGGCCCTGGCGCATCCGCCCTGGCGGTCTCCAGTGGGCAGCCCGGCTCCGGAGGCCGCGGCGACGCCGGAGGATAACCCGGCGGCAAGAGCGGAAAACCATTCCGGCGCGACGCTGGGCCGCGCAATGGCCAGCCTTGCCAGCAACCGCCAAAGGGTCTACCTCACCCCCGCGAATACGACCGCGGACATCCGAAGAGCAGACTCATGACCTATGTCGTCACCGACAACTGCATCAAGTGCAAATACATGGATTGCATCGAGGTCTGCCCGGTCGACTGTTTCTACGAAGGCGAGAACATGCTCGTCATCCATCCCGACGAATGCATCGACTGCGGTGTGTGCGAGCCGGAATGCCCCGCCGACGCGATCAAGCCCGACACCGAGCCGGGGCTGGAGAAGTGGCTCCAGGTGAATACAGAATACGCCTCGAAATGGCCGAACATCACGGCCAAGAAGGAACCGCCAGAAGACGCCAAGGAATGGGACGGCGTGGCGGGAAAATTCGACAAGTACTTCTCCCCAGAGCCCGGTACGGGCGACTGATCTCCGCTGCTCCCCAGGCCGGCGCCCGCAGGTGCTTGCCGTAGCGGAACCCCCCTGTTGTCGGCAGTGAAGCTCGCATGGTTAATGCGGCCGGCTGCGACGCTTCAGCACCCGGCAGCCGCAAATTGTTGATTCTTTCAGCTTTTTGTATTATGTTTGTTTGAAATCACCGGTGCACAACGTCGATTTATGGCGCGAACGCGTTAATCATCGAAAGGTCGTATCCGCTTTCCGGACCAGGGCAACTTGGGCCAGCAGCATTTTATTCGTGCTGCGCGTCCCGCCTGATGTCTCCCCGGAGCGGCCTTTCCTTGCGCCTGACAGTGCCCACGGCTGCAATGCCCAGTCAAAGGCCGGACGCCACGTCCGGCGCAAGAACAGGAGTTTGAGGCGTATGGCTACCCAGCAGAAAAAGTCCGCGACGCGCAATGGCTTCAAGACCGGCGAGTTCATCGTCTATCCGGCGCACGGCGTCGGACAGATCAGCGCCATCGAGGAGCAGGAAGTCGCCGGGCACAAGCTGGAGCTGTTCGTGATCGACTTCCAGAAGGACAAGATGCGCCTGAAGGTGCCGGTGGCGAAGGCCGCCTCGATCGGCATGCGCAAGCTGTCCGAGACCGACTACGTCGAGCGCGCGCTGAAGGTCGTTCAGGGTCGCGCCCGCGTAAAGCGCACGATGTGGTCGCGCCGCGCCCAGGAATATGACGCCAAGATCAATTCGGGCGACTTGATCTCGATCTCGGAAGTGGTGCGCGATCTTTTCCGCGCCGAGAACCAGCCCGAGCAGTCCTATTCGGAGCGCCAGCTCTACGAGGCGGCTCTCGACCGCATGGCCCGCGAGATCGCGGCTGTGAACCGTGTATCGGAAACCGAGGCCGTGCATCTCATCGAGATCAACCTCGCCAAGGGCCCGCGCCGCGGCGCGAAGGCCGACAACGAGGAAGCAGAACAGGAAGAGGCGGCATAAGCCGCTTCACGGCTTGCCCCAACAGCAGAAACCCGGCCTCGCGGCCGGGTTTTTCATTTGAGGACTTCAGGATTCTTGACTGCCCGCCGGCACTACTGCTGTCCGGTCAATTCCTCCACGACGGCGCCCAACGCCGCAGCGTCGCCTTCCACCCGCACCGTCTTCAGCCGCGACGTGCCGCCGGCCACTACGCTCACCTTGCCGGCAGGCAGGCCGAGCCAGTCTGCCACGAGCCGCTCGAGCGCCTTGTTGGCCGCGCCCTTTTCCGGCGCCGCGCGTACGCGTGCCTTGACATGGCTGCGCCCGTCGGCGGCCCGCTCGATCCCCTCGATGCGGTCGGCGCCGCCTTTCGGCGTCAGCCGCACGAAAAGATCCATGCCGCCGCCCGAGGCGCGCCAGGCCGTCAAAGCAGTGCTGGCGCTATCGTGGTGAGGATGAACTGGCGGAGGAAGAAGATGATCAGCAGCAGGATGATCGGCGAGATGTCGATGCCGCCGAGATCCGGGAGTAGCCGGCGGATCGGACGCAACGCCGGCTCGGTGATGCGCATCAGCGCAGTGCCGATCGTTCCGACGAACTGGTTGCGCGGATTGACCACGTTGAAGGCATAGAGCCACGAAAACACCGCCGACAGGATGATCAGCCACCAGAATATGTCGAGGGCCAGTACGATGGTCTGGATAAGCGCCAGCATTCAATGTTCCCCTTTGGCTCTCCCTTTGGTCCGCGACATGTAGACACTGGCGGCAAATGCGGCAAGTGCCGCACCGCCGCAGGGCGCGGCGACGCTTGACACCAGCAGGGCGCGAACACTAAATGCCGCGCATCGCTGGAACGGGGCTGTAGCTCAGCTGGGAGAGCGCGTCGTTCGCAATGACGAGGTCAGGGGTTCGATCCCCCTCAGCTCCACCAGCGTTTTTCCTGTCGCTTACTGCCCGGGACTGACCGGCGACTGCGCGGCCGGGCGCGAGCGCAGCGTCAGCAGGTTGCCCACCAGGATAAGCAGCGCCCCCGCCGCGGCATAGGCGTCCAGCCGCTCGGCATAGACGAGCCATCCGACCAGCCCCATCAACGGCAGCCGCAGGAAGTCCATCGGCATGACCACCGTGGCCTCGCCATGCACCAGCGCTCTGGCCAGGCAGTAATGTGCGAAGGAACCGGCGAAGGAAATTACCAGGATCGCCGGCCACAGCTCCATGGCGGGCGTCTGCCATACGCGGATCGCCGGAACCAGCCCGATGACCGACTGGATGATGAGCATCCAGAAGATGATTTTCACCACGCTGTCGGTGCGCGTCAGCAGCTTCACCGTGACGGCCGAGATGCCGAAGCCGACCGCGCCGGCGAGCATGACCAGATGCCCCGGCTCGATCGTGGAAAGCCCCGGGCGCACGATCACGGCCACTCCGGCGAAGCCCAGCGCGATCGCCCCCGTCTTGCGGACGTTCATCTTCTCGCCGAGAAACATGACAGCCAGCACCGCGGCCCAGAACGGGGTGGTGAATTCGATGGCGACGAGTTCGGCCAGCGGGATCATCCCGAGCGCGGCAAGCCACGCGAACTGGCCGGCATAGTGGGCCACGTTGCGGCCGACATGCAGCGCCGGACGCTGCGTGCGCATCGCCCCGAAGCCGCCCGCGGCGAAGACCAGCGGCAGCAGCATGACGAAGCCGATGACGGATCGCATCTCCATGACCTGGAACACGTCCAGCTGCGCCGTCAGGGTGCGGCCGGCGACCGACATGACGATGAAACACACGATCGAGCAGCCCATCCAGAAGGCTGCCTTGGTATTCGATTGCAGCGGGTCCATTCTCTGCCTTTTCCGTTCTCCGGCCCGTCAATACGCGATTCCGATACGGTTGGAAGCCGCATGGATTGATCCAGCCACATCCGATCCCGGTCGGTCCGCCTGGGCCGGAACAAAAGCATCCCGCCGCCCGTTTCCGCATTTGCGGGCACAGGAGATTTTGCGCGATGGCCTATCTATCGAAATTGCACGACGAGATTTCGCACGACCTCGAAGCCGAACTTGCCAGCCTGCGCAAGGAGGTCGGCGCCCTGAAGCGGAAGCTGGCGCGCCGGAGCGACAGCACCTACGCCGCCAGCCAGGAGCAGCTGTCCGAGCTGTACGACGAACTGCAGGACTGGGTGTCCGACGCCATGCCCTATCTGCGCAGCGGCGCACGTGCGGCGGGCCGCACTGTAAAGGACAATTCGACGGCGATCCTCGTCGGCACGGCGGTCGTCGGGCTGCTGGCCACGCTCCTGTTGTCCCGCCGCTAGCGGGACGCACGTCGCAGCCTCATTGATCCGGGCATTTTTTTTGCCGCGCGGCGGTGGGCAAAGTGCGCTATGCCCGCCGCTGGCACGCTGGCCGGCGCACCCTGAGCCGGCCCGTCTGCCGTCCCGCCGCTCCGCAGTGCTCCGATGATCCCTTCCAAATCCGCCGTTTCTGACCAGCGTTACGCCGCGTTCCGACACGGGCCTTTTCTGCGCTATTGGCTGGCCCGCTTCCTGATGACATTCGCGACGCAGGTCGTGTCCGTGGCGGTGGGGTGGCAGATCTACGATCTGACCCGCGATCCGTTCGACCTCGGGCTCGTCGGCCTGATCCAGTTCGCACCGGCGCTGCTGCTGGTGCTCGTCACCGGAGCCGTCGCCGACCGCTTTGGCCGGCGCCTGATCATGGGCCTGTCGGCGATGCTCGAGGCGGCCTGCGCCGCGATCCTTGTCATGCTTGCCATGGGCGAGGTGAGCGGCCCCGGCCCGATCTTCGCGGTGCTGGCGGTATTCGGCCTTGCCCGCGCCTTCTTCGGCCCGGCGGCGGCATCGCTGGTGGCAAACCTGGTGCCGGCGAAGGACTTCGCCAATGCGGTCGCCTGGAACTCCTCGGCGTGGCAGACGGCGACCATCGTGGGACCGGTCGCGGGCGGTCTGCTGTATGGCCTTTCAGCCGAAGCTGCTTACGGGACGGCTGTGGTGATGATGGCGGGCGCCGCAATCCTCATCTTCTCGATCCCGAAGCCGGCGCAGCACACCGAGACCGACCAGCCGACGCTCTCCTCGCTGTTCGAGGGCTTCCGCTACATCTGGCGCGAGAAGGTGGTGCTCGGCGCCATCTCGCTCGACCTCTTCGCCGTTCTGCTCGGCGGCGCGGTGGCCCTGCTGCCAGTCTACGCCCGCGACATTCTGGAACTCGGCCCGTGGGGGCTTGGCCTGTTGCGCGCCGCGCCCGGCATGGGCGCGATCCTGGTCGCAGTCTGGCTGGCCGGCCACCCGATCCGCGACCATGCGGGCATCATCATGTTTGCCTTCGTTGCCCTGTTCGGCGTCTTCACGATCGTCTTCGGCCTGTCGACGGTGCCCTGGCTCTCCATCGCCGCGCTGGCCGGTCTCGGGGCAGCGGACATGGTCAGTGTCTATGTGCGCGAGACACTGATCCAGCTGTGGACGCCCGACCGCCTGCGCGGACGGGTCAATGCGGTGAACATGGTCTTTGTCGGCGCCTCCAACGAGGTTGGCGAATTCCGCGCCGGCACCATGGCCGCCTTCATCGGCACCGTACCTGCCGTCGCGCTGGGCGGAGTGGGGGCAGTCGGCGTTGCCGCCATGTGGGCATGGATGTTCCCGCAGCTTCGCAAGGCCCGCCATCTCGACGGGCGCACCTGAGCGCCCCTACGGCGCGGATGCTTTTACCGGGTTCCCGAGCGACGTGCCCGCATGCGGGTCGCCGAAGACCAGCGTCAGGAAGTCGTCGAGCCACGCTCTCAAACGCATATCCCACAGCATGCGGCCTTCGAGGTGCTCGCGGCCCAGTTGCGCCCCCGGCAGCACGAAGCGGTGCGCGCCCTTGACCACCCATTTGTGCATCATGACCCGCGTCAGCTCGGCATGGAACTGAATGCCCCACGCGTTCTCGCCGTAGCGGAATGCCTGGTTCGGATAAGCCTCCGCCGTGGCGAGCAGCGAGGCGCCGGAGGGCAGCGAGAAGCCCTCGCGGTGGAACTGATAGACCATCTGCGGCCAGTCGAGCAGTTGCGCGCCTTCGTCCGTCGGGCTGAGTGGATACCAGCCGATCTCGACCCCGCCGTCGTCGCGCGGCCCCACTGTGCCGCCGAGATGGTTCACCAGCATCTGCGCGCCCAGGCATATGCCGAGGAACGGGCGGTTTTCCGCAAGAGGGACCTTCAGCCATTCCGTCTCGGTGCGGATGAAATCGTCCGGGTCGTTGGCGCTCATCGGTCCGCCGAATATGACAGCGCCGGCATGGCCCGCAAGCGTCTCCGGCAGCGGGTCGCCGAGCGGCGGGCGCCTTATGTCGAGGTCAAATCCGCGCGCCGCGAGCAACTGGCCGACGCGTCCGGGGCTCGAGTGCTCCTGATGCAGCACGATCAGCACCTTCGCGTGCGGCTTCGGATGCAGCCCGGTCACGATCCGGCCTCCGCCTGCGCCCGCTGGCGCAGCGCGATGCGCTGGTCGCGCTCGACATGGATGAGTTCCGCGACCCGCCAGACGAGGTTGTCCTCCAGCTCATGCAACTCGCCGTCGGCGAACACCATCTCCCACATGATGCCGACGAGTTCGCACTTCGCGGGCTGCTCGAGATGGCGGTTGATGACGCTGGTGAAGCCGTAGAGGTCCACCGCCTCCTCGTCGGCCTTCTGGCCGGCGGTCACGACGCGGTCCAGCTCGTTCCCGGTGATGCCGAACATCTCCGAGACAAGCGTGCGCAACTGTTCGGTCTCGGCGCGGTCGCGCACGCCGTCCGCATCCATGACATGGTAGAGCAGAGCCACTGCCGCCACGCGCGGATCGTCGGCGGAAACACTGTCGGGCTGTGCCGACGGCATGTCCTTGAGGAAATTCAGAATCCTGTCGAGCATCTCGGGGCGGAAACGCTTCGGCCTTATTGAACGGGGCGGCGCATTGTGCGCCGCACCCCCAACATAAGGCAAGCCGACGTCAATACAACCGCGCGCGCCCGTTCGTTCCGGGCAGATCTTCGTCAGCGTCGACCCCCGGGTCATCCGGAGGCCCGACAAACAGCACCGCCTCGGCCGGCGCCTTCGTCGCGCCCGGAACCGGAGGCGCGCGTCGCGGCCCGGGGCGGCCGTCCGGCTTGAGGGCCACGGCGGGTGTTGCGGTTACCTTTTCCGCGGTGGACGCCGGCGCATCCGTCCCTGTAGGCGCCTTCGGTGCCGGCGCGTCTGCGGCCGGCTTCGGCGATTCGGCGACGGCTGGAGCCTTCGGCGCGGCAACGGGCGGCTCGGGCTGGACTGCCGGCTCCGGCGCGAGGTCGACTTCCACCACCTTGTCAAGCGGCCGGTCCGGCGCGATGTCGATCGGCGCGGGCAGCACCGGGCTTTCCGGCATGATCTCCTCGCGGTCCTGCTCGATCATCTGCGCCACGCGCTCTACCGGCACCTTCCATTCGAACGCATCGATACGCCCGGTGACCGGCGAGAACGGCGCCCAGCGATCCGCGACATAGCCATCGGCCACCCATGCGGCGTCGCGCGGCGCGCGCAGCGCCCGCGCCAGCCACTCGCGTACCCGACCCTGCTCGCCGGTCTCTGCCTCCTCGAGGTCGGCCATCAGCAGGAAGGCGCGTTCGCGCGGCTCCTGCCGCACCAGCGCCTCGGCCGCGGCACGCGCCTGCTTGAGCTCTCCGGCCTCCAGCGCGGCCCGGGCCACCGCATAATTGGCTTCGGGATTGTTCTGCTTCAGGGACTGCAGCTTCTTCGCCCGCGCCAGCCGGTCGTGAGTGGAATCGCCGGCGCGCGAATGCATGTAGAGATCCGCAACCTCGGGATGCGGCGACTTCTTCCAGATCGTCTCCAGAAGCTTGATGCCCTTGCGCAGGTCGTTCTGGCGGAAATAGGCACGGGCGGCGACGACCGCCGCCGGCACGAAATCCGGGGCCAGCTTCACTGCTTCCTGCGCGGCGTTGCGCGCCGCCAGCGCGTCCATGTCGACGAGCGACATCGCCTTGGCCGTGAGCAATACGGCGCGGCGGCGGTTGACCCGGTCGCGTTCCATCTGGCGGTTGCCGCGCTGGGCGTCCACGATGCGAAGCGCACCGTCCCAGTCGCCCTCCTCCATGCGTTCTTCCAGCGTGGATTCTGCCGCCCACACGAGTTGCGGAGCGATGTCGGCCGCCTGTGCGGCGTAGTGGCGCGCCGCCCGCCGTTCGCCCAGTCGCTCGGCCTCCAAGTAGAGCCCGCGCAGGCCGAGCAGCCGCATCTCGGGGTCGTCCAGCA
Organism: Pseudomonadota bacterium; assembly: GCA_023435335.1. Lineage (GTDB taxonomy): Bacteria > Pseudomonadota > Alphaproteobacteria > Rhizobiales > Rhizobiaceae > RCIO01. Next base: position 9,956 of record JAEYRU010000245.1, read on the forward strand.
TCGACTTGAACTTCTCGCGCGCCGAATCGTGGTCGCCTTCCAGAAGCGACGCCTGCGCGTCGAGCAGATGGATCAGTGGCTCCTGGTCCGAGCTTATCAGCTTCATCGCCTCGCGCTTCTTCTTGCGCGCCAGCGCCGCGTCGCCGGCGCCGGCCGCGATCATGCCGGTCGAAAGCGCCTGGTAGCCGCGATCGCGGCGGCGCACGCGGAAATAGCGAGAAACTGTATAGGGACTGTTCCAGATCGCCTTCAGCAGCCACCATGTGAGCATCGTCGCGGCCACCAACGCGGCCAGGATGACGGCCGCGACCATCAGCGTGACGCGATACTCGTATCCGGCAAACGTCACGATCATCTCGCCGGGCCTGTCGGCAAGCCAGGCGAAGCCGAGGCCGATCAGGAAGATGAGGAGGAGGAAGAAGAAGATACGAAGCATGGAGAATTCCTACGCCCTGAGCGCCGCGGACAGCGTCTGCTCCGCAAGCCGGTCGGCGGCGTGTCGCGCCCTGACCTTCGCTATGAACTCGGCCCCTGCGGCCTGCGCATCCTGCGGCAGCGAATCATATTCGGCGATCGCCCGCTCATAGTCGCCGGCCTGGATAGCCGCTTCGACGCGCGCGACGATCGCCGGCACATCCTCACCCTGGACCTGGCCGATCGGCCGTACTGTCACCAGCGATTGCGCGCTCGCCCACAACCGATCGAGCATGCCCGCCTGCGGGTCGATCACGCGGCCCGCCTCGATAATGCGCACGGCCGCGGCGTCCGTCTCGGCGGCAATCGCCGTCCGCGTCGGGACACCGGTGGCAGCCATGGATCGAAGTTCCGCTATTTCCGGCGCTTCCGGCGCTAGTCCGGCGAAGGTCTCCAGCTCGGACAGGAAGGGCGCGCCGCGGTCGATCGCGGCCTTCAGCGCCGAGGCCGCGATGGCGAGCGCCACGCTGGGCATCTGGTCCTGCTCTTCCACGCGCGCCGACAGTTCGGCTAGCGAACGCTCCAGCGCCTCGATGCGCGACGCAGCTGCGTTGGCAGTTTCGCTCGCCGATGCCGCCGCTTCCTCTGCAGCCGAACGGACGCTCTCCTCGACGCGTGCCATCTCTGCACGCAGCGCTTCCGCATCCGCCGTCGCGCCTTCGGCGGGCAATGCGGCCATGCGCTCCTCAAGCTGCGACAGGTTCGTCCTGAACTCCTCCAGCGCGGCCGCATCGCCGCCCGCGCCGTCAGCCTCGGCCCGCTCCGACAATTGCGCAAGCTGCGCGCGCATTTCCTCCACCAGCACGCTTACGCTCTCGATGCGCGCGTTGGCGTCGGTAAGATCTGCCGCATCTGCGCCCGCTGGCGCCGGCTGGCTGCGAAGTTCGGCCAGTTCGTCCCTCAGCGTCTCGATCTCGGCGCGCAGCGCATCTGACGCCTGCGTGTCCGGCGCCGCCGGCGTGCCTGCAGCCGGCACAAGCCCCCCATACCAGGCGCCCACGACGCCACCGAGCACGACCAGTCCCCCGATCAGCCCGGCCGCGACGATGGAGCCAGCGCCGCGCTGCGACGCCGCGGGACGGTACGGTGGAGGCGAAGCTGTCGCCGCAGGTTTGGGCTCGGGCGAGGCCGAGGGCTTCGCAGATGCGTCGCGTCCGAAGGGGCTCGGGCCGGCGCTGCCAGCCGAGGGCCTGGCGGCCGCGGTATCGGGCTGCGGGGCCTCGGCCTTCTCCGTTTCCGTGGTCTTGCCTGCCTGCTCCGCGGACTTGCCCGCGGGGGGCGACGCCTGCCGCACCGGCGGCACCGAACCGGTCTGCTTGACCGGGCTTGCGCCGGCACCCACCGACGCCTGCATCGACGCGGCGGCTGCCTCAGGCTGGTTCGCGGCGACCTCCGATTCGGGTCCGGCTGCGTCCTTTCCGGACGACTTCGCCGATTCGGGCGGAACGCGGGACACCTCGTCGGCGCCGAGATCGATGGTTACCGGCTCGGTGCTCGTTTTCGAGTGCCGAATCTTGGGCGATTTGACCATTCCGGGCTCCGCTTCTTCCGAACCGTGTGCGCATCTGGCGCGGCATACGGTTCAGGTAGCATATCAGAGCGGCGAAAAAAGGGGGCGCGGCCAGATGGCTTAACCGGCGAGCAGGCGCAGGAGCGCGGGCTCGTCGGGCGTCCTGGCGATTTCGCTCCGCGCCCGCGCCGATTCCGGCAGCGCCTGCGCCGCGCGCGCCGACATACAGAGCAGCCGCGCTGCCCTAACGAGCGGTCCGGCCTCGCGCGAGGCCAGCAGCCGCGCGAACAGCACTGCGGCGTTCGCCGAATAGAGCAGGACCGCGTCGACCGGCCGGGCTTCGAGCAGTTCGCCGATTTCGCTGGACTGAAACTCAATCGGAAGCGTGTCGTAGGTCTCGACCGTGGCGACAGCAAAACCGGCCTTGCGCAGCCGCTCGGCCAGGTCGCCGGTGCGCACGCGGCCGCACAGGTACACGATACGCGACCCCTCCGGCAGCGTCAGCACGACCTGGGCAGCCAGGGCGGAGCTGTCGCCGCTCGCGCTCTCGGCGCGTGCGAAGCCGGCCTTCCGTGCGGCCTCCGCCGTAGCATCGCCGACGGCAAAGAGCGGGAGATCCAAGAGAGAGGCAAGCAACGCGGGAGGCGCGCTGCGCAGAGCCGCGCCGCTGGTCGCGACCACCGCGTCGAAATCGCGCGCATCGGGCGGGTCGGTAAGGTCCAGCCTCCTTATCTCGGTCAGCGGCAGCACCGCCGGCTCGTGGCCCATGGCAGTCAGCCGGCGCGCCGTCTCGCTCGCGCCAGGTTCGGGCCGCGTGACCAGCACGCGCATCACGGCCAGCTGTCGAAGAAGGCGGTTCCGGCCTTCGCCCTGACGTCGACCCCGGCCCTGGCGCCGATGCGCGCCGCATCGTCAGCGATGCCCTCCGCTTCGATCTCGTGGGCCTCACGCCCATCCGGCGTAAGGATCATGCCGGCGAAGAAGAGCCGGCCGCCGTCGATACGCGCCAGCCCCGCGATCGGCGTGCGGCAGGAGCCGTCCAGAGCGGCCAGGAACGCACGCTCGCAGGCGAGCGCCTGGCCTGTCTCGCGATGGCGGATAGGTGCGAGCAGCTTCTCGGCGCGCCTGTCGCCGATGCGGTTCTCGATGCAGATCGCCCCCTGCCCCGGCGCGGGAGGGAAACGTTCGACCGGCAGCAGTTCGGTGACGACATCGGCGAGCACCAGCCGCTTCAGGCCGGCAAGCGCCAGCAACGTCCCGTCCACCTGCCCCTCGTTGAGCTTGCGAAGCCGGCTCTGAACGTTGCCGCGAAAGGTTTCGACGTTGAGGTCGGGACGCTGCCTGCGGATCAACGCCTGCCGCCGCAGCGACGAGGAGCCCACGGTCGCCCCCTCCGGCAGATCGAGCAGCCGCGAAGCCGCGCGGCCGATGAAGGCGTCGCGCACGTCCTCGCGCTCCAGGAAAGCGGAGATCTCCAGGCCTTCGGGCAGGCGCGTCGGCATGTCCTTGGAGGAATGCACGGCGATGTCGATGCGGCCGTCGAGCAGCGCCTCCTCGATCTCCTTGGTGAAAAGGCCCTTGCCGCCCGCCTCCGCCAGCGGCCGGTCCAGAATGCGGTCGCCGCTGGTCGTGATGATCTCGATGTGGAAGGCCTCTTCCGGCAGGCCGTGCGCAGCCATCAGCCTGGCGCGCGTCTCCGACGCCTGCGCCAGCGCCAGCGCACTGCCGCGCGTCCCGATCCTGAAGCCACCTGTTTGCATGGCGCGCCGTCCGTGTTAACCGCAGCCGTCCGGCCACGGCTGGTCTACCTAACGGGGATTCTCCTCCCCCGCAACGAGTGAGCGGCGATGGACGGCGTGCTGCGCGCATTGGGGATCGAGACGAGTTGCGACGAAACCGCCGCGGCCGTGGTCGAGATGCCGCCCTCGGGCGAAGGCCGCATCATGTCCAAC
>JAEYRU010000281.1 GCA_023435335.1 Pseudomonadota bacterium
GCCTCCGCCTGCTCCTCCCACAGCGCGTGGCGCGCCACCGCCGTGTGGTAGGGGATCGCGTGGAGAAACAGGTGCATGCCGGCGATGATCCTGTCGGCGTCCGCCGGAAACTCGGCCTTGCAGACGCGGTGGATGTCGGCGCTGCAGCCCTCGCGGCAGGCCCGGCGCGGGCAGGTCTTGTAGGCGCCGGTGATCGAGGCCGTGATGCAGGCGGCGAGGTTGACGGTCTCCACCACCGCGGCGGGCACGCCGGGCGAGGGCGGGGCGATGGTGAAGGGAGCGGCCGCCGGGGCCCGGCTGGCGGATCGGCTGGCGGCTCGGCTGTGTCTGTGGCGGGACATGGGGCATCTCCTGAGATGAGGCCGGGGCGGCGGGCGCGCGGAGGCGTTCCCGCGCCGCCAAGGCCGGGGTTTGAGCAGTGGGAAGCGGGCGCATGGCAGACGTCCGGCGTTTGAAAAACTGACGCCTTGCCATGCGCCCGCCGGCGTTCTTGCCCCGGATGCGCGTGGACCCCGCGTTGCCCTTGCGGGCTATGCAGGGCGCCGCTCGCAAGGTCTCCCTTGCGCCCGCCATCCTCTTGACGGCGGGAGCGCGGCCATCCCGGGGCCCGGATGTGAGGGCTCATCACCCAAGCCGCGCTTCCGTAGCGCGGCCCAACCGGCGCCGGCGCCCTCGCGGATGGTCGGAGGCCACCCGCTTCCCGCGAGGGAGCTGACGGCGATTATCGGGGAGGCGCGAAGTGTGGGGATAGAATTCGGCAAATTTCTGCGTTGTAATCGAGCAAGTGATTGAGCAGACTTGCGAATATTTTCTTGAGTCTTTTTGGTCCATCCATACCGCACGGGGCACAGTGGGCGAGGAACTAGACAGAGCAGTGGCCGCGTATGGCGCCGCGTTGGCGCCAAAACTCTCCGGCTCGGCCATTGCGGGCGCGCCGGAGGACCAGTTGCGCGCGCCGCTCGAGACCCTTCTTCCTGCTCTGGCCGAGATCGGAGGCGTTCCGGCGCCGCAGGTGCGGCTCGTCGGGGAGACCAGCCTTGCCGGTACCGGCACGCGGCCGGATTTCGCCGTGACGCGCGGCCTGCGCCCCGATGCGCAGATGCTGGTGGGCTTCATCGAGGTGAAAGCGCCGGGCAAGGGAGCGGACCCCCGCCGCTTCAGCGACAGGCACGACAAGGAGCAATGGCAGAAGCTGAAGGCGCTGCCGAACTTGCTCTATACGGACGGCAGTTCGTTCAGCCTGTGGCGCGACGGCGAACTCCAGGGCAGGATCCTCACGCTGGAGGGCGACCTCGAGACATCCGGCGCGAGGTTGCGGGCGCCCGATGCGCTGCCGGCCCTTGTCGCCGACTTTCTCAGCTGGAAGCCCATCCCGCCCGCGAACGCGAGGCAGCTCGCGCATGTCTCGGCGCGGCTTTGCCGCCTGCTGCGCGACGAGGTGATAGAGCAGCTGGAACGGAAAAGCCGCGGCCTGACGGCGCTGGCGAAGGACTGGCGCAAGCTGCTGTTCCCGGACGCCAATGATTACCGCTTCGCGGACGGCTACGCGCAGGCGGTGACGTTCGGCCTGCTGGTGGCGCGGGCGATGGACATACCGCTTTCGGCCGGCATCCATCAGGCGGCCCACACGCTGCGCGGCTCGAACTCGCTGATCGGAACGGCGCTCGGCCTGCTGACCGACGACGAGGAAAACCACAAGGCTCTGCGCACCTCGCTGGACACGCTGACGCGCGTGCTGAACGAAGTGAACTGGCACACGATCAGCAGGGACAGGCCCGAGGCGTGGCTCTACTTCTACGAGGACTTTCTCGAAGTCTACGACAACGACCTGCGCAAGGCGACCGGCAGCTACTACACGCCGCCGGAAGTGGTGGCGGCGATGACGCGGCTGGTGGACGAGGCGCTGCGCGGGCCGCTGTTCAACCGCCCGGCCGGTCTCGCCTCCGGTGACGTGACGCTGGCCGACCCGGCGGTCGGCACCGGCACCTTCCTGCTCGGCGTCATGCGCCGGATCGCGGCGACGGTGGAGGCCGACCAGGGGCCGGGAGCCGTGGCCGGCGCGATCGACGCGGCAATGAAACGGCTGATCGGCTTCGAGCTTCAGTTCGGCCCGTTCGCCGTGGCGCAGCTGCGCCTGATCGCGGAACTGCAGACGCTGACGAACAGGCAGAGCGGAACGAGCGGCACGCTGCCCGATATCCAGCTCTTCATCACGGACACGCTCGGCAACCCCTTCATCGAGGAAGACGTGCTGGTGCAGAGCGGCCCGATAGCGAAGTCGCGGCGGGACGCGAACGAGATCAAGAAATCGCGCGACATCACCGTCGTGCTCGGCAACCCGCCCTACAAGGAAAAGGCGCGGGGCATGGGAAGCTGGATCGAAAAGGGCAGCGGAGAGCCGGGGCTGGTCGCGCCGATGGACTGGTGGGCGCTACCGCCCGAATGGGGCGCCTCGGCGCACGCCAAGCATCTCAAGAACCTCTACGTCTATTTCTGGCGCTGGGCGACATGGAAGGTGTTCGGCGCAGGCAATCGGGCGGCGACCGGCAATCCAGACCGGGACGAGGAAGGCATTGTCTGCTTCATCACGGTGGCCGGATTCCTGAACGGGCCGGGCTTCCAGAAGATGCGCGCGGACCTGCGCCGCAGCGCCTCCGACATATGGGTGGTGGACTGTTCGCCGGAAGGCCACCAGCCCGAAGTTGCGACCCGTATCTTCCAGGGCGTGCAGCAGCCAGTGTGTATCGTGCTGGCGGCGAAGCCGCTGGGCAAGGACCCGGGCGAGCCGGCGCGAGTGCGCTTCACGGCGCTGCCGAAGGGCCGGCGCGAGGAAAAATTCGCCGCCTTGTCCAAGTTGTCGCTGCATGGCGGCGACTGGGCTACCTTCCCATCACTCAAGGACTTTTTCGTCTATGACGGCTCCGGCGTCATGCCTGGGCGCACGTGGGTCATCGCGCCTGACGCACAGTCCCTGCGCGATCGGTGGGACAGGCTGGTGACAGAGACGGATGCGGCGAGGAAGGAGGTGCTTTTCCATCCGCATGAAGGCGGCGACAAGACTGTTTCAAAGATCGCGCAGAAGGGGATACCCGGCCATGAGCATCGGGAAACGGCCGTCGGTAATGATACCAGCGGGCCGGTTACGCCGGTGCAGTACGCTTTCCGCTCCTTTGATCGGCAATGGATAATTCCTGACTCGCGTCTGATCAACCGTCCGAACCCGACTCTCTGGTCAACGCATTCGACCGGGCAGGTGTATCTCACTGCGCCCGATGACCGTTCGCCGTCGAATGGTCCCGCATTGACGATCAGCGGCATAATTCCCGACCTGCACCACTATAACGGCCGAGGCGGCCGAGCATTTCCGTTGTGGGCCGACGCCGCCGCGACCAAACCCAATATCTCCCCCACCATGCTTTCCCTGCTGGCCGATGCGCTGGGCGAGGTCTCGCCCGAGGACGTGATGGCCTATCTGGCCGCCGTCATGGCGCATCCGGCCTTCACGGCACGCTTCCTGCCTGATCTCGTGCAGCCCGGCCTGCGCGTGCCGCTGACCGCCGACCCCATGCTGTTCGCGGAAGCCGTCGAGCTCGGGCGCGAGGTGATCTGGCTGCATACCTATGGCGAGCGCTTCGCCGATCCGGAGGCGGGCCGGCCGAAAGCGCCGCCGCGCAGGGCCGACGGCGAGCGGCCCTTCATCCCCGAAGAGGGCGCGATACCCGGCGCGCCGGAGCCGCTGCCCGACACTATGGACTATGACGCCACGAAACGCCGAGTGCTGGTCGGGGGCGGTTTCGTCGAGAACGTTCCGCCGGAGGTCTGGAACTACGAGGTCTCGGGCAAGCAGGTGGTGCGGCAGTGGTTCAGCTACCGCCGGCGCAATCGCGAAAAGCCGCAGATCGGCGACAGGAGGCCGCCCTCGCCGCTCGACCGCATCCAGCCCGAGCATTGGCCGGCGGAATATACCAGCGACCTGATCGACCTTTTGAACGTGCTGGGCCGATTGGTGGCGCTGGAGCCCAGGCAGGCCGACCTGCTGGAGCGCATACTGGCCGCGAAGAAGATCAGTGCGACGCCGCCCAAGGATGATGCTTGATTGCGGGGATAACGGAGGCGACGGGGTCGCGGATCAGGAGGAGGAGGTTGTAGGATCGCGGCAAGCGAATCGTTTGGACGGCACCGCATGACCCGCAGCCAGCTCAGCCTTTTCGGCGACGACCAGCCGGACCCGGCGGAAGACGCGCTGCCGCTTGTCTATCGCGCCGACCCCGACCGCATCCGCAGGCGCATCGCCAACATGCTGGCCGAGGCGCGGGCAGCCGATCGCATGCCATGGAGCGCCGAGGAACTCGGCAACCGGCTCTACCTGATGAAACGCATGGGCACGTTCCTTCCCGAGGACGAGGCCGCGCAACTGACCTTCGAGTTCGAGCAGGAAGTGGAGCGGCTGAAGGCGGCGTGAGGGGTTTCCCTTGCCTCGCCTCGCCTTTTCCCCTATATCGCGCGCATTCCTGAAATTCCGGTGGCTTGACCACCGCCCGCGACGGGACGCGGGCGAGCGAGAAGGATTTTACCCAATGGCCACGACGCTTCTGATGCCCAAGGCGACCGCCGTCTGGCTGGTCGACAACACCGCGCTCTCCTTCGAGCAGATCGCGCAGTTCTGCAAGCTGCACCCGCTCGAGGTGAAGGCGATCGCCGACGGCGATTCCGCGCAGGGCATCAAGGGCATGGACCCGATCAACACCGGCCAGCTGACGCGCGACGAGATCGCCAGGGCGGAGGCCGACCCGGACTACCGGCTGAAGCTTCTGGAGCCGAAGGTGCGGGTGCCGGAATCGAAGCGCAAGGGCCCGCGCTACACCCCGCTCTCCAAGCGCCAGGACCGCCCCAACGCGATCCTCTGGCTGGTGCGCAACCACCCCGAACTGAAGGACGCGCAGATCTCGCGCCTCGTCGGCACCACCAAGGCGACCATCGAGCAGATCCGCAACCGCACCCACTGGAACGCTTCCAGCCTGGTGCCGATGGACCCGGTGACGCTGGGCCTGTGCTCGCAGATCGACCTCGACCTCGAGGTGAGCCGCGCCTCGCGCGGCAAGGAGCCGGAGGCGCCGGCCGGCGACACGCTGCTGCCCGCCTCCGTCACCGAGCGGCTTACGCCGCCCGCTCCCAAGCCCGCCGACGAGGACGCCGAGCTCGACGCCGACAAGGTGTTCGCCAAGCTTTCCTCGCTGAAGGGCAAGGAAGAGGACGAGGAGGAGTAGGGGTCCCCTCCCCCTCGAGGGGAGGGTGGACAATCGCCAGGGGCGATTGGACGGGTGGGGTCGTTGCGGCAGCGTGCGGCATGAACCTACCCCACCCGGCACCCGGCGCTCGCCCCCCACCCCACAACGGGGGGGGGGCGAAAC
>JAEYRU010000290.1 GCA_023435335.1 Pseudomonadota bacterium
AGCCGGCGTCCTCGATCCGGAAGGCGGCAGCCTGACGGAAGGGCCGGAGCTCTATTTCGACCTCCTGCGCAACCTCGCCTCCTCGCTGCGCGGCTGCCTGACGCAGGCAAGCTGAGCCGCTTTCGGCCCGGCTCGGCAAGTCGATCGCTCTCACCGAGCCCTATTCGATGGACGGCCACTGGAGCGATCCGCGCCCACGCGTGGCGGTTGCCGGCAACGAGATCTTCGTCACCGATCCGCTCAGGGGCGTCATCCACGTGGTGGACGCCGAGACTTTCGAGAAAAGCCGCGAGATCGTGACCGCGGGCCGGCCGTACAACATCGTAGCCGTCGGCGGCAGCGGAACGGTTCATGAGTAGGCAGGCGCGCAGCCGATTGCGGGGGGAACCCGCTCGGGCGTAGACTGAAAACGGGCGGCACGGGATGCCGCCCCGTTTCGCATGGAGGATCGCCCGTGAGAACTGCCGTATCCGCCGCCGCCCTTCTCGCCATGGCCGCACAGGCCTGCGCCGATCCGTTGACGGACCTTCTCGACAGGCATGACGGGCAACTCTGCTTCGAGCGTGTCTATGACGCGGCGCATCTGGCGAAGCACCCAAGGCAGCGCACGCGTGCGGTACGCCTTTCGCTGACCGACTATCCAGAGACGGGTGGGGCGAACATCCGGGTGGCGATCACCGAGGCCTCCCGCGCGCACCATATCCTCGGCGAATGCTACTGGGCCGAGGAAGCCAACCTGGACGGGATGGGAGAACCGCTGCTGCCTTCCTTCGGTCGGAGGGCCGGGCTGGACTGCCATGCCATCACGACCACCGACGGTTCCTCCGCCGAGGAGGGTGGCGACTTTCCTCTCGATCTGCGCGATGGAGCCAGCGTCATGCTGCACCTGCCTGACGAGGTCGCGGCCTGGAAATCCCTGGATGACGTGAGCGGCGCGGCGGAGTTCTTCGAACTCGGCCCGGATGACCGCGTGTTCCGGCTGGACCGCGCGAACGCGGCGGTCTGCACCGATCTCAACGAGAAGCTGCCCTGGCTCCTATAGAACGCAGGCGCATGTAGCTCGGGGCCGGACATGGTCCGGCCCCGCGACGTTCTCGACCTGGCGCAGTCGCCGTTCAGTGGCGGGTCAGCCAGTCGTCGATCTCGCGCTCGGCATCTTCCTGCGCGTGGCCGTAGCGTTCCTGGATGCGGCCGGCCAGCTGCTTGCGGTTACCCTTGATGACGTCGAGGTCGTCATTGGTGAGCTTGCCCCACTTCTCCTGGACCTTGCCCTTGAACTGCTCCCAGTTGCCTTCGACCTGATTCCAGTTCATCGCGATCTCCTTTCCGTGTGTCCTTGCGGATCGTTCCGCTTGCTGGACAAACGCCCGGGACGGCCCGGGGTTCCAGCGCAATCGGGGCAGGCGCCGGACACGAAAAAACCCGCCGGATCGCTCCGGCGGGTTTCCATGTTGATCCGAAGAGTTGAGCCGAGCGGCTACTCTTCCTTGCCGCCGCGCTGCTTCAGCGCCGCGCCGAGGATGTCGCCCAGCGACGCACCGGAATCGGTGGAGCCGAATTGCGCGACCGCTTCCTTCTCCTCGGCGATTTCCAGCGCCTTGATGGAGACGGTGATGCGGCGGGTCTTCTTGTCGAAGGTGATGACCCGGGCGTCGACCTTCTGGCCGACGGAGAAGCGCTCGGGACGCTGCTCGTCGCGATCACGCGACAGGTCGGACCTCTTGATGAAGGTCTCCATGTCGTGATCGACCAGCTTTACCTCGATGCCGCCGTCCTTGATGCCGGTGACCTCGCAGGTGACGACCGCGTTCTTGCGCAGTTCGCCTGAGCTGGCGGCTTCGCCGACCGCGTCGCGGCCCAACTGCTTGACGCCCAGGGAGATGCGCTCCTTCTCGACGTCGACGTCGAGAACCTGCGCCTTCACCACGTCGCCGCGGTTGTACTCCTCGATGACCTGCTCGCCGGGACGGTTCCAGTCGAGATCGGAGAGGTGGACCATGCCGTCCACATCGCCGTCGAGGCCGATGAACAGGCCGAACTCGGTCTTGTTCTTGACCTCGCCCTCGACCTCCGAGCCGACCGGATGGTTGGCCGCGAAGGCCTCCCACGGATTCTCCAGCGTCTGCTTGAGGCCGAGCGAGATGCGGCGCTTCTGCGGGTCGACCTCGAGCACCACCACCTCGACTTCCTGGGTGGTGGAGAGGATCTTTCCGGGATGCACGTTCTTCTTCGTCCAGCTCATCTCGGAGACGTGGATGAGCCCCTCGATGCCCGGCTCCAGCTCCACGAAGGCGCCGTAGTCGGTGATGTTGGTGACGGTGCCCTTGATCTTCTTGCCGATCGGGAACTTGGTCCCGATCTCCTGCCAGGGGTCGCTCTCGAGCTGCTTCATGCCGAGCGAGATGCGGTGCGTCTCCTGGTTAATGCGGATGATCTGCACCTTGACCGTCTGGCCGATGGAGAGGATCTCGGTGGGGTGGTTGACGCGCCTCCACGCCATGTCGGTGACATGCAGCAGGCCGTCGATGCCGCCGAGGTCGACGAAGGCGCCGTAGTCGGTGATGTTCTTGACGACACCCTCGACCACCTGGCCCTCTTCGAGGTTCTGCACGATCTCCGAGCGCTGCTCGGCGCGGCTCTCCTCGAGCACGGTGCGGCGCGACACCACGATGTTGCCGCGGCGGCGATCCATCTTGAGGATCTCGAAGGGCTGCGGGTTGTGCATCAGCGGCGTGACGTCGCG
>JAEYRU010000025.1 GCA_023435335.1 Pseudomonadota bacterium
GGCGCGTCGTTTGGCGCGCTCAACGAGTTCAACGAGCGCTTCTTCCGCACCGGTGAGGACGTGATTGGGCGTCTGGGCCTTAAGTTCCTGGGCTATCTGCCGCTGTCGGGAGGCGGTCCGGCGGGGAGCGTGAGGTCCCGCGGACTGGCCATCGGGCACAAGCCCGCCGCCAATACGGTAGACCGCAAGGCTGCGCTGCGCATCGCGCTGGATGCCCCCACGTCGATGTTCGCCGAGACATTGAGAAACGTGAAAATAGCGAGCGACATCGTTCTGCAGAAGAACGTAGGCAAGGTGATAGCTGTCGTCTCGGCACTGCCCGGCGAAGGCAAATCGACAGTTGCTGCCAATCTCGCTCAGATTCTGGCGGCTGCCGGCTCCAAGACACTGCTGATCGACGGCGACCTAAGGAACCCCGCCCTTACGCGTGCGCTGGGCATTTCAGCTGACAGCGGCCTCGTCGAAGCCGTCCTGGATGCGCAGTCCTGGCGGTCCAAGCTGAGATTCGATCGCCAGACCCGGCTCGCGATCCTGCCTGGCGTTGTCCGCGGGCAGTTTTCGCATACCGGGGAGGCGCTTTCGTCGCCCGGCATGAGCCGCCTCATACAGGAGGCCCGGGGTGTCTTTGAGCATGTCATCGTGGATCTTCCGCCCCTCGGCCCAGTGGTCGACGCGAAGGCGTTCGCGCCGCTCGCGGACGGATTCGTCGTCGTGGTCGAGTGGGGGCGCACGCCGCGCGCCCTGGTCCGCAACATGCTCGCGTCAGAGCAGTCCATCGCCGGCAAGGTGCTAGGGGTTGTCCTCAACAAGGTGCGTCTGAAATCGTTGCCGAAATACGGATCGTTCGGCGGATCCGAGCAATTCCTGGCGCGATATGCCGAATACTACGAAGGTGCGTCGAAGACGTCAGAGACGCCACGTCCTCTCACGAAAACACCAACCGCCCCTTCCGGCCAAGAAGCCGAAGCGCGGTGAGCCGGCCGGTCTCGAATGCCCCGGTGTCGATGCCGAGCCGCTGGCCGGTGGCCCGGGGGAAGTCAGTCCGTGTGTGGCCATGGACGACCCATCGGTCGAGCCGATCCGCGTGGTCGAGGAAGTCATCACGGATGGTCGTCAGATCCGCCTCAGTTTGCTCCGGCAGGGGAATTCGTGGCCTGATGCCGGCATGCACGAAGACGATCTCCGGCGTGTAGGCCATGACCGGTAGCTGGCGCAGGAATTCCCTGTGCCGCGAAGGGATGGCCTGGCGGATGTAGGTATCGGCCTCTTTGCCGTAGAGCCTGCCTATGTGTGCGGGGTCGAGACCGTAGGAATACAGTGTCGTGGCGCCGCCGAGCGCCAGCCACGCCTCAATTGGAACCGCGCCTTCCAGATAGCGCAGCATACAGATGTCATGGTTTCCCGCGAGACAGATGCGGCCGAAGCCGGGCGGCGGCGGCTTCAGCAGATGCTCGATGACTTGCGCCGAATCCCTTCCTCGGTCGACATAGTCGCCCAGCAGGATCATCAGCTTGCGATGTCCCTTGAACCCGCCGGCGTCCGCGACGATCTTCTGCTCCAGTGAAAGGAGCTCTTGCAGGCACCCGTGGACATCGCCGATCGCGTAGGCGATGGCGCCATCTAGGTCGAGGTGCACGCGCGGCCGCGGCGGCGGATCAGCCTTGGGACGGCTGCCAAGGGCAATAGACATGGAACGCTCGCGCTGATCACAAAGGTGGCGCCATCGAAAAAGCAGGAATGCGGCTTACCTGAGACTATCGTCTCGCTTTGTGGCGCGGCTCAGGTTTTGTCCGAAAGGGCGGCGACGTACTCCGCCGCCATCGACTTCAGGCGTCCGCGCTGGATCTTCTCGCCGTTAGGGCTCATGGCGACCGGAAAAGTTTCCAGTTCCACGAAGTGCTGGGGCACCTTGAAGTCCGCGAGAAGTCCTGCCGCACGCCGGCGCACCTCCGCCTCGTCGAAAACGCATCCCGCGCCAAGCCGGTAGAAGGCAACCGCCCTGTTGCCGCGCGGCGAAGAAGCCTCCACCACGACGATGTCGACGCCGTTCGCCACGTCCTTGAGAACGACTTCGATTTCGGCCGGATTGACCAGGAAACCGCCGAGGCGCAGGAAATCCCCGTTGCGTCCAAGCAGCCTGAACGACCTGTCGTCCTCCATCACCGCGAGATCGCCGGTGATGAAGAATCCGTCCTCCGTGAAGGCGGACCGGGTCGCTTGGGGATCGCCCCAATATTCGAGAAACATTGTGTCGGAGAAGACTTCTAGGCTCCCGACCTTGCCTTGCGATGCCAGCTCGCCGGTATCTGTGTCGCGCACCCGGACTTTGGCGGCCGGATTTACGGGGACGCCGCCGGGATGCTTGCGAAATTCCGCAGGCGCGCCACCTGCTCGGCGCGAAAAGAACGAAAAGATCTCGCTCATGCCGTAGCCGTTGATGATGTGCAGGCCACGTGCATCGGCTTCATGGACGAAGTCGGCCAGTGTCGGATTGAAACTAGCGAACAGGGATTCGCGAAGCGACGGAAATGGATGGCGCTCCGGGAAGGCGTCAAGCAGCCGTTTCAGCAGGTCGTCCGGACCGTTGATATGCGTGATGCGGCGCGCGCGGATCAGTTCGCCCGCCGCGCGCGGCTCGAAATAGGGCATCAGGCTCGCGCTGGCCTGGCCCGCGACCGTCGCGACCCACTGGCTGAACCCGTAGATACCGCAGAACGGCACCGCTTGGAGCAGATGAACGTCCGGCGCGTCATAGCCGAAGGTTGCGGCAACCTGGCGTGCATGAGTTGCGATCCTGCCATGGGAGTGCACTGCGAACTTTGGCGCGCTCGTCGTGCCGGAGGTCGGGAAGATCGCGCAATGGGCTTGCGGATTGGCGGCGGTCTCGACCGGTGTCTCGCGCAGCAACTCATGATGATACGCCACCTCGACGCCCTCCAGCGAAAAGCCACTGTCTGCGGTGTCACAGAGGATTGCCGTGCGCAGCCCGGCGATCGCTGGGGAGTCCATCTCGCCGAGCATTTCGAGAAAGGGGATTTCCTTGAAGCCCGGCCAAAGCACGATCGCGCTGGAGCCGGTTCGCGCCAGTATTGACTGCGCCTCTGCACGCCGGAACCGCGTGTTGATGGAGACGGCGATCGCCCCGATATGCAGGCAGGCGTAGAAGAGATCGAGGTAAGGCAGGCTGTTGGGCAGCCAGAACGCAACGCGGTCGCCCGCCTCTATTCCCAGTTTCCGCAAACCGCCTGCGGCGCGCAGGCTGCGGTCGAGCAACTGCGCGTAGGAGATGGCTTCATCGCCGGAATGGATTCTCGCATCCGGCGCTTGCTCGGCAGCGTGCCGCAAGTGTTCGACAGGAGTCACGTTGGCTTCCCTTTAAACCGAGATTGAAACCACCGTGAGGTCGGCCGTCACCTTGCCCTGCCCGTTGCGGGCCTGTACCATGGATACCTTGCCGTCGGCCTGGCAGCACTGCCAGAGTGAGGCGTAGTCGTCCCAAAACACCGGCCGCAGATATCGGATGTCGACCTCGAAACGGGCCGGCTGCGTCCCTTGGCGGTAGAGCGCCGACAGCATCCACACCGCCGACATTACGCCTTGCGCGATCGGTGCGCGGAAACCGTGCTTGCGGGCAAATTCGAGGTCGAAATGCATCTCATTGCCGATATCCTGCGAAAACGCCCTCACATCGTCGGGCGTCACCCGTTTCTCTTGGATCAGCGTCCAGCCCTCTGCCGGCTGCTCCGGGTGGCGCGGAAGGGCAGGGGCTTCCTTCGCCGCCACCTCCTTCGGCAGGGCCAACAGTCCGGTCAGCTCACTCTCGATGCAAACGCGTCCGTGCTCGTCAGTGAAGCGGTAGACCTCGTTGGCGACCGGGCCGCGCGAGGTTTCGTGCAGATCGCGGACATGCCCGTCGATTTCGAGGGACTGACCGAGGGCGGTCTGCCGAATGAGCCGATATTTCTGCGATAGGAAGACATATCCATCGATGTTGAGCCCGGCATCGACCATGGAATCGAAGCAGTCGAGGCCGAAGAGGCCCGTCTCCGCCGCGTTGCCATAGAACTCCGGGTCGACACCGGCGGCCTTCAGGCGGGCCGCCTGGTAGCTGGCGTCGTGACCAACGGGACGCTTGCGGTAGGACTGTCCGGGCGCCATCCAGCGCCCTTCGCAATGGTCTTTGTACATCAGAACGCCGAGCCGTCTGCTGCAAACCGGTGAATGCGGGCACGGTCGAGAACAAGTGGCAGCATGTCGCCGGGATGCACCTGCAACTCGGGAGAAGCACGCATCGTAACCGGCTCCGGTGTCAAGCCGGTCTGCACGTAGATTAGGGACTCCGCCCCGAGCTTCTCGACGATCTCGACCGTGCCGGTGAAATCGGGGGCGCCGTCCCGGGCGATCGAAATATGCTCAGGCCTGACGCCGAGGCGGATTGGACCGCCGGGCAGTTTACCCGCGTCGATCGGCACGCGGGCCGAACCGAACGCAACAGCAGGCGCGCCGCGGGTCGTGTCGATGCGGGCGTCGATGAAATTCATCGACGGGGCGCCGATGAAACCAGCCACGAAGGTGTTCGCCGGCCTGTCATAGAGTTCGATCGGGGTGCCAACCTGCTCGATTCGACCGTTGTTGAAGACGACGATGCGGTCGGCGAGCGTCATCGCCTCGGTCTGGTCGTGAGTGACGTAGACCATCGTCGTGTCGAGACGCTGGTGCAAGCGCGCGATTTCCAGGCGCATCTGCACCCGAAGTGCTGCGTCGAGGTTCGACAGCGGCTCGTCGAAAAGAAAGACCTTGGGATCGCGGATGATCGAGCGTCCAATGGCGACGCGCTGGCGCTGACCACCGGACAACTGCCGGGGCTTGCGTCCGAGCAGTGTTTCAAGTTGCAGCGTCTTCGCCACTTCGGCGACTCGGCGATCGATCTCCTCGCGGGGCCGCTTTGCAAGCTTGAGCCCAAAGCCGATGTTTTCCGCCACCGTCAGGTGCGGGAACAGGGCGTAGGATTGGAATACCATTGCGATCTCACGCTTTGAGGGGGCTACCCCCGTCACGTCGCGATCGCCGATCATGATCCGGCCGCCGCTGACGGCCTCGAGGCCGGCAATCATACGCAGCATCGTCGACTTGCCGCAGCCCGACGGGCCTACGAAGACAACGAATTCCCGATGGGCGATCTCCAGATCGACGCCGTTGATGACCTGTATGTGGCCGAATGACTTGGTGATGTTCTCGAGTTTCAGACGTGCCATTTGCTATCCTTTGACCGCGCCCATGGTCATCCCCTTGATGAAGTAGCGTTGGAAGAAGAGGAAGACGACGAGGGTCGGCAGGCTGGCGATCAACGACAGTGCGCCCTGGACCCCCCAGGCGACCGAGTACTGGCCTTTCAGGTTGACGATACCGAGCATGATGGTGCGCTTCTCGTCTGACTGGGTGAAGATCAGCGGCCAGAGGAAGTCGTTCCAGATCCAGGTGAACTGCAGTGTGGCCAGGACGGCGAGCGCGGGCAGGCTGAGCGGAAGGACGACGCGAGTCAGCACCTGCCATTCCGAAGCGCCTTCAAGGATCGCGGCTTCGCGCAGCGCGTTAGGCACTGTGGCGAAGAAATTGCGCATCAGCAGCGTGCAGATCGGGATGCCCATGGCGACGTGGATCAGGATCACCGGATAGAGCGTGTCGATTAGCCCTGCCGCGTTGAACAGCCGGTAGAGCGGGATCAGGATTACCTGCGGCGGAAAGAACATGCCGGCGACGATGGCCAGGAACAGCAACTCCGAGCCGCGGAAGGGCAACTTGGCAAAGACGTAGCCGCCAAGCACACCCAGCGCGATCGAGCCGATCGTGGCGGGCGCCGCCACGAGCAGCGTGTTCATGAGGTACCGGTGGACTGCCGGGTTGTTGAGAACCTCCGCGAAGTTGCCGAGATAGAGGGTCGTTGGCAACGCCCAGAGATCGCCAAGCGCGATCTCGCGCGTTGTCTTGACCGAGGACAGCAGTACGCCGGCCGTCGGCGCCAGGAACAGTATGGCGAGGCAGACCAGCACGACGAAGATTACCGCCGGCCACGGATTGAATTCGCGCCCGGATGGCGCCGTGGCGCGTAGGTCAGCCATAGATCTCGTCGACTTTCTTCAGTTCGCGGAAATAGAGGCCGATGATGCTGAGCGCGACCACGAAGAGCACGACCGATATCGCCGATCCGTAGCCCATCAGGTATTTCTTGAACGATTCATTGTACATATGCATGGCGAGCGTGTCCGACGTGTTGAACGGTCCGCCGCCGGTCATGATGTAGAGAATCTCGAAGCCCTTCAGCGAGTTGATGACCGATAGTGCGACTACCACGACGGTTGCCGGCGTGAGCAGGGGAATGATGACGGTGCGCAAGCGCTGCCAGGTGGATGCGCCCTCGATCTCGCAAACCTCGAGCAGGTCTTCCGGGATAGCGGTCAATCCTGCGAGGTAGATCACCATGGCCAGGCCGGTATGCTGCCAGCACCAGGCGGCGATGACCGAGCCAAGCGCCGTGTTTGGCCTGGCAAGCCAGGCGATACGGGGAGCGTCGCCGGTGATGGCGCCGATCGCGGTGTTAAGAAGGCCCCAATCAGCCTGATAGATCCAGATCCAGATCTGGCCGACGACGACTGCCGATAGGCAGATCGGGAAATAGAAGACGGATTTGAACACCGGGCCGCCCGGAATGCGGCTGTCGATCAGAAGCGCGAGGCTCAAGCCCAGCAGGGTAGGCACGATGATTGCGGCAACCATCCAGATCGCGGTGTTGACGGCGGCGTTGAAGAACAACTGGTCCGTCCACAGCTTGGAGAAGTTCTGCAATCCGACGAAATCGTAGTTGGCGCCGAAGCCGTTCCAGTTTGTGAACGCGTAGTAGAACGAACTGGCCAGTGGCCAGATCACCAGGACGGCGAAAACGCCGAGCGGCAGGGCGAGGAAGATGAGGCGCCAAACGCCGGTTTCGCGCTCCATGGGACCGCAGCTCCGATAAGGGGTGAAGGGTCCGGCCGCCGCGGAGGACGGCCGGACCGGGATCTGGTTACTCGGTGAACGCCTTCTTCGCGTCCACGGCGGCCTGGTCGAGGATGGTGCCCACTTGCGAAGGATCATCCATGAAGCGCGAGAACATGGAAAGGCCGACTTCGGCTACCGGGGGCGGCGTTGACAGGTCGTAGTTGAAGACAAACGCGTCGGCACCCGCGACCACCTTGGCCGCACGCTGCATGACCGGCGTATATATTGATGGATCGATGTTCACGTTGGCCGACAACGCGCCGCGGCTGCTTGCCCACTTCGACTGTACCCCGGTGTCGGAAATCACGAAGTTGAGCAGCTTTTCCGCACCTTCCGGATTGGCGGCATTGGCCGAAATCACGAGGCCGTCGACCGGACCGACCACGGCATTGGCGACCCCATCGGCCATCTTCGGGAACTCGAAGAAGTCGTAGTCGGTTTCCGGCTTCAGATCGATTCCGTTCCAGTAGCCGGTGATCCAGGTTCCCATCAGGGTCATGGCCGCGTCGCCGCGCGCGACCTTGTCGCCGGCGTCGGTCCAGTCGTCGGCATTGGCGTTGGCCGTGAAATAGCCCTTGTCGACCAACTCCTTCCACTTTTCCATGGCGGTCTTGACCTCGGGATCATTATACGAGGCGGAGCCGTCCATCAGCTTGGCGCGATAGTCGGGACCGGCGGTGCGCAGGATCAGATAGTCGAACCAGAACTGGGCCGGCCAGCGGTTCTTGGAGCCGAGCGCGATGGGCGTAACGCCCTTGGCCTTCAGGGTCTCGCACATGGCCAGGAATTCGTCCCAGGTTTTCGGCATCTGGGTGACCCCCGCGTCCGCCATCACCTGGGTGTTGTAGAACATTCCGGCATAGTGATAGCCGAACGGCACGAGGTAGTGTTTGCCATCATAGACGGTGGCGCCGTCAGCGACGGACTTTGCCACGACTGCGTCGAGTCCGTTTGCCGCCCACATGTCGTCGATGGGACGCAGTCCCCCGTGATCGATCACGAACTGTGTCCGCGCACCTGCCCAGTAGGAGAATACATCCGGCAGGTTGTTGCCGGCGGCGCGCACGAGAATGCCGGACTTGAAGTCCTCGTGGCCGATCGGGCTCTCCTCGACAGTGACGCCCGTCTTTTCGCGGAAATCGTTGAAGATATCCTCGATGACCTCCAGGCCGAGCGCACCTGTGAAATAGTGCATGATGGTCACCTTGCCGCCATCCGCCCCGAAGGATGGGGCCGCCGTGGCCAAAGCCGAGGCGGCAATCGCGGTTAGCAGCAAGTTACGTCTTGAAAGCTTGGACATCTGTTCCTCCCAAAGGCGTGTTTGTGTATGTTGAACAAATAATGACGATGCCTTCTTATTCAGGATGAGAAAGCGCTTGGTGTCAACGAAAAGTGTTGCATACGTGAAGAAAGTATGGCGTTTTGGATAGAACGCTCGGTAGAGAGGCCAAAAGTTTCAATATATTGTACAAATTGTATGATAGTGTTGAACTCCAGAAACCCGACTGAGCCGAAAAGGGCCTTGGAACGATGCGACTTCTGCAATCTCTCACCCGTGGACTCGATACGCTCGACTATATGAGCCGGCAGGGCGGACCCGTGCGGCTGACCGACGTGGCGAGCGCTTTAGGCGTCGAAAAGCCGAATGCGGCGCACATCCTGAAGACGCTTGTCGCCGCCGGTTATGCAGAGCAGGACGATCACCGTCGCTACAAGCTGACCGGCAAGGTCGGTTCGGCTGCCCGTGCCGAGCATTCGCTTGAAGACATCGTGGCCTGCAAGGAAGCGTGGCGGCCGGCGCTGGAGGCCCTGGTTGCGCGCACCCAGGAATGCGCGCATCTCGCCGTGCTGGTCAAATCGCGGGTTTGGTACATCGACAAGATCGACTCGACCCTGCCTCTCAAGGTGGATCACCCCATCGGCTCACTGTCGCCGTTGCACTGCACGGCGCTCGGCAAGGCGTTTCTCGCTTTCGGCGACGCGCGCCCCGAGGATGTACTGACCGGTTACACCGGGAAGACCATCACCTCGGAAGCTAAGTTGCGCGAAGAAATCGAGGCGACGCGCAAGCGCGGCTTCGCCGTCGACGATGAGGAATTCGCTACCGGTATCCGCTGCGTCGCGCGGCCGGTCTTCGATGAAAGCGGACAGATGATCGCCGCGATTGGCGTCTCCGGCCCATCTGTCCGCGTTGATGACAAGCGTCTCGCCGAACTCGGTGAGCTCGTGATGTCGGTCTCAGCCAGCAAACAAGAGGGAAGCGTTAGATGGCCACGAAGCCAATCGGCGTAGGCATTATCGGAACGGGACGGATCTCGGACCTCCATGCAATTGAGTACAGCCGCAATCCCAAGGCGCGGATCGTGGCGCTGTGCGACCGCGATACGGAAACCGCGAGCAGGCGCGCCAAGGCATGGGGCGCGCCCGAGGCCTTCGTGACCGACGAAATCGACGACTTGCTGGCGCGGCCGGAGGTCGATCTGGTCGAGATCCTCCTCCCGCATAATCTGCATCTATCCGCCGCGCTGAAGGCGATTGAAGCGGGCAAGGCCGTATCGCTGCAGAAGCCGATGTGCATGTCTATGGAGGAAGCCGACACGCTGGTCGAGGCCGCGAACGCGTCGGCGCGGCCGTTCAAGATCTTCGAGAACTTCATCTTCTTTCCGCCGGTCCTGAAGGCGAAGGCATTAGTCGACGGGGACGCGATAGGCACGCCTCTGTCCATCAGGCTCAAGAGCAATCCTGG
>JAEYRU010000055.1 GCA_023435335.1 Pseudomonadota bacterium
CTAGATGTTGCGGCGTTGCAAGTTTCCGGAGCCCGCATGATCCGCCAATTCACCCGCCGTTCGCTGCTTGCCGTTGCCGCGCTGCTGCCGCTCTGCATGGGTACTGGCGCCGCCGCGCAGGATAAGATGAAGGTGGTCACTACCTTCACCGTCATCGCCGACATCGCGCGCAATGTCGCGGGCGACGCCGCGGTGGTCGAATCGATCACAAGGCCGAACGCCGAGATCCACAACTACCAGCCGACGCCGGGTGACATGCTGCGCGCCCAGGACGCCGACCTGATCCTCTGGAACGGGCTCAATCTCGAACAATGGTTCGAGCGCTTCTTCCGCAATCTGCGCGGCGTGCCCGGCGTCGTTGTGTCGGAAGGCATAGAGCCGATGGGCATCGCGGACGGCCCATATCGGGGCAAGCCCAATCCGCACGCCTGGATGTCGCCTTCCGGCGCGAAGACCTACGTAGAAAACATCGCGCGCGCATTCGCAGAGCAGGATCCGGACAACGCTGCGACCTACGAGGCTAACGCCGCAGCCTATATCGCCGAGATCGATGCCGCCGTCGGGCCTATCCGCGAGGCGCTGGACTCCATTCCGGAGGAAAGACGCTGGCTGGTCACCAGCGAGGGCGCTTTCTCGTATCTGGCTCGCGATTTCGGCATGCGCGAACTGTACCTCTGGCCGATCAACGCCGACGCGCAGGGCACGCCCCAGCAGGTGCGGCGCGTGATCGACGCCGTGCGCAAGCACGCCATTCCCGCGGTCTTCAGCGAAAGCACGGTATCGCCCGACCCGGCAGAGCAGGTGGCGCGCGAGACCGGCGCCAGGTACGGCGGCGTCCTCTACGTCGATTCGCTGTCGGACGCCGACGGTCCGGTGCCGACCTATCTCGACCTGCTCAAGGTCACTAGCGAGACCATCGTGAAAGGCCTGACCGAATGAATCTGGCGGCCAGCCTTTCCACGATCTCAGCCGGCGATTCCCACGGCGGCCTTGTCGTTTCGGACCTCGCTGTAACCTATCGAAACGGCACGACCGCCATCCGCGACATGAGTTTCGCTCTGCCCCGGGGCACGATAACCGCGCTGGTCGGCGTCAACGGATCGGGCAAGTCCACCTTGTTCAAGGCGATCATGGGTTTCGTGCCCCTGGCGAAGGGCAGCGTGACCATCTTCGGCGAGCCGGCAGGGCGCGCGCTCAAGCGCAACATCGTCGCTTACGTGCCGCAGGCGGAGGAGGTCGACTGGAACTTCCCCGTACTGGTCGAGGACGTGGTCATGATGGGCCGCTACGGCCACATGAATTTCCTGCGCATCCCCTCCGCCCGGGACCGGGAGATGGTGGACACCGCGCTGAAACGCGTCGGCATGGAGGCGTATCAAAAGCGACAGATCGGCGAACTTTCCGGCGGCCAGAAAAAGCGCGTATTCCTGGCGCGCGCACTGGCCCAGGAGGGACAGGTCATCCTGCTCGACGAGCCGTTCACCGGCGTCGACGTGAAGACCGAGGAAGCCATCATCGGGTTGCTGATGGCGCTTCGCGACGAAGGCCGCGTCATGCTGGTTTCCACGCACAACCTCGGCTCTGTGCCGCGCTTCTGCGACCGCGCCGTGCTGATCAACCGCACCGTGCTGGCGGCCGGTCCGACGGCGGAGGTATTCACCCACGACAATCTGCAGATGGCCTTCGGCGGCGTCCTGCGCCGTTATACGCTGGGCGGCGCCGACCTTCACGAGGATGAAGCAGACAAGCGCAGGCTCACCGTGCTCACCGACGACGAGCGTCCCTTCGTCATCTACGGGGACCATGACGAAGATAGCGGGAGAGCCGGCAAATGACCGTCCTGCTCGAGCCATTCGGCTACGGCTACATGGTCAACGCGATGTGGGTGTCGGCGCTGGTAGGCGGCGTGTGCGCCTTCCTGTCTGCATATCTCATGCTGAAGGGCTGGTCGCTGATCGGTGACGCGCTGAGCCACGCCATCGTGCCCGGCGTGGCCGGCGCCTATATGCTGGGACTGCCGTTCGCGCTCGGCGCCTTCATCTCCGGCGGGCTCGCCGCCGGCGCCATGCTCTTCCTCAACCAGCGCACCAGGCTGCGCGAGGACGCCATCATAGGGCTGATCTTCACCTCCTTCTTCGGGCTCGGCCTGTTCATGGTTTCGCTGAACCCGACCTCGGTGAACATCCAGACCATCGTGCTCGGCAACATCCTGGCCATCACGCCGGCCGACACGCTGCAGCTCGTGATTATCTCGGGCGTCACGCTTCTGATCATGGCGTTCAAGTGGAAGGACCTCATGGTCGCCTTCTTCGACGAAAACCATGCGCGTTCGATCGGCCTGAGGCCGGGGCTTCTGCGGGCGCTTTTCTTCACGCTGCTCGCTGCCTCGACGGTTGCCGCGCTGCAGACGGTCGGCGCGTTCCTCGTCATCGCCATGGTGGTGACGCCCGGCGCGACGGCCTACCTGCTCACCGACCGCTTCCCGCGGCTGATCCTGCTTTCCATCGCGATCGGCACGCTCACCAGCTTCTTCGGCGCCTACGCCAGCTACTTCATCGATGGCGCCACCGGGGGGATCATCGTGGTGGCGCAGACGCTGATCTTCCTCGCGGCCTTCTTCCTCGCGCCCAAGCACGGGTTGCTTGCGGCAAGGAGGCGTGCCCGCGCCACGCTGGAGGCGGAAGCGTGATCGAAAACCTGCTCCTGCCCTTCGCATTCCCCTTCATGCAGCAGGCGATGATCATCGCCGTGCTCGCCGCCTTGCCAATGGGGTTGCTGTCCCCGTTCCTGGTGCTCAAGGGCTGGTCGCTGATGGGTGACGCCATTAGCCATGCTGTGCTGCCGGGTATCGTGCTCGCCTACATCTTTGGCGCGCCCCTGGCGTTCGGGGCATTCGCCGCCGGCATGTTCTGCGCGCTGTCGGTCGGCTATCTCAAGGAAAACAGCCGCATCAAGGAAGA
Source organism: Pseudomonadota bacterium (assembly GCA_023435335.1). Lineage (GTDB taxonomy): Bacteria > Pseudomonadota > Alphaproteobacteria > Rhizobiales > Rhizobiaceae > RCIO01. Next base: position 2,961 of record JAEYRU010000055.1, read on the forward strand.
CACGGTGATGGGCGTGGTCTTCTCCGGAATGTTCGCTGCCGGCTTCGTGATGTACATAGCGATCTCCACCGACGTCCATCTCGATCACATCCTCTTCGGCGACATGCTCGGCTCCACATGGACCGACATCGCCGAGAGCGCGGCGATCGCCGCGATCGTGGTCGGGCTGGTCGGGCTGATGCGCCGCGACCTCATGGTGCAGGCCTTCGACGCGCAGCACGCGCGCGCCATCGGATTGCCGGTAAGGCTGTTGCATTACGGCCTGCTGGCGCTGCTGTCGCTCACCATAGTGGGCGCGCTCAAGGCGGTCGGCATTATCCTCGCCATCGCCATGCTGATCGCGCCCGGCGCTATCGCCTTCCTCGTCACGCGCCATTTCGAGCGCATGCTGGTCGTCTCGATGGCCATAGCGATAGGCTCGTCGCTCGCCGGTGTCTACGCCAGCTTCTTCCTCGATTCGGCGCCGGCGCCGACCATCGTGCTTCTGATGACGATCCAGTTCATCGCCGCATTCGCGTGGCTGCAATGGCGTGCCCGGTCCGCGGCGGCCTCCGCGAGTTAAACCTGCGTGTCATTGACGCGCCGCGTGCAGGGCATAAAAGGTCCTCCTGACGAAATCGAACGGCAGGGAGCGAGATGACCGACACCTTCAAGGCGATCCTGATCACGCAGAACGACGACAAGTCGCAATCGGTCGCCGAGGTCGATTTGACCGAAGCGGAGCTGATGGAAGGCAATGTCACGGTTGCCGTGGAGGCCACCACGCTCAACTACAAGGATGGATTGGCGATCACCGGCAAGGCGCCGGTCGTGCGGCGCTTCCCGATGATTCCGGGCATCGACTTCGCGGGCACCGTTCTCTCCTCCGGCCATCCGGACTGGCATCCCGGCGACAAGGTGATCCTCAACGGCTGGGGCGTGGGGGAAACCCATTACGGCGCCTATGCGGGCCGTGCGCGGGTCAATGGCGACTGGCTGGTGCCGCTGCCCGCCGATCTGACGCCTTCGCAGGCGATGGCGGTCGGCACCGCCGGCTACACCGCAATGCTCTGCGTCATGGCGCTGGAGCGCCACGGCATCGCGCCGGAACGCGGCCCCGTCATCGTCACCGGCGCCGCGGGCGGGGTGGGATCGGTGGCCGTGGCCGTTCTCTCCAAGCTCGGTTACCATGTCATCGCATCCACCGGCCGCGCCTCCGAGGAAGGCTACCTCAAGGGACTTGGAGCCAGCGAAATCATCGATCGCCGCGAGCTTTCCGAGCCCGGCAAGCCGCTCGGCAAGGAGCGCTGGGCGGGCGGTATCGACGCAGTCGGCAGCCATACGCTGGCGAATGTGCTTGCCCAGACCCGGTATGGCGGCGCCGTCGCCGCGTGCGGCCTGGCGCAGGGCCGGGATCTTCCCACGACCGTCGCCCCCTTCATCCTGCGTGGCGTTTCCCTGCTCGGCATAGACTCGGTCATGGCTCCCAAGGCCCTGCGGCTTGAAGCCTGGCGTCGCATCGTCACCGACCTCGACCACGGCAAGCTCGCCGCACTCACCACGACGATACCTTTCTCGGGCGTGATGAACGCGGCCGCGGACATCGTGGAGGGCAAGGTGCGCGGGCGGATCGTCGTGGAAATGTAGACGGAAGCCGGATTCCGGTGACCGCTAAAATTTGAGCGGTAGCTCCAAAGCTTCCCTAATCGGTGCCGCCTATGCTCTCCGGCATGTTGGCGGAACGGGATCTCGACCTCCTGGAGGAAGTGGCGGTGGTGACCGCGCGCGCGGCGCCGGCCGCGCCGCGGTCGGCCACGATCACTGCCGTGCCGACCTACGAGGATGAAACCTGGCTGCGGCGTGTGCAGTTCGCCCTCGACGCCTTTGTCGCCGTGGCCATCCTGATGCTGGCGACCATCACCGCCGCTTACGGCGCTTTCTGGGTGGCGTTTGCCCTGATCGCGGTCGGCGGACTCTCCATTTTCGGCGCCATCTGGACCCGGCGCACGGCGCGTCTTTCCGCTGCCAGGCGCCATGAGGCCTATCTCGTCGCCCGTCAGGAGGCCGAGCGCCTTTCGGACCGCATGTGGGAGCTGCGCGAAAGCGAGGAACGGTTCCGCGGGCTGGTTGACGCTCTCGGCGACGTGGTCGTGCATCGCGACCGTGACGGGCGCGTCGTGTACGCCAACGGGGTGTTTGCCGACCTGCTTGGCCGCAACGAGGATGAGCTCAAGGGACATACGCTCGCCGAACTCGGCATCGAGATCGATGTGGTGCCCGATAGCGCTTTCGCCGGCGGTGAATGCCTGAGCTCAACCGATGTGCCGATACGGACTGCCGGCGTCACGCGCTGGTATTCCTGGATCGAGCTGTCGGTGCGCGACGAGACGACCGGCATGATTTCCCACCGGGCGATCGCCCGCGATATCACCGACCGCAAGCTCGCGGAGGTCGCGCTGGTGAGGGCCAGGGAGCGGGCCGAGAATGCCAGCAAGTCCAAGTCGCGGTTCCTTGCCACGGTCAGCCATGAAATCCGTACGCCGATGAACGGAATCATCGGCATGGCGAAGCTGCTGACCGGCACCAGGCTTACGCCGGAACAGACGACGTATCTCGGCGCGATCACCACCTCCGCCAGCGCCTTGCTGGCGCTGATCGAGGACATTCTCGACTTCTCCAAGATCGAGGCCGGCAAGTTCGAACTCGAGCCGCAGCAGACATCGCCGCGCGAACTCGTCGAGCACGTGGTAGAGCTCATGGCCCCGCGCGCATTTGCACGAAACATCGGGCTGGGCTGCCACATCGCGCCGGACGTGCCGGAAACGGCCGTATTCGATCCCGGCCGGTTGCGCCAGGTTCTGCTCAATCTGGTCGGCAATGCCATCAAGTTCACCGAGGCAGGCGGCGTGCTCGTCGATGTCGGGACCACCGGCAGCGAGGAGAGCCGCAGCCTTCGCATCTCGGTGAGCGACACCGGGGCCGGATTTGCTCCGGCCGACAGGGAGCGCATCTTCCAGGAATTCGAGCAGGCCGAGGGCGGGCGTACGCGCCGGCATGGAGGGGCCGGGCTCGGCCTGGCGATCTCCCGCCGCATCGTGGAGGCGATGAACGGGACGATAGCCGTCGAGAGCGAGCCGGGAAGCGGCACCACCTTCGCCGTGTCGATACCGCTCGTGGGAGCCACAGGCGCAACGTTCCTTTCCGTGAACACGCTGGTCGGGATGCGCATGCTCATCCTGTCGCGCAACGGGATGGAAGCGGAAGCAATCTCCCGCACCATTGTGTCGCACGGCGGTTCCGCCGAGACCGCCGCTACCGTGGAAGAGGCCCTGCTGCAGGGGCGCAAAGGCACGAAACCGTTCGACGTCCTGCTGGTGGATGCCGGCATCGAGACCGCCGACGCCGCCGTGTTGAAGGGCTTGCGGGCAGGGGGCTTCGCACAGGCCGAGGCGATCACGCTGGTCGCGCCCGGTGACCGGGCCAAGCTGCAGAAGCTGCGCACCGGCGGCTATACCTCCTACCTCCCGCGGCCGGCCCGCGGCGAAACCCTGCTCAAGCTCCTGATTTCGGGCAAGACCGTCGATTCCGCGCCGGAGGCGCGCGGCGGCACGGCCGCCCGGCCGGCGAGCGCCGTTCGCGGCGGCAGCCTTTCCGTTCTCATCGCCGAGGACAACGAGATCAACGCGTTGCTCGCCCGGGCGGCACTCTCGAAGGCCGGTCATGAGGTGCATGTGGTGGGCAACGGGCGCGCGGCCGTGGACGCGCTGACGGCCCCGGCGCATCGCTACGACGTGGTCCTGATGGACCTGCACATGCCGCTCATGGACGGGCTCGAGGCGATCGCGCGGGTTCGCAGGTATGAAACCGAGCGCGGCCTGCCGCCCGTGCCGCTTCTGGTGCTCTCGGCAGACGGCCAGGAGGACACGCGCCAGACGGTGCTCACCCACGGCGCCAGCGGCTTCCTCTCCAAGCCGCTCGACCCCGCGGCGCTGATTCTCGCCGTCGAGGACCAGGCGGCGGCATAGGTCGCGCGGTCCCAGGTTTCTCCACTTCGTCGGCCTTCACGAAGCTTGTTCGAGCGACACCCAGCCGCTATTGTCACGCGTCTGTTGCAGTGGGTGCGTATTCCCCGGCTAAAGTCATCGCAGGAGAATCACCATGCGCGGCGTGCTTCTGGAGCGTGGGGACACATTGCTCGACCCAGGTATCGTCGCCGGTTCGGTGCGTTTTCGCGAGGCTGTGGCAAACGGGCTTCCGTTGGGCCGGATCGGCTCGCTGGAGGTGCGACTCGCCCGCTCGCCCGCCGAGATCGCCGCGGCGCAGAACGTGCGCTACCGAGTCTTCTTCGAGGAACTCGGCGCTCGCGGCAGCATCGCCAGCGCTTCCGAACGTCGCGACGCCGACCGCTTCGACGACGTCTGCGACCACCTTCTGGTCGTCGACACTGGGCTTGCGGGCTCCGACCTCGACCGCATCGTAGGCACCTACCGGCTCCTGCGCGACGAGATGGCGGTCGCCGCGGGCGGCTTCTATTCAAACGACGAGTTCGAGCTGGAGAAGCTGGTCGCCCGTCAGCACGGTCGACGCTTCATGGAGCTTGGGCGCTCCTGCGTGCTGCCCGAATACAGGTCCAAGCGCACGATCGAGGTCCTGTGGCAGGGCATCTGGGCCTATGTGAACCATTACGGCATCGGGGTGATGGCGGGCTGCGCTTCGTTCCATGGAACGGTCCCCGCCGCGCACGCCGAGGCGCTATCCTTCCTGGCGCATAACTGCCGCCCTACGCCCGCATGGGACGTGCGCGCCGTCCCGGGCCGCTACGTCTCGATGGACCTCATGCCGCCGGAGGCGGTCGATGCAAAGGCGGCCCTCGCGGCGATGCCGCCTTTGATCAAGGGTTATCTGCGGCTCGGCGCCAAGGTCGGCGACGGCTGTGTCATCGACCACGAATTCGGGACGGTCGACGTGTTCATCGTCCTGCCGGTGGAAGCGATCTCCGCGCGCTACGTCAACTACTACGGTGCGGAAGCCGAGCGGTTCCAGGCCTGAACCGGCGCTGCCGCCGTCGTGCTGTCAGCAGGGGATCGCGAGAGAAGGCGGAGGGCGTTGCACCGTCCAGTGCCCACGCTAGACTTGCCGCATGAGCGCCGATCTCGTCCCCGTCGTTGAGCGCCTGCGAAAGGCGGCCTCGGGACTTGCCGGCATTGAGGAGGGCACCTCCTACGGCACGCCGGCCTTGAAGGTGCGCAGGAAGTTCCTGTGCAGGGTCAAGGATGCCGACACCATCGTGCTGACATGCCCGCTCGATGAGAAGGAGCTTCTGATGAGCGCGGCTCCCGACATTTATTTCGAAACCGACCACTACAGGGGCTGGCCGGCAGTTCTGGTGCGTCTCGGCGAAATCTCGGACGAGGAACTGCGGCACCGACTTGCGCGGGCGTGGAAGACGCAGGCGCCGAAGCATCTCGTCGCGACGGCGGGAAAGCCGGCGAACCGGGCCTGATCTCGCGACCGCGGGCTTCGCTGCTCCCCTCTCGAGCCGACTAGCTCAGGCTCCGGCATTATAGGCGGCAATTGCCGCCATGTTGACGATGTCGGAGTCCTTGGCGTTCAGCGACACGATCTGAACCGGCTTGTTGAGGCCGACCAGCAGCGGACCTATGACGGTGGAGCCGCCCAGTTCCTGCAGCATTTTGGTGGCGATCGAGGCGGAGTGGAAGGCCGGCATGACCAGCACGTTCGCCGCCCCGGAGAGTCGGCAGAACGGATATTGCTGGCGCATCAGCCGATGATCGAGCGCCACGTCGGCGGCCATTTCCCCGTCATATTCGAAGTCGACGCGGCGCCGGTCGAGCATTTTCACCGCTTCCTGCACGCGCTCGGAGCGCTCGCCCGCCGGATGACCGAAGGTCGAATAGGCGAGCAGAGCCACGCGGGGCTCGTAGCCCATGCGCCTGGCCATGCCGGCCGCTTCCTCGGCGATGTCGGCGATCTCGTCCGAATTCGGCATGTCGTGCACGGCGGTATCGGCGACGATGACCGTGCGGCCGCGCGCCAGCACGATGGAAACGCCGATCACCCGGTGTCCGGGCTTGGCGTCGATCACCCGGCGCACATCCTCCAGCGCCGTGGAGTAGTTGCGCGTCACGCCCGTCACCATCGCGTCGGCGTCGCCCAGCGCCACCATGCAGGCGGCGAAATGGTTGCGGTCGTTGTTGATCAGGCGCTGGCAATCACGGAAGAGGAACCCCTGGCGCTGCATGCGCTCGTAGAGATAGTCGGCGTAGATGGCATTGCGCCGCGACAGACGCGCATTGATGATTTCTATGCCCGGCTTGTCGAGGTCGACCCCGGCATTCCTAGCGTTTTCTTTAATGATCTCGTCGCGGCCGACGAGGATCGCGGTGCCGAGCCGCTGGTTCACGTAGGAGACGGCGGCGCGCATCACCTGCTCCTCCTCGCCCTCGGCGAAGACGACGCGCTTGGGCTGGCGGCGTACCCTGTCCGAGATGCGTTGCAGCGTCGAGGCGATCGGGTCGCGCCGCGCCGAAAGCTGCTGGGCGTAT
>JAEYRU010000205.1 GCA_023435335.1 Pseudomonadota bacterium
TGGTCGAACTGATGGGCTATTTCGCGCCTTCCGAGCCTGGCCAGCGGGTGCGTGCCGTGCCTGGCGAGGGGCTCGACGTGCCGATCTGGATACTCGGATCAAGCCTATACGGCGCGCAACTGGCGGCAATGCTCGGACTGCCCTATGCCTTCGCCTCGCATTTCGCGCCGGCGGAACTGGAACGGGCGATTGCCATCTACCGCGAGCGCTTTCAGCCGTCAGCTCAGCTCGAAAGGCCCTACGTGATGGCTGGTTTGAACGTGATCGCGGCTGATGCCGACGCGGAAGCCAGACGGCTGTTCACTTCGGCGCAACAGGCCTTCATCAATCTGCGCTCGGGCCGCCCCGGCAAGCTTCCGCCGCCTGTGGATGACATCGAGCCGCTGCTCGAGGGGCCGGCGCGGCTCATGCTCCAGCAGGTGCTTTCGGCGGCGGTGGTGGGATCGCCTGCGACCGTGCGGCAGGGTCTGTCCGACTTCGTGGCCCGCACCGGCGTCGACGAGATCATCGTTACGGCGCAGATTTACGATCATGCTGCGCGCCTGCGCTCGTATGAGATACTGGCGCATGTGCGTGAGGAAATGGCCTCGGCCGCATGAATCGGCGGGCCGCGCTTGCGGGCACGGCCGAGAGAGGACATTAACGACGGCTCCAGCGATAGCCACGTCGCGTTAGGATGGAGTCGGCCCCGCAAGATGTCCCTAGCCGGATCGGTGGATTCAACGACGGGGGAAAGCCCCGCCCTCGGTTCCGCAGCAATCGCGCTGTCCCTTGCCGTGCTGCTTGCCGGCCGCGCGGCCTTTCATCTCCTGTCCGGCCCCCTGCCGGATGAGGCCTATTACTGGCTTTGGGGACAGCATCCGGCGCTTTCCTATTACGATCACCCGCCATTGCAGGCCTGGCTACAGGCTGCCTCGACCGCGTTGTTCGGGAACACGCTCTTCGGGCTGCGCGCGCCCGCGCTGCTGACCACCGGCTGGATCGTCATACTCCTCGCTTGGTGGGCGCGCAGGGCGCAGGGGTTCGGCGCCCCGGCATCGCTGCCGCATATGGCTGCCGTCTTCTTCGCCAGCCCGCTCGTTTTCGTCTACACCACGATCGTCTTCAACGACCACCTGATGGTGGCGCTCGTCTGCACGGCCGCGGCAGCCTTCACCGTCGCCCTGGGCGATGCCGGCCGTGACGGCCGGATCAATGCCGCGGCGCTGTACACCGCCGGGCTGGCGACCGGCCTTGCCGCCCTTGCCAAATACAATGCCGCCCTTTTCGGCTTCGGAGCAGCGGCGGCAATCCTCTTCGTGCCAAGGTTCAGGCTGCTCCTGCGCTCGCCGCACCTGTACGCCTCGGCCGTGCTCGCCGTCATATGCATTGCACCGGTGCTGGCGTGGAACTGGCAGAACGAGGCGGCGTCCTTTCAGTACAACTTCGCCGACCGCTTCTCGACCCATGCGCCGGCGCGGATCGCGGAGAACGTCGCTACCTTCGTCATCCTGTCGATACTGGCACTCTCGCCCCCGGTCGCGATCGCGTTCGGCCGATTCATGGCGGACCGACGCCCGGCCGCATGGTCCGGGGGCTGGCGCCCGCTGGCGATCTCGACATTCACCGTCTCGACGCTGGTCTGCATCGCACTGACGCCGTTCACGGCGGTGCTGTTCTACTGGAACATCGTCGCCTATCTGGCCTTCCTGCCCTATGCGGCACTTTACATGGGGCGACGCCTGATGGCGGCCCACCTTGCCATCGGAATGCTGGTGGCGGTGCTTTATCCGATCAACTACGCGGTGCTGCCGCTCTCCGCGCTGTTCGGCCCGGCCGATTCCGAGTCGGCGATGACCTATGGCTGGCACGAGGTTGCCGACCGCGTCGAAGAGGAGCGGCGGACCCGTGGAGCGGAGTTCCTGCTGGCTTCGGACTACCGGATCGGTGCGATCCTGGCGTTCCACACGGGCGACACCCGGGTCGAGGTGATCTCCGCGAGACGCAGTCAGTTCGACCTCTGGTTCGACGAAGCCGTGCGGGCAGGGCAGGACGCGCTGATACTGACCGATGACTGGCATCCGCTGGGGCAAATCCACCAGGAGCGCTTCGGCAGCATCGAGATGGTCGCCGAACTGCCGGTCATCCGTTTCGGCCGCACGCTCAAGACCTACACGCTGTATCTCGGCCGTGATTACGTCGCGCGCTGACGGGCGTTAGCCCCGCGGCTGAGCGAGAGGTTCGAGGAGAGGGTGCCGTCGGCGCAAAGAGAACGGCGCCCAAAAGGGCGCCGTTCGGTTCTGCCTGTTTTCCGCGGTTGGCTGGAGGCTTACCGCAACTCGCGCCGCAATATCTTGCCGACGTTGGTCTTCGGCAGCTCCTTGCGGAACTCGATGTGACGCGGGCGCTTGTAGCCGGTGAGCTTGTCGCGGCAGAACTCGATGATCTGCTCGGCGGTCAGGCTTTCATCCTTCTTCACCACGAACAGCTTCGGCACCTCGCCCGAATGCTCGTCGGGCACGCCGATGGCCGCCACCTCGAGCACGCCCGGATGGGTTGCCACGACTTCCTCGATCTCGTTCGGATAGACGTTGAAGCCGGAGACGAGGATCATGTCCTTCTTGCGGTCGACGATCTTGATGAAGCCGTGCTCGTCCATGTAGCCCATGTCGCCCGACTTGAAGAAGC
>JAEYRU010000089.1 GCA_023435335.1 Pseudomonadota bacterium
GTGACACGTCCCCTACCGTAGGATCGCGCGTGACCCTGTCCTCGATGTCCTCCAGTTCCTCGCCGATCTGCTCGAGGAGCGGGAAATAGGCGTCCAGGATCGTGTCGAGGATCGCATAGACGAGATATCCCGACCCGCGGCTGCGGATGCGGCCGGCCGCCATCGACAGTCGCTTGCGTACTGGATCAAGGCAGTCGCCCGGCCGCTCCTGGAACGTGAGGACGTAGGACTCCCCGAACACGATCGATACCTGTTCCTTCGAGGAGACGGATTTTCCGTCGAACATGTGGACGACGATGAGCGGGTGCTCATCGAAAACGTCCACCTTTGGCCGCTGGTTGGTATTGGTGATGTCCTCCAGCGCGAGGCTGTTCAGGCCGAACAGGTCGCCGAGTTGCGATACCAGGCGAAGGTCGGCAAGCCCCACCACGTCGATCCACAGGCGCCGGCCGGACTTTACGGCCTCCGCGACACGCTCCACATCGGCGCCGGTCTCCTCCTCGACGAGGTCATCCGTGATCGATATCAGCCGGATCGTCGTCGGCGAGGCTTTCTCGTCCGGGATAAGCGTTCCGGGAGGCGCACCAACCGGCGAGCGACGGTGGATGATATGTCTGGCGGGCGACTTCATGTGCGCAATACGCGGCATTTCCGCCGCCGCCGCAAGCCCAAAGAGGCGCGCTTTGCTCGTCGCGCTGCCGCTATCCGGCGAACACGCGGCGCGGCTTGAACATGCCCGCTTCTATCGCGCCGATGGCGACCAGTCTGCCCTTGGCGAAGGCGCATGCGTCCTCAGCCTCGACCGGGGCGTCGCGGCCGCGCACGATCGCCGGATTGCCGAGCCTGACCTTCGTCGCCGCATCGTCGCTGAGCGTCACCTGCGGCAGGCAGTCCAATGCAGCGCCGGTATCCAGCAGCAGGTCGTCGAGCGCCCGGAAACGCTCGCCGATCGGCGACGCCTGCAGGTCGTCCTTTTCCGGTGGGGCGCCGGGTGCGGCCGCTTCCAGCACTTCCAGCGTCACCATGTCCTCGGCCGTGAAAGGATCGACCTCGACGCGCCTGAGTTCGCTGATGTGGCCGAAGCAGCCAAGGTCACGCCCTAGGTCGCGGGCGATCGAGCGCACGTAGGTTCCCTTGCCGCACTCGATCTCGAACATGGTATGGCTCTCGTCGGGCAGCCCCACGACCTCGAGCCGGGCGATCTCGACCTCCCGTGCCGGGATCTCGACAGTCTCGCCCTCCCGCGCCATGTCGTAGGCGCGCTCGCCGGCGATCTTGATCGCCGAGAACTGCGGCGGAGTCTGCATCACGACGCCGGTATAATTGGGCAGCAGAGCGCGGATCGCCTCTTCCGAGGGCCGCTGGTCGGAGCTCTTCGTAACCGTCCCCTCGAGGTCGTCCGTCAAGCGCTCTTCGCCCCATGCGATGGTGAATTGATACACCTTGGCCCCGTCCATTACGTAGGGCACGGTCTTGGTCGCCTCGCCCAGCGCGATCGGCAGCATCCCCGAGGCCAGCGGGTCCAGCGTACCGGCATGACCGGCCTTCTCGGCCTTGTAGAGCCATTTTATCTTGGAGACCGCCTCGGTCGAGCCCATGCCCACCGGCTTGTCGAGGATCACCCAGCCGGAAACCGGCCGGCCCTTCTTCTTGCCGCGCCGGGCCATCAGTCTTCCTTGCTGTCTTCGCCGTGGTCGAGGTCGCGCGCCACCTCGGGAGAGCGGAGCAACTCATCGATCTTCGACATGTTGTCGTAGCTGGTGTCGAGCCGGAAGCGGAATTCCGGCATGTACTTCATCTGCCGCAAGGCGTTGGTGACACGCCCGCGAATGAACTTCGCGTTCCTCGCCAGCGCCTTGATGACGGCATCGTCGTCGGCTGCTCCCAGTGGCGATACGAAGGCTGTCGCGATCTTGAGGTCGGGGGACATGCGCACCTCCGACACCGAGATCACGGTGCTCTCGATGAGATCGTCCCTGATCTCACCGCGCTGCAAGACCTCTGACAGCGCGTGGCGCACCTGCTCGCCGACGCGAAGCTGGCGCTGGGAAGGCCCTGCTGAAGTGAATCGAGACATTGTTCTGGTTCCTGAAACCGTGCCGGGCGGGGTCCGACCGCCCCGGCATGTTTCGTTTCGTCAAGTCGGCGGCGGCTCATCTGCACCGCCCAGGCGCCACCCGGCGCCCGGTCGATCCGGTCAGCCAGGTGACGTCAGAGCGTGCGCGTCACCATCTCCACGCGATAGGCCTCGATGACGTCGCCGGCGCGGATGTCCTCGTAGTTCGCGAAGGCCATGCCGCATTCCTGGCCGGCCGGCACCTCGGACACTTCGTCCTTGAAGCGCTTGAGCGTCTTCAGGGTTCCTTCGTGGATGACGACGTTGTCGCGGATCAGGCGCACGCCGGCTCCGCGCTCTACCTTGCCCTCGGTGACGCGGCAGCCCGCGACCTTGCCGACCTTGGTGATGTTGAACACCTCCAGGATCTCGGCATTGCCGAGGAAGGTCTCGCGCCGCTCGGGCGAGAGCAGGCCCGACATCGCCGCCTTGATGTCATCCACGAGGTCGTAGATGATGTTGTAGTAGCGGATCTCGATGCCGTTCTGCTCGGACGCCTGCCGCGCCTGCGC
>JAEYRU010000191.1 GCA_023435335.1 Pseudomonadota bacterium
TTCCAGGTGCCGGCGACGCCCTTCACGCGCGCCTGGCCGCCGAGCTTGCCCTCGGTACCCACCTCGCGCGCCACGCGCGTCACCTCGGAGGTGAAGGAGGCGAGCTGGCCCACCATCGTGTTGACGATCTTGCCTATGCGCAGGAACTCGCCGCGCAGCGGACGGCCGTCGATTTCCACCTGCATTTCCTGCGAGAGGTCGCCCTTGGCGACGGCGCCGATGACGCGCGCCACCTCGGCGGTCGGCTGCACCATGTCGTCGATCAGTTCGTTGACGGAACGAACCGCCGATTCCCAGCTTCCTGTCGCGGCGCGCACATGGCCTCGCTCGCCGATGCGGCCATCCTTGCCGACGACCCGCGACAGCCGGTCGAACTCCTTCGTCACCTCGTCGTTGAGCTCGACGATTTCGTTGAACGTCTCGGCGATCTCGCCGTCGATCCCGTCGAAATGCATGGGAAGCCGCACGGAAAAGTCGCCACGCCTGAAGGCCTTGAGGGCCAGAAGGATGTGGCGCTGGTCGAGCTTCTCGCGCGGTGCTTCGATGTTCACGCTGATGTCTCCCCTTGACAGATCGCCTGCCCTTGGTGGCGGTCCCAATACGCTCAGGATGATCGAAGTCGCTCCACGCCCGCCCCTGCCCCGGCGCATTGCCGGGAGCGGTGCTAACGCGCGGAAACGCATACGGTTCCGGCTGTGAAAGAAATTCGCCGGGTTGCGCAGGCTGGCGCAGCGGCTTAAACCTCCGCGCTGACCTAGCAAGGCGTGGCTGGCACGCTCCAAGCTGAACCTCCGGGGAGACGAGATCGGGGCGATGCAGACCGATCTGGCTGAATTCATTGAATATTCGTTCGGGTCCGTCTGGGCGCTGGAGTTGCTGCTGCTGCTGCACGACAGCAAGCGGGGGTGGCTGAGGCCGGAACTGGTGCGAGAGCTGCGCAGCAGCGACTCCGTCGTCGAGCAGAGCACAGAGCGTCTGGTCGCGGCCGGGCTGGTGCTGGTGGAGAAGGACGCCACGGCCCGGTACGCGCCCGCAACACCCGAACAGGATGCGCTGGTGAGGCGCCTCCACGATGAATATGCGAAGCGGCCGGCGGCCGTCCGTCGCGTGATCCTCCAAGGGCGCGAGGAGAAGCTGAGAAGCTTCTCCGACGCCTTCAGGCTGAAGCGGGATGACGAGCCATGATGGCGGCGCTCAAGATATCGATCTACCTACTCTGCCTGTTGACCGCGATAGCGTGTTGCGTGCTGCTTGCGCGGGGCTATCGCCGCCAGGGCGCGCGCCTGCTGTTGTGGAGCGCGGTCTGTTTCGGATTCCTCGCCCTGCACGCAGCCGTCGTCGTGCTTGAATTGCTGGTCCTGCCCGGAACAGACTTTCAGGTGGTGCGCCACGCCGCCTCGCTGGGGGCGGTTTCATCGTTGATCTTCGGCCTGGTCTGGGAGGCGGAGTAGCTCCATGCTCGAATTCGTCTCCGGCATCATCACGATGGGCTTCGCTATCGCGGGGCTGTTCTTCTTCAAGTTCTGGCGGCGCACGGACGATGCGCTGTTCGCGTTCTTCGCGTGCGCCTTCTGGCTGCTCGCGGCAATCCAGGCGCTGACGGCGTTCGCCGCGGTGCCGCTGGAGGAGCGCACCTGGCTCTATCTGCTGCGCCTGGCGGCCTTCCTTCTCATTCTCACGGGCATCCTGCTGAAGAACCGGCGGACGCGCTGATCGTCGAAGCCGGCCTGGGTGCTCGTTCCTGGCGTATGCAAAAATGAAAAAGCCGGGCGAATGGCCCGGCTTTTTCATGCGGCTGCGTCGCTGATCAGTTCACAGCGTCCTTGAGGCCCTTGCCGGCCGAGAACTTCGGCACGGTGCGTGCCGGGATCTTGACCTCGGCGCCGGTCTGCGGGTTGCGGCCGGTGCTGGCGGCGCGCTTGGAAACGGAGAAGCTGCCAAATCCGACCAGGCGGACGTCCCCGCCCCTCTTCAATTCCTTGGTGATCGCCGAAAACACGGCATCGACGGCAGCCGTCGCATCGGTCTTCGACAGTTTGGCTTCCTCAGCAACCGCCGATACGAGTTCGTTCTTGTTCATAAATGATCCTTCCCTGTGAAGACCGGAAACCTCGACTCATCCGGTGGGGCGGAGTTTAGGAAAAACGCTCTCCATTACAAAGGATAAATGGCGTGGAACCCATGTTTTCCGGGGTTTTCGACCGATTCGGATCAAAAAAAACGGCCGGACACGTGGCCCGGCCGTTCCGTAGAGGCAGATCAGCCCCGTTCAGTGAGCAAATGCCGAGGTCGAAGGCTCCTCGATCTTGTCGGCTCCGGCGGCCGGAGCAGCCGGTTCGGTCCACTCGATCGGCTCCGGCATCCGCACCAGGGCATGGCGAAGAACCTCGCCGACGCGGCTGACCGGAACGATTTCCAGACCGCTCTTCACGTTCTCCGGAATGTCGGCCAGATCCTTGGCGTTCTCCTCGGGGATCAGCACCTTCTTGATGCCGCCGCGGAGCGCCGCAAGCAGCTTCTCCTTGAGCCCGCCGATCGGCAGAACCCGGCCGCGCAGCGTAACCTCGCCGGTCATGGCGACGTCCGCCCGGACCGGAATGCCGGTAAGCACGGAGACGATCGCGGTCGCCATGGCGACACCCGCCGACGGACCGTCCTTGGGCGTCGCGCCCTCCGGGACGTGGACGTGGATGTCCTTCTTGTCGAAGATCGGCGGCTCGATGCCGAAATCGACGGCGCGGGAGCGGACGTAGGACGCCGCCGCCGAGATCGATTCCTTCATCACGTCACGCAGGTTGCCGGTGACGGTCATCTTGCCCTTGCCGGGCATCATCACGCCCTCGATCGTCAGCAGTTCGCCGCCGACCTCGGTCCAGGCAAGCCCGGTGACGACGCCGACCTGGTCGTCCGTCTCGGCGCGGCCGTAGCGGAAGCGCGGCACGCCAAGATAGTCGTCTAGGTTCTTGGCGGTGATCTTGACCGACCGCGTCTTGGACTTGGCCCGGACAATCTCCGTCACCGCCTTGCGGGCGAGCTTCATCAGCTCGCGCTCGAGGCTGCGCACGCCCGCCTCGCGGGTGTAGGTCTGGATGATCGCGCGGATTGCGTCCTCCGAGACCTCGAACTCCTTCGGCTGCAGCGCGTGGTCGCGGATCGCCTTGGGCAGCAGATGCGTCTTCGCGATCTCGACCTTCTCGTCCTCCGTGTAACCGGCGATACGGATGATCTCCATGCGGTCCATCAGGGCCGGCGGGATGTTCAGCGTATTGGCGGTCGTCACGAACATCACGCTCGAGAGGTCGTACTCAACCTCCAGATAGTGGTCCATGAAGGTCGAGTTCTGCTCCGGATCGAGCACCTCGAGCAGCGCCGAGGACGGATCGCCGCGGAAGTCCATGCCCATCTTGTCGATCTCGTCGAGCAGGAAGAGCGGGTTGGACTTCTTGGCCTTGCGCATCGACTGGATGACCTTGCCCGGCATCGAGCCGATATACGTCCTGCGGTGACCGCGGATCTCGGCCTCGTCGCGCACGCCGCCGAGCGCCATGCGCACGAATTCGCGGCCGGTCGCCTTGGCGATCGACTTGCCGAGCGACGTCTTGCCCACGCCGGGAGGGCCGACGAGGCAGAGGATCGGGCCCTTCATCTTGTTCTGGCGGCTCTGCACGGCGAGGTACTCGACGATCCGGTCCTTGACCTTGTCCAGGCCGAAATGGTCGGCATCCAGCACCTCCTGGGCGAGGTCGAGATCGTACTTGACCTTCGACTTCTTGCCCCACGGGATGGACAGCATCCAGTCGAGATAGTTGCGGACGACGGTGGCCTCGGCGGACATCGGCGACATGGTGCGCAGCTTCTTCAGCTCCGCATTCGCCTTCTCGCGCGCCTCCTTCGACAGCCGGGTCTTCTTGATGCGCTCCTCGAGCTCGGCCGTCTCGTCGCGGCCGTCCTCGCCCTCGCCGAGCTCCTTCTGGATCGCCTTCATCTGCTCGTTGAGGTAGTACTCGCGCTGCGTCTTCTCCATCTGGCGCTTGACGCGCGAGCGGATGCGCTTTTCCACCTGCAGCACGGAAATCTCGGCTTCCATGAAGCCCATTGCCTTCTCCAGCCGCTCCTTGACGGACAGGGTGGCGAGCATCTCCTGCTTCTCGGGGATCTTGATGGCTAGGTGCGAGGCGACGGTATCGGCCAGCTTCGAATAGTCGTCGATCTGGCTGGCCGCGCCCACAACCTCGGGCGAGATCTTCTTGTTCAGCTTCACATAGTTCTCGAAGTCCGACACGACCGAGCGGGCCAGCGCTTCAACCTCGACCTCGTCCTCCTCGGGCTCGACGAGAACCTCGGCAAAGCCTTCGTGGAAATCGGTCCGGTCGCCGAAGGAGGTAACGCGCGCGCGCGCCATGCCCTCGACCAGCACCTTCACGGTGCCGTCCGGCAATTTGAGCAGTTGCAGCACGTTGGCCAGCGTGCCGACATCGTAGATCCCATCCTGGCCGGGATCGTCGTCGGCGGCGTTGAGCTGGGTGGCAAGCAGGATCTGCTTCTCCTGACCCATGACCTCCTCAAGCGCCTTGATCGACTTCTCGCGCCCAACGAAGAGCGGCACGATCATGTGCGGGAACACGACGATGTCGCGCAACGGCAGGATGGGGAACGCGTCGCCGGAGGTGCGGGTTGATCTGGTCATTAGTCCAACCTTTCTGTCGCGGCCGCCATCGGCCGACCGCGAATCCATTGTAGCCGCCGCCTGTCCATCCGCCTATGCCTGAAAGGCCGCCGTCAGCACGAATGGGTGCGGCTCGTTAATCGTTAGTTGGCGTTGCAGCGCACAAAGATCAAGAGAGCAAGAGTGACGATCCCTGTGAATCGCGGGCGGGGCGGACACGGCGGTCTCGGCGCGCGCCATCGCCGCCGCGCCGGGCGTTCCCGTGCGGGCATCTCTCCTTCGATCATTCGTGAAACTCGCGCAGTAGGATCACGACGTGTCGGGAAACTCGAGCGCGTAGTCGGCGAGCGCATGCGCTTGAGCGAGGATGACGTCGATTTCGCGTATGTGCTTTCCGTGGGGGACGGTCGGATCCCAGACGGCGAGGCGTCCGGCGTAGGGCGGGCCGCTGCGTAGGGGCGAAGTGCGGCGCGGGCGATCCGGCTCCTGCGCGCGTCGGGCATCGAGCCGGGCCTTGAGCCGTGCGAAGCGGCGGGCCTGGCGCGGCAGGTCTGCGAGCGCGGCGGCGAGAGCCGCGAGACGGCGGGCGACGCTGGCGGCGGATACCAGATCGTCGGGCTGGGGTGGCGGCGGTGGCGGCGGCAGCCGGTGCGGCTGGGTGATCCCCGGAAACATGATGCGCGGAGCTGCGTGAGGAGGCACGTAGCGGCGGCGCGGCGTGAGGCGCAGCGGGCGCGGCGGGTCGAAGAGGGGGAAGGCGGGGATGCGGGGAAGTTCGCTGCCCCCTCCACCACGCTGCGCGTGGTCCCCCTCCCCCGTGGTTCCACGGGGGAGGATCAGGGCGCCGCGCTTCGTGGTGGAGGGTCTCAGGTCGCGGACGGCCGCAGTGGCAGATCCTCCCCCGTTCACGGGGGGTCCGAAGGACGGGCGAGACAAGTGGCTCGCCCCGGCAAGGGACCGCGTGAAACGCGGTGGAGGGGGCG
>JAEYRU010000243.1 GCA_023435335.1 Pseudomonadota bacterium
GCAGAGCCAGATTGCAATGCCGGTCCTGCAGGGGGGCAAGGTGCTCGGCGTGCTCTTCGCCGAAAGCCCGGAGCCCAACAAGTTCCGCTATGAGGAAGAGGATGCGCTGTCGCTGGTGGCGAGCCTGATGTCGGCGCTGATAGCCAACCTGCAGGGAGAGGAAGCCCCGGAAAAGACGCCGCCGCTGCCTGTGTCCGATGCGACCAGCGGCCGCGAGATACGAATCCGCCATTATTGCGCCGATCACACGGTATTCGTCGGCCACGATTACCTCATCAAGGGCGTCGCGGGTGCGATCCTGTGGAAGATCGCGGGCGAACACGCGGCCAGCGGGCGGGTCGAGTTCACCAACCGCGAACTGCGCCTCGACCCGGCGCTGCGGCTGCCAGAATATGCGGAGAACCTGGAAGCGCGGCTAGTCCTGCTGCAGCGCCGCCTGTGCGAGCGCAATGCAGGCCTCGCCATCGACAAGTGCGGCCGCGGCCGCTTCCGGCTGGTCGTCGGCGGCCGGCACGTACTGGAGGAGGTCTAGCGGAGTCTCGGCATGGCCGCGAGCTCTGCCCTACAGCAGGCTCTCCAGATACTCCGACGCGGCGTTCGACTTGATGCGCACCCACATCGGCTTGTGATCGGACAGCTGATAGGTCTTCCAGTCGGCGTAGTAGGTCTTCAGCGCGGCGCCCGTCTTGCCCTTTCCGTTGGACGTCTTCTCTGCCGCCTCCTTGTACTGGTCGAAGTCGGACGGCCGAAACACGGAGGCGAAGATGTTGAAGATGCCCGCATTGCGGGATTTCGGGTTGTCGGAGGTCGTCTCGATATACTTGATGACCTCGGGATCGGTCATGAAGGCGATCTGGTCGTAATACTTCGTCTCGTCGAGATTGGTTGGATGCTTCAGCGTCTTCGGCACCACGAAGCCGCGGTCGGTCAGCGCCTTCATGGTCTTGTGCTCGGGATGCATGATGTTGAAGTCGCCCAGCAGGATCAGCGCCTTCTTCTGCTTCAGGCTGTCCTCCGCGCGTGCCGCCAGATAGGCGGCGATCCCCTCGATCTCCTCGATGCGCTCCTTGAGCTTCGCGCCCGACTCGTCGCCAAAATAGATGTGCACCGTGCAGATATCGAACTTGAACCAGTCCGACTGGAACGAGGTCAGAAACGGCGTGCGCCGGAACTGCTTGCCGGAATAGAGCTTCTCGCCGTCGCTCTCCACGATCGCCTTGGAGATCAGCATGCTGTTGGGCAGCACGATCTCGCCGGCGATATTGCGGAAGGTCACCTTGCGGCGGTCGAACACGTAGGTGAGGCGCTCGCCGTTGCCGCCCAGCCGGGTGTCGGTGACGTCGGTCGCGATGAAGTCCCATTCCGGCCCGAGGATGCTCATTACCTCGAGCAACTCGTCGAGCTCGTTCACCTCCTGCACGGCCACGAAATCGAAGCGCGACAGGATCTCCGCGATGTAGAAGTGCGATTCGCTGAGGCGGTGGCCGTAGCCGCGCCGGTTGATCTTGCCGAGGTCGCGGATGTTCCACGTCGCCAGCAGCAGGTTGTTGCCGCTGTCCTTGTCGGGAATCTCGGCATCGAGCTGCCGGCGCAGTCGAATAAGGT
Organism: Pseudomonadota bacterium; assembly: GCA_023435335.1. Lineage (GTDB taxonomy): Bacteria > Pseudomonadota > Alphaproteobacteria > Rhizobiales > Rhizobiaceae > RCIO01. The sequence goes on from JAEYRU010000243.1 coordinate 1,606, forward strand.
TGCCGACGACGCGGGCACGTTCCTGCTTGTCACGAAATGCAAATCGAAGCCGGGAATACCGCATTGCACACCCCCCTATTGACCCGCGCAGGATAACGCAGGGGAAGGTTTGTGTCATGGCGGAAACGCCGGACCTTGCGTGCGTACTGACCTGGCTCGAGAAAGAATCGGCCGGCATGGTTTCCCGCGGAGCGCTCTTGACCTCAACCCGACTTGAAGACGTATGCGCGGGCTCCGAACAACGAAGGAGCCGATCATGGACATGAAAACTCCGCACCGCGTCCGGACATTCACGAGCGACACGGCCACAGAATGGATGGAATGGTCAGGCATCGCGCTTGCCGATGTCGTCAACGAGGACGAAGACCCGGGCGTGAAGCTCGGCGCCGTGGGCTTCACGCGCGCGCCGGCCGGCTCGCGCAGCGACTTCGAGTTCCCCTACGACGAGGTGATGATCGTCACGAAGGGCCGGTGCAGCGTGATCTCCGGCGGCGAAACGCGGGCAGCCGGGGCAGGCGAAGTCGTCTATCTCCCCGCCGGCGTTGCCGGAACCTTCCGCGCGGACGAGGATGTGGAACTGGTCTACGTGGCGTCTTCGCCCTACGGCGAGGTGAACCGCGACATCAAGGCCGAACTGCTGGCCAGGGCCGGCGCAGGGTAGCGTCAGCCGCCAGCGCCGCGCCGCAGATGCTCGTCGAGCCGCGGCATGATCTCCACGAAGTTGCAGGGCATGTGGCGGTAGTCGAGCTGTGCCTCGAGGATGCCATCCCAGGCGTCCTTGCAGGCCCCCGGGGAGCCCGGCAGCACGAAGACGAAGGTCGTGCCGATGAGACCGGCGGTGGCTCGCGACTGGATCGTGGATACGCCGATCTTGTCGTAGGAGATGCGGTGGAACACCTCGGCGAAGCCGTCCATGCGCTTGTCGAACAGCGGCTCCAGCGCCTCGGGCGTCACGTCGCGGCCGGTGAAGCCGGTGCCGCCGGTGGTGATCACGACATCGACCGCAGGGTCGGCTACCCAGCCCTTCGCCACGCGGCGGATCGCCTCGACGTCGTCGGTGACGATCTCGCGCGCCGCGAGCCGGTGGCCTGCCTTCTCGATGCGGTCGGCCAGCGTCTGGCCTGAGCGGTCATCGGCGAGCTTGCGCGTGTCGGAGACGGTCAGCACGGCGATGCCGACCGGAATGAAGGCTCGGGTCTCGTCAATTCCCGGCATGCTGGACCTCCTGCGAAGCGATGCTTCTGGTTGCCGCGACGAACCAGTCTGGATGGCGCGCGCGGATCGCGGCGGCGGCGCGCTTGGCGACATTGCCGGTTTCGAACAGGCCGAAACAGGTGGCGCCTGAACCGGACATGCGCGAGAAGCCCGAGTTCGCCTTGTCGAGTGCCGCAAGCGCCGCGCCAATCTCCGGCGCGAGTTCCCTTGCCGGTGCCTGCAGGTCGTTGCGGGTGATCTCCAGCCAGTTGCGCAGGCTGTGGAAGTCGATGCGCGAGGGCAGGGGTGGCAGCTTCTCGTTTTCGCGGCTGGCGAGAGAGGAGAAAACCTCGGCGGTGGACACCGCGACGCCGGGATTGACGAGAACCAGCCCGACCGCCGGGAAGTCCGGCAGCACGGTCAGCTCGTCGCCGATGCCGCGCGCGAGCAGCGGCCGCGCCGCCAGGCACATGGGCAGGTCCGCGCCGAGCGCGAGCCCCAGGTCGCGCAACTCCCGCTCCGAAAGCTCGAGCCCGCAGAGTTCAGCCAGCGCCTTCAGCGCCGCCGCGGCATCGCTCGAGCCGCCGCCGATGCCGGAAGCGGCCGGCAGGTTCTTCTCCAGGACGATCCTCACGGGGGGCAGATCGAAACGCTCGCGCAAGAAGTCACGCGCCCGTATCACGAGGTTGGAGCCGTCGGAGGGAATGGCCGCCGCGAACGGACCGGTGACCTCGAACAGGTCGGTCTCCGCCGCCTCAACGCTCAGACGGTCGCCGAAGCGCGTGAAAACGGCGAGGGTCTCGATCAGATGATAGCCGTCCGCGCGCCGGCCGACGACGTGCAGCGCCAGATTGATCTTCGCCGGCGCCGCGACTGAAATGCTCATGCAGCTGATGAAGCCGGGCTCAATCCTTCGCCAGGCGGTATTCGCCCGTCTTGGGATCTTTGACCAGCGTGCCCATCGTGCCGGTCTGGCGCTCGCGCTCGGCGCGCCGCACCTTGGCCGTTACGCGCTGCGCCTCGCGCAGGAATGCGCGGTAGCCGGCATAGGCGACCGCGGCGACGACGATGAAGAAGATCAGTTGCGGCATGTCATGTTCTCCCGGCCGGGATCCACTTCCGGCTCCACATTACGCCTCTTTGCCGGCCGGTCAAAGGCCGTATCTGCCCCAGAGCGCACGCTCCTGAATAACGTCGACCAGCCCGCCGGCCGCCGCTGCGGCGATGTCGCCGGCCGGATG
>JAEYRU010000252.1 GCA_023435335.1 Pseudomonadota bacterium
ACGCCCATGCGCTCGCCGACTACGCGCTGGCCTTCCCGGATACGTCTTGAGTGCCGCGCTAGCTTCCCTTGCGCATCTTGAACAGCGCGCCGGCCAGCCCGAGCAGGCAGGCGGCGACGGCTACATATTGCATGATCGCCAGCGTGGTGCTCGGCGTCTCGTCGGTTCCGAGGATCAGCCAGCCCATCAGGACCAGCCCGACCACGCTGATGAGTGCGGATGTCTGCGGTTTCACCGGCGATTGCCTCCGTTGCCCTTGCGGCAGTGGAGCCGCCTTGCCGCGCCCTGTCAAGCGCGCTTCATCAGCGAGTCCGGCCGAAGGCCGAGGCGGCGACTGCCGCCCAGACGCGCCGCGCAGCGAAGCGAAGCTCGCAAACGGGAACCGGACGTTTCGCCCGCCCCTCCCGCGACGCCGCAGGCGCGCAGGAAGAAGAGCAGGGCCAGCGAGCGGAGCGAGCGATGCGGCCCGTGAGCGAGAGAATTCTTCCCGCCTTGATTTCGCCGCGCGTCGCGCCTATATGTGCCGGATCGATCTTGCCGACGGACTTTGTTACCCGCGCCCCCGAGCCCCAGGCTTCCCCGGCGCCCACGACGATCTTCCTCTTCAAATCGATCGACGCACCGCCCGCATCTTCGTGCGGGGCGGGCATAAACTACGTGACCGATGAAAAGGATATCGTCATGACCACAGGTACCGTTAAGTGGTTCAACGCCACCAAGGGTTTTGGTTTCATTCAGCCGGATGATGGCGGGCAGGACGTGTTCGTCCACATCTCCGCCGTCGAGCGCGCGGGCATGCGCACCATCGTCGAGGGCCAGAAGCTCTCCTTCGAGGTGATGCAGGACAAGCGTTCCGGCAAGAGCGCGGCGGAAAACCTCCAGGCCGCGTAATGCACATGGTGTCGCCGTGACCGCGGATGTACCGGCACGGTTCGACGCTGGAGAGAAGGGTCGGCACGCCGGCCCTTTTTTGTTTTCTGACGGAGTGCAAGGCATGATCAAGGCGAGCGAGAGGCAGAGCAAGGCCGAGCAGACCACGGCCGTCGCCTGGGGCATCATCAACAGCGAGGTCGACGCGCGCGAGACCAAGACCGCGCGCCTGCGCAAGCTGCGTGAGGCGAAGGAGGCCGAGGCCGCCGCCGCCGCGGCGCTGGAGCCGGCGCCCGCGCCGAAGAAGAAACCCGTCCGCCGCAAGGCGAAGTAGCGCGCCCGCCTGCCGCTGCGCCGCGGTTGCGGGAACCGGCCGCCGGCGCTATCGGTGGGACGGGGGGTGTCATGCGCAGAGCAAATATCGTGCTGGTTCTTTTTCTGTCGCACGTGGCGGCGATGCTGGTGGCGTCGCTGGCGATGCCGGAGCTCGTGCCCGACCACCTGGCATGGGCCGCGCGCGCCTTCTCCGACTAGCCGCGGCGATCCCTTGTATTTGAACGATTCCCTTCCGCGATTGGCAATCCCCGCCTGCTAGGCTGCCCCTTCGAGTTTCGGTCGGGGGGCCGGACATGGCATACGTCACTCACGGCGCGGCGCAGGCCCGCGCGTCCTCGCATCGCGCAGGCGGCCTCGCCGCTCTCGTCCTTGGCATGCTCGGCCTGCTGATGCTGGCGGCGGGCGCCGTCCAGGTCTCCGCCGTCTCGTGGAGCCAGGCCGCCACCGCCTTTGCCGCGCGCTCCTGGCCGGTCGCCGAGGCCCGCATCCTGTCGGTCTCGATCGACGAGATACGCATCCCCGGTCCCGGCGGCGTGAGTTCGGAACTGGCGCTTTCGGCCTCCTACGAGTTCGAGGCGGACGGCGCGGTGGTCACCGCCGACCGCGCCAGCCTCGCCGACCGCTCCGGCCCGGAGGACCGCCGGCTGCTGTCCGTCTTCCGCCGCATCGAGTTCGCCCGCCTGACCGGCCGCACCCTGCCGGCGGTCTACGATCCGGCCGATCCCGCCCGCGCCTTCCTCGACCCGCGCTTCCCGTGGAGGGACGCGCTGCCGCGCCTCGCCCTCGCCGGCCTTTTCCTGCTGGTCGGCGGTCAGCTGCTCGCCCGCGCGCTTCGCCGCTAGCCGATTCCCGCGCGCGATCACGAATGATTGCGCCGCGCGGCGGAACCCCGCAGCGCGCCTCCGGTTCTGTTGCATTGCAATGAAAACGGAGGCTGCCATGCCCGCAGACGGGATCTCACGCCGCGATCTGCTGATGATCTCCGGCGCCGCCATGGCCGCCGCCGCCGGCGCGCCGGGTCGCGCCGCCGCGCAGGCCGGCGCGGCCTCGGATGGCTGGCAGGCCGTGCGCGAGCTCTTCCCGCTGTCGCGCGACAAGATCCACATGAGCGCGATGCTCATCTCCTCGCACCCGGCGCCGGTAGCCGGGGCGATCGAGCGCCACCGCGCCGGGCTCGACGCCGACCCGGTGGCATATGTCGAGCAGAACGACAGGCCGCTGACCGAGGCCGCCCGCGCCGCCGCGGGACGCTACCTCGGCCTGCACGCCTCGCACGTGGCATTGACCGACTCGACCACCATGGCCGTCGGCCTGGCCTATGCCGGGTTTCCGTTACAGCCAGGCGACGAGGTGCTGACGACCGACGAGGACTACTACGTCACGCTGGAGTCCCTGCGCCTGGCCGCCACTCGCGCCGGCGCCACCGTGCGCTCCATCCCGCTCTACGAGAGCGCCGCGGAGGCGGACCCCGACGCGATCGTAGAGGCGATCGCGCAGGCCGTGACCCCCGCCACCCGCCTCCTGGCACTGACCTGGGTCCATTCCAGCACGGGCATGAAGCTTCCGGCCGCGCGCATCGCCGCCGCGCTCGCCGAGATCAACGCCGGCCGCGACGAGGCCGACCAGGTTCTGTTCGGGCTGGACGGCGTCCATGGCTTCGGCATCGAGGATGTCTCGTTCGAGCGGCTCGGCTGCGATTTCTTCATGGCCGGCTGCCACAAATGGCTGTTCGGGCCCCGGGGCACCGGCATCCTGGCCGTGAGCAGCCGCGGCCTGGAGCGGCTTTCGCCGCTCATTCCGAGCTTCACCGACGACAATTCCTTCGCCCGCTGGATCAGGGGCGATGCCGAGCCCGCCGGCGGCAATAACGGGCGGCGCCTGACGCCCGGCGGTTTCAAGGCGTTCGAGCACGTCTGGGCGCTGACGCAGGCCTTCGAACTGCACGAGGAAATCGGCCGCAACAGGATTGCGGCCCGCACGAGTGAACTTGCCTCGATGCTGAAGGAGGAACTGGCCGCCGTACCCGGTCTTACGCTCGCGACGCCGCGCGACCCGGGCCTGTCCGCCGGCATCGTCTCCTTCAACGTCGAGGGGCAGGGCGACCAGCGCGTCGTCTCGCGTCTGCGCGAGCGCGGCATCGTCGCCTCGGTGGCGCCCTATGCGACATCCCATGTCAGGCTGACGCCGAGCATCCGCAACAGCGAGACGGAGATCGAGGAGGTCGCCGCAGCGCTTCACGCCATCGCGTGACGCGGGCTCAGACCGGGTGGCGCAGAACGCGCGCCGCCCTGCGCCGGCGGCCTTCGCGCAGCTGCCAGGCCGAATGCACGACCAGCGCGGCGATGAGGATCAGTCCGCCGATCAGGCTGCGCGTGGTCGGCGCCTCGGAAAAGATCAGCCATACCCAGAGCGGCGCCAGCACCGTCTCCAGCAGGTAGAACATCGCCACCTCCGGCCCCGAGATGTATTTCGGCCCGGTCGCCAGGCAGAAGAAGGCGAGCGGCATGATCACCACGCCGTTGAAGATGATCCACCACGGCGCGTCGATGCGGTAACCGCCGTCCGCCACCATGAACAGCGCCACCGCCGCCGGCAGGATCACCGCCACCAGCGAGGTGAAGCCCATGTCCTTGCCGGTCGCCCGCGTGATGGTGATCGCCGAGGCGATGAAGAAGGCCGAGCACGCGGCCATGACGTCGCCGAACAGGTTTCCCGAGCCGACCGAGTCCGACACGATGATACCGACGCCGACTACCATCGCCGCCATGGCCGCGAAGGTCGCCGGCCGCGGCCGCTCCTTCAGGAACAGCCAGGACAGCAGCGCCGCGAACATGGTGTTGAAGGCGAGGATGAAGACGAGGTTCGCGGTCGAGGTCGTGTAGACGGCGGTGATGAAGGCGAGCGAGGAAAGGCCGTAGAGCCCGGCCACCGCGAAGCCGGCGCGGCCCGGGATGAGCGGCGGCACGTCCCTGGACACGGCCCGCCAGGCAAGCCAGACGAGAAGCGCGGCGCAGAAGGTAGCTATGCTGCGCACCAAAAGGATCGACCATGCATCGCCCGCCGCGAGCTTGATCAGCGGGATGTCGACCGTGAGCGCCAATCCGCCGATCGCGGTGAGCACCAGCCCCTTGGCGTGATTGGTCTCGGCCGCGGCCAACGCAGAACTCCGGAAAACGGCTGGAGAAGAACGGGGTAGGAGGTCAGGCCTCGGCCTCGAAGGGCTCCCAGCCCTTCGGTCCGAGATGCTCCTGCGGCTGGAAGCGGATCTTATAGGCCATCTTGCGCGACCCGTTGACCCAGTAGCCGAGATAGACATGGGGCAGACCCGCCGCGCGCGTCCGCTCGATGTGGTCGAGGATCATGTAGGTGCCGAGCGAGCGCTCCGCGTAGTCGGGATTGTAGAAGGAGTAGACCATCGACATGCCGTCGCCCATGCGGTCGGTCAGTGCGACCGCTATGAGCTCGCCCTGGCCCTTGCCGGTGATGAAGCTGTCCGGCCCGCGCTTGCGGTACTCGATGATCTTCGTGTCGACATGCGTGTCCTCGACCATCATGGCATAGTCGAGCACCGTCATGTCGGACATGCCGCCCCTGCGGTGGCGCGCGTCGAGGTAGGTGCGGAAGAGCGAATACTGCTCGGTGGTCGGCTCGGCGTCGTGCACCGCGCCAATAAGGTCCGCGTTCAGCTGCGTGATGCGGCGCATGTTGCGCGTCGGCGTGAACCGGTCGGCCAGGATGCGCACCGACACGCAGGCGCGGCAGCTTTCGCACGCCGGGCGGTAGGCGATGTTCTGCGAACGGCGAAAGCCGCCCTGGGTGAGCAGGTCGTTGAGCTCGGGCGCCTTCTGGCCCACCAGGTGCGTGAACACCTTCCGTTCGAACTGCCCCTCGATATAGGGGCAGGCCGATGGCGCGGTCAGGAAGAACTGAGGCGATTGGGTCGAATGGTGCGTCATCGATGCGTCATGTGGGAGTCACCCTTCCCATAGCTTGGACGCGCCTGCGAAAACGTCAACAGGAGAATGCGGCCGCACGCGTTGCCGCCGCGGAATTTGATGCGGAAGGAGGCCAGTCCGCAGCCTTGCTATCTGTCCGTGCGGGCGATCACGGTCCCCAGCAGCAGGTCGTGCAGCGCGCGCTTGCGGTCGGTGAATAGCGTCACCAGCAGCACCAGCGGGGTGAGGATTGCGTTGGCCGCCCAGAAAAGTACCGAGTGGACCACCGCCAGCATCCCGTCGACCTTCTGGCCGTCGAGGCGCTCCAGCCGGATGTCGAGCATGCGCATGCCGACGGTTGCCTGGTTCGGGCCGCCCAGCGTAGTCCAGATGTAGATCAGCGCCACGGCGGGGAAGAGAACGCCGAACAGCATCCAGCCGAGGCCGAGCGTGAGAATGCCGAGCAGGAGGACGAGCACGGCGAACGGGATCATCAGCAGGCCGACGATCAGATAGTCGACGAGAAACGCGATCACCCGCCGCGTGCGCACCCCGTCGTAGACGCGAACGTCGTCCAGCCGATCCGTGATGATCTCTCCATCCAGAATTCGAGTATTCATCGTGCCTTCCCACCTGGCGGTTGTCGCCTTCACATGGGGATTGCAGGGACAATATCAAGCCGGAGAGCGGCAAGGCCAACTGCCTGCCACGCTTTCGCCACTGCCCGCCGCGATGACCTTCACCTGTTTGAAGGGGAGAGGGATTCGTGCGCAGGATACTGATCGGGGCGGCGGTTCTTCTGGCCGCCGTCTACCTTTGGAACGCGTCGTGGCTCGCGCCGGAGCCATCGGGCGCGCCTCGCCTCATCGCCCATCGCGGCGTGCACCAGACCTTTCACCGCAAGAGCCTCGACAACGAGACCTGCACGGCCGAACGCATCGATCCGCCTCGCCACGAATTCATCGAGAACACGCTGCCTTCGATGCAGGCCGCGTTCGAGGCCGGCGCGGACATAGTGGAACTGGACGTCCATCCCACTACGGACGGGCAGTTCGCCGTCATGCATGACTGGACGCTGGACTGCCGCACCGAGGGCTCCGGCGAGACCCGCGGCCACGACATGGCCTACCTGAAATCGCTCGACGTGGGTTTCGGCTACACGGCGGAC
>JAEYRU010000132.1 GCA_023435335.1 Pseudomonadota bacterium
GTCCCGAGCGGACCGCCGCGCCGGCTCGAACTGCCGATGGACTTCGGACTGCCTGGCCTTATCATGCCTTCACGCATCCATACGAAGGCAAGGATACATGGCCCCTCCACCAGGCAATGCCACCGTCGCGGGCGCACGGCAACGGATCCTGCTGTGGTTCGTCGGCATCCTGGTGGCGGCGGTCGTTCTGTTTCTCCTCCTCCAGGCACGTTTCTTCCTCATCGCGCTGGCGCTGGCCATCCTGCTATTCAGCCTCACCAGCTCTATGATCGACTTCGTCGCCACACGCTTCAGGTTCGGATCGGCGCGCATTCCCAACTGGCTGGCAAGCGTCGTTGCGGTGCTCATGATCGCGACGATCCTGCTCGCGCTGTTCGGTATCGTTTCCGCCCAGATCAACACGGTGATCGCCACCGCCTCGGGTTATGCGGAGCGCAGCCAGGAGGCGATCGCGGCGCTGTTCGCGTGGCTCGGAGACGACGTGGCGAACGCTGTTCTGGCGGCGTTCCGTGACATCGATCTCGGCGCCTACATGCGCGCCTTCGCCGGGTCTGCCGGCAACCTGCTGACCGGCATCATCCTGGTCATCCTCTATATCGGCTTCCTGTTCGCCGAGCGCCCTAACTTCTCCACGAAACTCTACCTGCTTTTCCGCGAGCCGGGACGCGCCGAGGAGGTCGGCCGCATCTTCGCCGCGATCAGCAGCAGCGTTCACCGCTACCTGCTGGTCAAGAGCGCGGTGAGCCTGGCGACAGCGCTCATCGTCTACGGGGTCTTCCTCCTCTTCGGCCTGGATTTCGCGGAGGCGCTGGCCAGCATCGCCTTCGTGCTGAATTTCATACCGAATATCGGCTCCATCGTCGCGACCGCCCTGCCCGCGCTCGTGGCGCTTGTCCAGTTCGGCGATTGGCCGTCGGTGCTGATGGTGCTATTCGTGGTCGGGGCGGTGCAGTTCGGCATCGGCAATGTGCTCGACCCGATGCTGATGGGCCGCGCCCTCAGCCTCTCCTCGTTCGCCATCATCCTGTCGCTGACCTTCTGGGGCGCGGTGTGGGGCATTGCCGGCCTGTTCCTCGCCGTGCCGATCATGGTGATGGTCATGATCGTCTGCTCGCACATCCCGTCCCTGCGCAAGGTAGCCATCCTGCTGTCGCGGGATGGCGTCCCGTACGCGAAGACGGTGCATGAGCCCGATCCGGACAAGCTGTCCCCAGCTCGTCGACGCATCCGCCGCGGCTGAAGGCCGGCTGCGTCATCCGGTCACTCTCGTGGATATCCGGGCCGGATGCGTTCGCAAGAAGGTCGTGGCGCCATACATTAGAGAGCAATCTTCCAGATGCGCGAGGATACGGTGAATCAAGAAATCGAGGCCGCCCCGTCACCCTGGCACGCCATGGAGGCGAAGGTCGTGCTGTCGGAGTTGCAGGCCGAAGCGGCCGGCCTCTCGGCCGAGGAAGCCGCGCGACGGCTGGCGGAACACGGGCCGAACCGGCTCCCCCAGGCCGCGAGCCGCGGTCCCATCCTCCGCTTCCTGCAGCAGTTCAACAATCTGCTCATCTACGTCTTGCTCGCGGCGGCGCTGGTTTCGCTCTTCCTCGACCACGCCATCGACGCGGCCGTCATCCTGGCGGTCGTCCTGCTGAACGCGATCATCGGCTTCATCCAGGAAGGGCGGGCCGAACAGGCGCTTGCGGCCATCAGCAGCATGATCGATCCGCACTGCGCGGTGCTTCGCGACGGGCACAGGATCACCATCGCAGTGGACGAAGTAGTGCCCGGTGACATCGTGCTCATCGAGGCCGGAGACCGCGTGCCGGCCGACCTGCGCCTGCTGCGCGCCCGCAACCTGAAGGTCGATGAGGCGATCCTCACCGGAGAATCGGTGCCGGTCGACAAGTCGACGGGCGCAGTGGCGGAGAACGCCGCTCTGGGCAGCCGGCACGGCATGGCCTACTCAGGCACCTTCGTCGCTGCCGGCCAGGCCACCGGCATTGCGGCGGCGACCGGCGTCCACACCGAGCTGGGCAAGATCGGGACACTGCTGGGCGCGGTCGAAAGCCTGAAGACGCCGCTCGTCCTGCAGATGGACCGCTTCGCGCGTCAGCTCACCTTCGTGACGCTGGGCGTGTCGGCCGTCGCCTTCGCCTACGCCTATTTCTTCCGCTCATACGCGGCCGCCGACGCGTTCATGACCGTCGTAGGGCTGGCGGTCGCGGCCATCCCCGAGGGCCTGCCCGCCATCATGACGATCGCTCTCGCCATCGGGGTCCGCCGCATGGCGTCGCGCAACGCCATCATTCGCCGGCTGCCGGCAGTGGAGACCCTGGGATCGGTTTCGGTCATCTGCACCGACAAGACGGGCACGCTGACGCGCAACGAGATGACTGCGCGCGCGGTGGTGGCGGACGGCAGCGAGATGGAGGTCCATGGCGTGGGCTATGAACCCACCGGGGAGATCCGCCTGCGCGGCACGAGCGAGAAGCCGGATCTGGAGAATGGGCAGTTCGCCCGGCTCGCGCGCGCGGCCGTGCTCTGCAACGACGCGGAACTGCGGCGCACGGAAGCCGGATGGATCACGGACGGCGACCCCATGGAGGGCGCTCTGATCGCGCTCGGCACGAAGGCCGGCATCGATGCCGCCGAGCTTCGCGCACGGGTCCCGCGGCTGGACGAGATACCTTTCGATTCCCGGCACCGCTTCATGGCCACGCTGCACGAAGACGGCGACGGCGGCCAGATCCTGCTCAAGGGAGCCCCGGAAAACATTCTCGATCTGTGCAAACTCGAGGGCTACGGCAGCGGCGAGCGCCCGCTCGACCGCGGTTACTGGCACGCGGCGGCGAACCAATTGGCCGAGGACGGGCAGCGCGTGCTGGCCTTCGCCTGGAAGCCGGCGAACGCCGGCCAGCGCGAACTTGCCCATTCCGACATTTCGAACGGCGCGATCCTGCTCGGCCTGGTCGGCTTCATTGACCCGCCGCGCGCCGAAGCCACCGACGCGGTGCGCGAATGCCAGATGGCGGGCATCAGGGTGGTGATGATCACCGGCGACCATGCGGTCACCGCCCGCGAGATCGGCAGGCAACTCGGCCTGAGCAAGGACCCCGCGGTCGTCACCGGCGAGGAACTGGAAAAGCTGTCCGACGAGGAGTTGCGCGCGGTCGCTGCGCGGACTGCCGTATTCGCCCGTACCACGCCCGAGCACAAGCTGCGGCTGGTCAGCGCGATGCAGGCCGAAGGCCTCACGGTGGCGATGACCGGCGATGGCGTGAACGACGCGCCAGCCCTGAAGCGGGCCGACGTGGGCGTTGCGATGGGCCAGAAAGGGACCGAGGCGGCAAAGCAGGCGGCCGAGATGGTGCTGGCCGACGACAATTTCGCCTCCATCGTGGCGGCTGTGAAGGAAGGACGCACCGTCTACGACAACTTGATGAAGGTGATCGGCTGGACGTTGCCCACCAACGGCGGGGAGGCGATGACCATCCTGGCCGCGCTCGCCCTCGGCCTGGCGTTGCCGGTCACGCCGGTGCAGATCCTTTGGATCAACATGGTCACCGCGGTGGCGTTGGGGCTGACGCTTGCCTTCGAGCCGACGGAGCCGCGCGTGATGATGCGGCCGCCGAGGGGGCGCGACCAGCCGATCCTCACGGGCGAACTGATCTGGCGCATCATCTTCGTTTCGGCGCTGTTCATGGCGGGCGCGTTCGGCATCTTCTTCTGGGCCGAAGACCAGGGATTCCCCATCGAGCAGGGCCGCACGCTCGTGGTGAACACGATCGTCGTGATGGAGATCTTCTACCTGTTCAGCGTGCGTTATGTGCACGGCAGTTCGCTCACCCTGCAGGGCGTGCTCGGCACGCCGGCGGTGCTCATCGGGGTCGGCACGGTGATCCTGGCGCAACTGGCCTTCACCTACCTGCCGTTCCTGCAGGCGATATTCGAGACGCGTCCGGTTTCCCTCGCCGAGGGCGCCATAGTGATAGGCGTCGGCGTGCTTCTGCTAATTATCGTCGAGAGCGAGAAGTGGCTGCGCGCGAGCCTTTTCGGCGCGCGCGCCTCGGTTCGCTGAGCCGCGCCCGGACGCGCGGCTCTATTGGCCGCATTGCTGGAAGATGCCGGGAACGAGACGGCCTTCCGAACACATGATGCCGCCCCACTGGTAGCCGCGGACGTCGCCGCTGACGATCTCGAACCAGTCATAGCCGTTGAAGTGTACGCCGGCATTGGCGTGGATCTTCACCCTAGTGCCTTCAGGCAGGCTGCCGACCTGGGGAAAATCCATGCCTGGCCCGCTGCGCACCTTTCCGCCCAGCGACCGGCCGGGCGTATCCAGCACGGCGTCCAGCGGCACGTTTGCGGGCGTGGGGATACACGGCAGGTCCTGCCCCCGCATCGTCAGGGAGGCGTTGCGGCCCTGGCCCCGGAACTCCGCAAAATCGTTGGCGAAGCGGAAGCCCGAGCCCGAGGGTACGGCGCGCAACGCGAATTCGAGCTGCTCTTCCTGGCGCGGCGGGGCGAACTCGGTGCTTACGAACACATGCTCGTTGTTGCCCGTCTCGTAACCGACGAAATAGATGGCATCGGGGGCGGTGCACTGGAAAGGCGTATCCAGAGCGGCAAGCGCGGGCCCACCCCCCGCAGCAACTAGGAGTGCGGCGCACAGCGCCGCGCCGCGCAATCTCGGACCAGGCATGACATTCCCCCTCTTCATCCCCTTGAGTGCCATACCGTAGCGTCATCCACGGATCGATCAAGCCCGGACCGATCGCGAGCACGAGGTGCTCTTGAATTAAATAAACAGCCGTTTTATTAACGTGGCGGGAGGAGACCATGGCCCGCACGGCAGGTTCCTTTGGCGAAAAGACCGAGGCCGCGACCCGCGAGGCGGCGGTCGGCCTGATTGCGCACCTCGGCTATGAAGCGGTCACCATGCGTCGGCTGGCGGCGGAGGTGGGCGTGCAGGCCGCAGCGCTCTACCGGTATTTCCCGACCAAGGAAGAACTGCTCTTCTCCCTGATGCGCGAGCACATGGACGGGCTGATCG
>JAEYRU010000319.1 GCA_023435335.1 Pseudomonadota bacterium
CGCGCCATGGCGCAGAAGGTCATCGCCGCTCTCGGCGGCAAGGCCTTCCACAAGCGGATCGCCATACTCGGCCTGGCCTTCAAGCCGGAGACCGACGACATGCGCGAGGCCCCGTCCATTCCGCTGATAGAGGCGTTGCGGCGCGCCGGTGCCAAGATAGTGGCCTACGATCCGGAGGCGGCGACGCGCGCCAGCGAACTGCTGCCCGGCCTTGAGCTCGCCAAGGACCCTTACGCCTGCGCCAAGGGAGCCGACGCGGTGGTCATCGTCACCGGATGGAAAGAGTTCAAGGAGCTCGATCTCGATCGCCTGCGCAACATCGTCCGCCAGCCGGTGCTCATCGATCTTCAGAACCTCTTCGAGCCCGCGGATGTGCGCAAGCACGGGTTCAACGTGCACACGATCGGCCGACAATAGTAACGGGGACCATGGCCGGCAGCGCTATGGGTGCCGAAGGATGCGCTAGCGCAGGAAGGCGGCAGGGGCCACGCGCCAGTCCGGCGAGCCCAGGCCCGCCGGCCAGGATGCAGGTTCCAGGGCGTTGAAATAGACGATGGCCGTGAGGCGCGGGAACTTGGCGAGCCGACGAGCGCTTTCCTCCAGCCAGGCACGGCGGTACTCGTCGGACCCTGCAACGCCGAACTCGGCGATGACCACTGGTTTGCGGAAACGTGCCACGCGCGCGTACTTCTCTCCGAACACCTGCGCGAAAGTGCGATCACGCCCATGGAACTTGCGGTCCCATTTCTGCAGGCCGTAGACCGAAAGGCCAACCATGTCAGTCCAGGCGTCCCCAGGGTAATAGTCCGCGAGATTAGCTTCCCCCTTGGGCGACCACATGTACCGGGCGAGCGGAGCGGCGGCGCGGCAGCGTTCGACGAAATAGCGGTAGGCGCTCTTGTATCCTTCGGCATCCTTGCGGGCCCAGGGATAGCGCTCCACCGGCTGTTCCATTTCGTGGCCCCAGCGCACGATCGCACTCCCGCCAAGCGTGGCCACCTCGGCGCAGACCGACGCAATGTAGCGATCGAACTGTCCCGCGAGGATGTCTCGGAAGAGGCGGTGGCCGCCGCTGCGCCAGTCGGCCGCGCGCGTGTAGGGTTCGACGGTTATCATCAGGCGACGGCCGCGCGCCTTGGCGTAGCCCGCCCTGGCCCAAAGCATGCGCCGGTCGAGCTGCTGCCAGTAGACGTAGATATGCTCGATGCCGATGCCATGCGCATCCGAGAAGGCACGGCCGGGATCGTAGACGCCGAACTCGACGGACGGCGGCTGACGAGCGGTCGAGGCGTTCGCCCGAGGCTCAGTGCGTCCCGCATCCGGGAACAGGGCCAGCAGAAGCGCGACCACCGCCGAAGTGCCTGCCAAGCGCAAACGCAATGCGTACCTCCCGCACCGGGACGAATCACCGCCGATAGGCTAGATCGCGCCGGGTCAAGTGGCAACGCGACCGTATGCTACAGGTCGAGAGCGCCCTGCCCCGCGTCCATGGCGTCAAGAACGCTGCCGGCGAGCTGGCGGGTGATCCGGCTCTTCTCCTCCAGCGCCCGGTGATCGAGCCTGTCCACGACGCGGATCGCGGTGGCCAGCGAGCGCTCGATGCGCTTGACCAGGAACTGCACCACAGACTGGTCCACGTCGACCTGGCGGTCGGCGAAAAGCTTGGTGATGACGCCGGAAAGCAGCAGATCATCCGGCTCGTGGATCTCGACAGTGGCGGCGGCCTTGAGGCGGGAGGCGAGGTCGGGCAGCTTCACGCCCCAGGCGGCGGGAAAGCGGCGCGCAGTGAGCAGCATATGCGTTCCTGCTTGTCGGACGGCATTGAACAGGTGGAAGAGGCCGGCTTCGTCCAGGTCGCCGCCGTCAGCATCGTCGATGAGGATGGGCCCGGCGGAGGCTGCTGCGATTTCCACCGCGCCGATCGACCGACGATCGACCCCGACAGCACCGGCAAGCTCGCGCCAGATCGCAGCCAGGTGGGACTTGCCGGAACCAGGCGGCCCCGCGAGAACCACGACGTTCGAGGGCCAGTCCGGCCAGGCATCGAGCAGGCTGACAGCCTGCAGGTTGGCCGGGCTGACGACCAGCTCGTCCCGCGATTGGCCCGGCGAATGGCCGAGTTCCAGCGGGAGCTGACGCGGGCGCTCAACCGCCACAGCGATCACGCTCCTCCGCCCTGGCCGCTGTCGGCGGGACCGCGGTAGAGCGGGGATTCCAGATACCGGTCGATGGCGAAGCGCACGAGCACCGCGATGGCGGCGGCCGCCGGAACCGCGACAAGCAGGCCGACGAAGCCGAACAGGTAGCCGAAAGCGAAGAGCGCGAACATCAGCCAGACCGGATGCAGGCCGACGCTCTTGCCCACAAGCCTGGGCTGCAGGATGTTGCCCTCGACGAACTGACCGAAGAAGAAGATACCGGCGACCGCCAAGACCCAGGGCCATTCCGGCCAGAACTGGACGAGCGCCACGCCGACGCTGAGCGCGAGGCCGACCAGCGACCCGACGTAGGGTATGAAACTGATCAGGCCGGCGAACAGGCCGATCAAAAGGCCGAAATTCAAGCCGACGGCGGTGAGCCCCACCGCATAGAAGATGCCGAGGATAAGGCACAGCGTCCCCTGCCCGCGCACGAACCCCGCCGTGGCAGTGTTGATGTCAGTGGCGATGCGGCGGACCGACAAGAGATGATCGCGCGGAATCCAGCTGTCCACCTTGGCCACCATGCGGTCCCAGTCGAGGAGCATGTAGAAGGCCACGACGGGCGTCACCACGAACAGGCCGGCAATGTCGATCAGCGTCTTGCCGGAGTTCCAGATCGACTGCATCAGCGTCGTGAGGAAACCCGCGCCCTGGGCGAGAAGGCTGGAAAGACCGTCGCGCAGCGAGTTGGGATCCACGCCGACATTCTCCTGCAGCCAGCCGGGATCATAGCTGGTGATCAGCCCCTGCAGCCGCGCGATGTAATCGGGGATGCGCGCCAGGAAGTCGGCCAATTGCGCGGCCAGCACCGGAACGAGGATCATGAGCCCTATGATGAATGCGGCGATAAAGCCGATGAGGATCAGAACCGTCGCAGCAAGCCGGGAAAGACCGATGCGTTCCAGCCTGTCGGCCACCGGATCCAGGAAATAGGCGAGGATCATCCCGGCCAGGAAAGGCAGCAGGATCGAGCTGAAGACGTACAGGAATGCGGTGAAGAGTGCGCCGGTTACGAGCCAGAAGAGCACCTGCTGCCGAAACGACATTCCTCTCGTCGGAACGATCGCCACGAGCTGCGGCGCCAGGTCCGTTCCTGTTGCGGAAACCGCCGGTGCCGGGCGCGTAATCTTCGCCCTTGCGGAAGCGGAGCTAGCTCCGCGAGGTTTCGCTTTCGCCATTGCCGTTCATGTGCCTCAGCCAGGCGACGAGATAGGCCGCCGCGGAAGCAGCGGTCAAGAGGCCGGAGAGGACGACCAGCCAGCCGCGCAGGTCCCAGAAATGCTGTCCGAAAGCCAGTTCGGAGAGAACCAGGGCCGCCAGCACTATCTGGACCGCGGTATTGGCCTTGGAGACGAATATTGGCTTCATCTCCACGGGGTTGCCCATGACGGTGGATAGCAGCACTGCGGTGACGATGAGCGCGTCGCGCGATACGGCCGCGATCACCAGCCACAGCGGCAGCTCTCCCATCAGGCCGAGCACGACAAAGACGCTCACCAGAAGCAGTTTGTCGGCCATCGGGTCGAGATAGGCGCCGAGCGCGGAGCGCTGGTTGAACTGGCGGGCGATGAAGCCATCCAGGCCATCCGAGACGCCGGCAACGACGAAGCCGGCAAGCGCCCAATCCATCCGGCCGAGCAGCATCGCATAGATCACGGCCGGGACCAGGACGAAGCGCAGCAGCGTGATCAGGTTGGGAATTGTCAAACCACTCGGCCCTTCCGCCCGTAGCTCCCCCGGCGATCCTGCCGGATACATGGCCTGCCGGCACGGCGGATGCAAGGTGGCCGTCACCCTGGGTGCCCTAGCCGCTTTCCCCAGGCGCGATGCCCGAGGCGCGCCCCGCGCCTTGCATCGACGCGTCGCTTCATGCGAAGAGCCGGGGCAAGCCGGACCAGGTACCGGATGCGGAGCAGGCGCGACGAATGAGCAAGAGCGGCCGGAACGGTCTTACTTATGCGCAGGCAGGCGTCGACATCGATGCCGGCGCGGCGATGGTGGAGAAGATCAAGCCGCTCGTGCGGGCGACCCGCAGGCCCGGCGCCGACGGTGAAATCGGAGGCTTCGGCGGGCTTTTCGATCTGAAGGCCGCTGGCTTCACCGATCCGGTGCTGGTCGCGGCGAATGACGGCGTCGGCACCAAACTGAAGATCGCCATCGAGACCGGCATCCACGACACGATCGGCATCGACCTTGTGGCCATGTGCGTCAACGATCTCGTCGTGCAAGGGGCGGAGCCCCTCTTCTTCCTCGATTATTTCGCCACCGGCAAGCTTAACCCCGACCAGGGCGCGGCGATCGTGGCCGGGATCGCCGAGGGCTGCCGCCAGGCGGGCTGCGCGCTGATCGGCGGCGAGACCGCCGAAATGCCAGGGCTCTATGCGAAGGAAGACTACGATCTGGCGGGCTTCGCGGTTGGAGCAGCCGAGCGCGGACAGCTCCTGCCGACGGACGACATCGTCGAGGGTGACGTGCTGCTCGGCCTGGCCTCTTCCGGCGTCCATTCCAATGGATTCTCGCTGGTGCGCCGCGTCGTCGAACAGAGCGGGCTGAAATGGCGGGACGAGGCGCCGTTCGCGCCCGGCCGACCGCTGGGCGAGGCGCTGCTCGAGCCAACCCGCATCTACGTGAAACCGCTGCTGCATGCGATCCGCGGCACGCACGGCATCAAGGCATTGGCACACATCACCGGCGGCGGATTCCCGGAAAACACGCCACGCGTGCTGCCGGAAGCCTTCGGCGCCGAAATCGATCTCGAGGCGATCGAGGCGCAGGCGGTGTTTTCGTGGCTGGCGCGCGCCGGCGGCGTGGCGCACGACGAGATGCTTCGCACGTTCAATTGCGGGATAGGCATGGTCGCCGTGGTGGCGGCCGGACAGGCGGCGCAGGTCGCGGCCGTGCTGCAGCAGGCGGGCGAGACGGTGACGCCCATCGGTCTCATCTGCCCCAGGCGCGACCACGGCGTCGTCTATCGGGGAAGACTGGAGCTCTAGACAGCATGAAGAAGCGCGTCGCAATCCTCATTTCGGGCCGAGGCAGCAACATGGCCGCGCTGATCTCGGCCGCGCGCGAGCCGGACTACCCAGCGGAAATCGTCGGTATCATCTCCAACAGGGCGGACGCTGCGGGACTCGACATCGCGGGTAAGGCGGGGTTCCCCACGCGTACTGTATCGAAGACCGATCACCCCACCCCACAGGCGCATGATGCAGCCCTAGAGGCGGCGCTCAACGAACTCGGCGCCGAACTCGTCTGCCTCGCCGGCTACCTGAGGCAGCTCACGCCGGAATTCGTGCGGCGTTGGGAGGGTCGGATCATCAATATCCACCCGTCACTATTGCCACTGTTCCGAGGACTGGACACTCACAGCAAAGCCCTCGACGCGGGGCTGCGCGTGCATGGATGCACTGTGCATTTCGTGACCGCCGAGCTGGACGCCGGACCTATCATCGCGCAGGCGGCGGTGCCGGTTGAACTCGCGGACACTGAAGACACGCTCGCCGCGCGCGTGCTCAGGGCCGAGCACCGGCTCTACCCGATCGCGTTGCGGATGGTGGCCGAGGGCAAAGTTCGCATGGAGGGCGGCAGACCGGTCTTCTCGCCCTTCGCGACGAAGGACAGTTCCAGCGACCTCATCCTCTCGCCGGAACCGGCGTCGGACGGCATCGCCGACCTTGAGTCGCTCGCCCGGTTCACGCCGTAGGCAGATTCTGCACTCCCCTGTCAGCAGCCGGGCTCAACGCGCCGCGACGCGGGCGGCCGCGCAAGAGGCCAGCCTGACGCGAGACGGCCTCGCACCGTTCAGATTCGTCCCCTTCGAGGCAGGAGGCCGTTCCAGCACGAGGGATCGACCTCGTCCCAGCTACCGTCCAGTGCTTCGTAGATCCGTTCCGGATCGAAACCCAGGTCGCGAATGACATGGGGCGACAGCCGGGATAGCGCGACCAGCGTGCGCCGCTCACGGCGGCGCTGCGCAAACGCCAACCAGGCCGCCTGTAGCGCGCCGACGAAGTCATATCTAACCCGCTCATCAGGGATTCGAAGCGTAACGTCGAGCGCGGTCATGTCGGCCTCCTGGTGCATTTTGACCCGGTTCAAACCAGTTTCATTCCACTCTTGAACCGGTTCAATCTTACTCCTCCGGCAAGGGTGGTCAAGCAAAAAGTTGAACCGGTTCAAGAACGCTGCTAAATCAAGGCCTTCAGTGCGCGCAGACGGGGCGGTGAGCATGGCAAGATTCGATTCCCAAAAGGCAGCGACGCTGGCGGATGTCGCCAAAGCCGCAGGCGTCTCCAAGGGCACCGCCTCCAACGTGTTCAACCGTCCGGATATCGTACGCGAGGAGGTGCGCCGGCGCGTGCGCGATGCGGCCAGTTCGATCGGGTATCGCGGCCCCGATCCGAAGGGCCGCGTGCTGAGCGCGGGCAGGGTGAACGCGATCGGGGTGGCAACCGTCGAACCTCTGAGCAATTTCTTCGAGGACCCGTTTGCGCGCGTGCTGATGACGGGCATTTCAAAAACCTGCGACGAGAATGGGACCGGCATCTCGCTTGTGTCGGCCGCCAACGAGGAGGACCTCGCCTGGAACATGCGCAGCGCCGTGGTCGACGGCTTCATCCTGTTCTGCCTAAGCGGCGCGGAACGTCTCGTGGAGCTGTCGCGCGAGCGCAACCTACCTTTCGTGGCGCTGGATTTCGGCGACGGCGACGAGACGATGTCGGCAATCGACGTCGACAACGTCGAGGGCGCGCGCCGCGCCGCACGGCACCTTGCGGAGTTGGGTCACCGCCGTTTCGCAATTCTGACGATGGAATTCGACGAGTCCGGCAGCTTCGGCAGGACTAGCGTGGAGCGCGCGCTCGCAGCCAGCTACTCGGCTCCAAGGGACCGAACCAACGGCTACCTGGAAGAACTCCATGCGTGCGGCATCGCAGATAAGGACATCATGCTGTTCGAGTCGCAATCCGACAGGCCAACAGTAGAAGCCGTTCTGGTGGAGATGTTCTCTCTCCCCTCCCCTCCGACCGCGATCCTGGCACAGTCGGACAAGATCGCGCTTCTCGCGATGGAATGGCTCGCGGAACGCGGAATGGCGGTGCCCGGCGAGGTGTCGATCGTCGGGTTCGACGGCGTTCCGGAGAGCGCGGCATCCAACCCGCCCCTCACCACCATCCAGCAGCCGATCGCCGAGATCGGCCGCCTCGCCGTGAAAGCCATCCTCGACCATCCCGGCGAAGTCTGGCGCAAACGTCTCAAGGCGGAACTGGTGGTGCGCGGCTCGACCGCGCCTCCGAGGACTCGGTAGGGCAGCGGGCCTTCAGGCCGCCCGCCGCACCCACACCTTGCTGTCGTGGAAGGCCGCGCCGCCATAGGGCGCGGGCGCATCCGCCCCGGTTAGAACGTTGATCCCCTCGCCGCGCTCATGAGCGGAATTCGGCCACACGCCCTCCGCGATAACTACGCCACGGCGCAGGCCCGCGAACAGCCGGGCGTGCAGGACCACTTCCCCTCGCGCATTGCCGATCTCGACGCGATCGCCGTCGGCCAGGCCCAATGCGGCCGCATCTTCGGGATGGATCTGAAGTTCAGGCCGGACCTCACGCTTGAGGGAGCCGTGGGTCTCGGTGAAGGTGGAATTGAGGAATGAACGAGCGGGCGACGTCGCCAGCCGAAACGGGTGCTCCTCGTCGGCCACCTCGATCAGGTCGACATGATCCGGGAACTCCGGCAGCCGGTCGTAGGGGCCGAAGGCTGCGCCCATCACCTTGGGGGGCTTGTTGGGCGCAACGCCGCCAACCCATTGCGGCCGGAAGCGGAACTTGCCGTCCGGATGGCCGAAACCGTTGAGGTAGTGGGCTGTCTCGAACTCAGGCTGCACGTCCACCCAGCGCTGCTCCCCCAGCGTGTCGAAGCTGCCTAACCCGCGGCTGGCTAGCATGGCGTCGATGTGTTCGCGCGCGCTCAGGCCGAAGCCAGGCAAGTGCGCGACGCCGAGGCGCTTCGCCAGTTCCTCGATGACGAAGAGGTTGGTGCGCGGCCCCTCCGGCGGGTCGATCAGCTTCGGACCGAGGGTGAGGTGCTGGTTGCCGCCGCCCTTGTAGATGTCGTCGTGCTCCATGAACATCGTTGCCGGCAGCACCACGTCGGCGAGCTTCGCCGTATCGGTCATGAATTGCTCATGCACGCAGGTGAACAGGTCTTCGCGCAGGAAGCCCTGTCTCACCAGGCGCTGCTCGGGCGCGACGTTGGCGGGGTTGGTATTCTGTATGAGCATGGCGGTGACGGGCGGGCCGCCGAACAGCGCATCCTCGTGACCCATCAGCACCGGGCCGACGCGCGACTGGTCGAGGCAGCGGATGCGCGGATCGCGCATCCTTTCGCCTTCCAGCAAGGACTTGTCCAGCTTGAAGCCTGCAATGCCGGAATTGGAATTCAGCGCACCGCCGCCCTCGTACTGCCAGCTGCCGAGCACCACGGAAACCGACAACGCAGCATGCATGTTGACGGCGCCGTTGCGCTGGCGGGCAAATCCGTAGCCGAGGCGGAAATAGACCCGCTTCGTCTCGCCGATCAATCGGGCAAATGCTTCGATCTCGGCCACTGGCAAGCCGGTGATGGCGGACGCCCATTCGGGCGTACGCGTGCGAAGATGCTCCTCGAGCCCGAGCGGGTCATCGGCGTATTTCTCAAGATAGGCGCGGTCGGCGAGGCCGTCGCGGAACAGTACGTGCATGACGGCGCAGGCAAGCGCGCCGTCCGTCCCCGGCTTCAGGACCAGGCCCATGTCGGCCTGCTTCATCGTGGCGTTGTCGTAGATGTCGATCACGACGATCTTCGCGCCGCGCTCCTTGCGGGCGCGGATCGCGTGCGTCATCACGTTGACCTGAGTGGCAACGGCATTGGTGCCCCAGATGACGACGCAATCGGACTTCGCCATTTCGCGTGGGTCGGCGCCGCTCAGCGCGCCGGTTCCCATAACGTAGCCGGTCCAGGCGAGGTTGGTGCAGATCGACCCGAAGAAGCCGGAATATTTCTTGGCGTGGCGCAGCCGCTCGATGGAATCGCGCTGAACCAGTCCCATCGTACCAGCATAGAAGTACGGCCAGACCGTCTCCGACCCGTAGCGCGCCTCGGCCGCGTCGAATTTTTCCGCGACGAGGTCGAGCGCGGCGTCCCAGCTCGCCTCTTTCCAGGTTTCCTCGCCCTTCGCGCCAGCCCGCACGAGCGGCTTCAGCAGGCGATCGGGGTGATGGATGCGCTCGGCGTAGCGTGCGACCTTGGCGCAGATCACGCCGGCGGTGTAGCTGTTCTCCTTCGCCCCGTGCACGCGCCCGACACGATTGCCGCTGATTTCAACGTCGAGCGCGCAGGTCGATGGGCAGTCGTGCGGGCAGGCCGAATGACCGATGCGCAGGCCGGCGGATGCTTCGAGAATGTTTGTCGGGGCGTTCATGTCACGGAACCTACCGGCTTTCGCGGCAAGAGTGTAGAGACGCGGCATGACAGCCTGTTGCGCCAGACCCGCATGAACTATCGCCATGCTTACCATGCCGGGAACTTCGCCGACGTGATGAAGCACGTCGTGCTCTCACGCATCGTCGATTACCTGAAGCACAAGGAAAAGGCCTTCCGCGTCATCGATACCCATGCCGGGATCGGGGTATACGACCTGACCTCGCTGGAAGCGCAGAAGACCGGGGAGTGGCGGGGAGGCGTAGGGAAACTGCTCCAGGCGAACTTGTCGCCCGAAGCCGCGGCCCTGCTTGCGCCCTATCTCGGCGCTGTCCGCGCCTTCAACGAAGGTGATCTTAAGTTCTATCCCGGTTCTCCGGCGATCGTGCGGCAGCTCCTGCGCCGGCAGGATCGGCTGACGGCCATCGAACTGCATCCGGCTGACGCAGCCGCGCTCAGGCAGCGCTTTGCCGGCGACATCCAGACCCGTGTCATAGAGCTCGACGGCTGGCTGGCGCTCGGCGCACACCTGCCGCCGAAGGAGAAGCGCGGCCTGGTGCTCGTCGACCCGCCTTTCGAGGAGGAGGGCGAATTCGTCCGACTCGTCAACGGGCTGCAGAAGGCCTGGCGGCGCTGGCCGGGCGGAATTTACGCGCTGTGGTATCCGATCAAGGACCGTGCGGCCGTGGCGCGATTCCGCAGCCGGCTGAAGGAGGCCGGCATCCCCAAGATCATCGACATTTCGCTGGAAATCCGGGCACCTTCGGCAGAACCGCGGCTCGACGGCACGGGAATGATTGTAGTGAACCCGCCTTATCCGCTCGAGGCCGAGATGCAACTTCTGCTGCCGATATTGTCGCGGACGATGGCCATGGACACAGGCGCGCCGTTCTCGGTGACAAGGCTCAGCGAAGGCTGACTACGCGGCCAGCGCCTGCGAGGCGCAAGCAGCTTGACCCCACGGCACCCTTTGGCCACATTCAACCAGCGGCTTGACTCGCGTCGGTACCGGAGATTGCGATGAGACGAATTCTTAATGTCCTGCTTGTCGCCGCCCTGGCGACGACTGGAGCCCTTGCGAGTTCGGCCGCGCGCGCCGCAGACCTCGTGGTCGGCGTCTACGCCTCGGATCCCGGCGCGTGCGCGGACGCACGCGTGCTGTCGCGGATCAGCGAGCGCTTCCGCTACCAGGTCCGAAACGTGCCCAATCTGCCCGACGTCGCCATCGTGGACTTCATTGGGATCGGCCAGACAAGGTACCTGCCGAAGCGCGAGAAGTGGCCGATCGAGCGGCGCTATTGCCATGCCCAGGCGGCGCTGAGCGACGGCAGGAGCCACAGCGTCTGGTACCTGATTGAGCACCCGATGGGCTTTGCCGGCGTCGGCAGCAACGTCGAATTCTGCGTCGCGGGCTTCGACCGCTGGCATGTCTACAACGGCAATTGCCGGGTGCTGCGCTGAGCAATCCGGCAGCCGTTCCGGCAGCCGAGACCGATCCAGATGAAGAATATCGGCCTGATTGCGGCCCTGATCTCGCTGCTTGTGGCATGCACACCGCCAAATGGAGAGGACGGGGCGGCGCCGGTCGCGGCACGAGGAACAGGCTTCGACTTCTACGTGCTCTCGCTCTCCTGGTCGCCGAGCTATTGCGCGGCGGAGGGCGTACAGGCGAACCGGCGGCAGTGCGGCCCCGAGCGTGATCTCGCCTTTGTCGTGCACGGGCTGTGGCCGCAGTTCGAGCGCGGCTGGCCGGAATTCTGCGCCACTGACGAACCGGATCGCGTCCCCGAGGAGCTGGTTTCAACAACGCTCGACATCATGCCATCCGCCGGCCTGATCGGACATCAGTGGCGCAAGCACGGCAGTTGCACCGGGCTGTCGCAGCGGGAGTATCTGGACGCGGCGCGGGAGGCCTTCAATCGTGTTGCCATTCCGCAGGGATTCTCCAACGCCGGTGCCGCCAGAGAAGTGAACCCGGGCGACGTTGAGAGTGCCTTCATCGAGACGAACCAGGGGCTTGCACCGGACGGTATTGCCGTCACCTGCGCGGAAGGCCGCCTGGCGGAGGTACGCATCTGCCTCAGCAAGGAACTGGAGTTCCGAAGCTGTCCCGAAGTCGATGGACGCGCCTGCCGCGCGCCGGCGGTTTCCATTCCGGCTGCACCCTGAGGCACCTGCTTGCTGGCCGCTCGGCGCGGGCTGCCGAATCGACTAGCAGTGAGCATGCGGCCAGACGGAGACAGCGACATGATGAGACTTCTATATGCAAGCCCCTCGCCCTACAGCGCAAAGGCGCGAATGGCTGCGGCCTATGCCGGTGTCGAACTCGATGCGGTCAAAACCGACACGAACAACCCGACCGAGGAGTTGCTGAAGGCGAACCCGCTCGGCAAGATCC
>JAEYRU010000320.1 GCA_023435335.1 Pseudomonadota bacterium
CGGCGCCGATCGCCGAAATCTGCGTCATCGTCGCGCCCTGCGCGCGCGCAGCCTCGGCCACGGCGCGGGCCCCGAACTCATGCAGCGCGCCAAAGCGCTGGCGCCCGCTCTCGTGCAGGATGGCGACAAGGTTGACGACGTGGTCAGCGCCCTCCACCGCACGGTCCACCGACCAGCGCACGCGCAGGTTGGCCTGCACGGGCTGGATCTGCCCGACATTGCCGAGATGCACGACATGGCCGGCGAGGTCCGGACGTCGGCAAGCGACACGAATACGGTAGCCGCGCCTGGCGAGCGCCTGCACCAGGTGCCTACCCACGAAACCAGAGCCTCCGAATACCGTCACAAGCCTGGGCGTCGTGGATATGGTCGGCATGTCGCGCTCCGTTGCGTTTGCCGCTTCATAATGCGTTTCAGCGCAAACGCAAAGTGCCTCTCACGGTGGCGTGCGGCCGCATCGGGGCCGGCGCCTAGCCCGGTTCAGCTGGCGCAGCGCGCGCAGGTGCCACGCAGCTCGATTGCCGTCTTGTGGGCATGGAAACCATGCTCACCGGCCCAGCTGGACAGGCGCTCGACCACGACCTCGTCCGAGAATTCGTCGACCTGCCCGCACTTCTCGCAGATGGCGAAGGCGATCATGCCGCCGCCGTGGCAGTGCGGGTGCGCGCAGGCGACGAAGGCGTTGAGGCTCTCCAGCCTGTGCACGAGGCCCATTCCGGTCAGTTTTTCCAGTGCGCGGTAGACCTGGAGCGGCGCGCGGAAGCCCGCATCACGCAGCCGGTCGAGGATCGTATAGGCCGACAGCGGCCCATCCGCATGGGAGAGCGTGTCGAGCACAAGTGTCTGGTTGCGGGTGAGATCGTGCGGTGCGGTCATGATGGCGAACCTTGGCTTGAAGCCGTCCCGCGCGCAAGCAGTTCGCGAAACGGCAGCAGGCTGAGCAGGAAGAGGCCGAGCGCGGCGACCACGATGGACGGCCCGGAGGGCGTATCCCATGACAGCGAGCCGTAGAGGCCACCAACAACGGCGACAGCGCCCACAATGGCGGCCATCACCGCCATCTGCTCCGGCGTCGCGGCGAAGCGGCGGGCGGCGGCGGCCGGAATGATCAGGAGCGAGGTGATCAGCAATATGCCAACGATCTTCATGGCGATCGCGATCACCGCGGCCATCAGCAGCATGAAGGCAATCCTGGCGCGCTCCGGTCTCAGCCCCTCCGCCTCGGCGAGTTCCGTGCTGACTGTGGCGGCAAGCAGCGGACGCCAGAGCACTGCCAGAACGGCCAGCACAAGCGCTCCGCCGCCGTAGACCAGCGCGATGTCGAGCTTCGACACCGCAAGGATGTCGCCGAACAGGAAGCCCATGAGGTCGATCCTGACCCATGACATGAAGGCAAGCATGACGAGGCCGATGGCCAGCGTCGAGTGCGAGAGGATGCCGAGCAGAGCGTCGGCCGACAACGCGTTGCGCCGCTGCAGCAGGAGCAGCGCCACCGCGACGAGGGCCGCCACCAGGAACACGCCGGCCGTCATGTTGGTGCCGAGCAGCAGGGACAGGGCCACGCCAAGCAGCGCTGAATGGGCCATCGTGTCGCCGAAATAGGCCATGCGGCGCCACACGATGAAGCAGCCCAGCGGCCCGGCGACGATCGCCACGCCTATCCCGGCAACGAGCGCGCGGGTGAAGAAGTCGTCAAGCATCGGCGCGCTCCCCGCTGCCAGGCCCGCCATCCCCGTGATGGTGATGGCCGTGCCCGCCCTCGTGCTCATGCCGATGGGCGTGGTCGTGGTGATGCCCGTCGGCGGGATGGCAGTCGTCGGTGAGCGTGCCGTCGGCATGGCGCACGCGCCCGTCGGGCAGATGCGTGTGGTCGTGATGGTGGCGGTAAACAGCCAGCGTCTGGGCGGCCCGGGCGCCGAAGAGATTGAGATATTCCGGGCTGGCGGCCACGGATTCCGGCGTGCCTGAACAGCAGACGTGACCGTTCAGGCATATCACCGTGTCGGTAGCGGCCATGACCACGTGCAGGTCGTGCGAGATGAGGAGGATACCGCAGCCGGTGCGGTCGCGCAGACGCCGGACGAGGTCGTACATGGCCACCTCGCCGCTGAAATCGACGCCCTGAACCGGCTCGTCGAGCACCAGCAGGTCCGGCCTGCCGATCATGGCGCGCGCCAGCAGCACGCGCTGGAACTCACCGCCGGAAAGGTTCTGCACCTGAGCGTTGCCAAGGTGCGGGATGCCGACCTCTTCCAGCGCCTCCGCAATCGCCGCCGGCGAGTGGCTGCCCGTCAGCCGCATCAAACGATCCACGGTCAGCGGCAGGGTCCAGTCGATCGCAAGTTTCTGCGGCACATAACCGACCGCCAGGCCAGGGAGACGCCGGGCGCTGCCCTCGGTGGGCCTGAACACCCCGGTGGCGATCTTCGCGGTGGTGCTCTTGCCCGAGCCGTTCGGGCCGATGAGCGTGACGATCTCCCCGCGGCGCACACGCAGATCGACATTGCGCACCAGCCAGCGTCCGTCGCGGCGCACGCCCGCGCCGGCGAGTTCGACAAGCGATTCGGAATTGCGGTCGCCGGGCGACATGTTTTTCTCCATGGGGGCTTGCGACAGCAAATGCCACACGTTATAGCGTAACGCAACTGCTATGTAATGATATTACATTCGCATTGCCAGTCGAAACTACGGAGACCGCCGATGACATCCCTTCGCGCCCTGCTTTTTGCCTCGGCGTCGCTGCTTATGGCCTCCGGGCCGGCGCTGGCTCTGGATGGCGTGGTTGCCTCGATCAAGCCGCTGCACTCGCTTGTCGCGGGCGTGATGCAGGGGATCGGCGAGCCGCAGCTCATCGTGAAGGGCGCCGCATCGCCCCACACCTACGCCTTGCGTCCCTCGGAGGCCGCGGCGCTCGAGCGGGCGACGCTGATCTTCTGGATCGGCCACGACATGGAGGCGTTTCTCGACAAGGCACTCGACAGCCTGGCAGGCAATGCACGGATCATTGAACTGGCCGAGGCCGACGGGATCAAGCTTCTTCCCTTCCGGGAAGGCGGTGCGTTCGAAGCGCACGATCACGAGGAGGAGCCTGCCGTCCACGCGCATGATGAGGATGAGGAGCACGATGCCGCTGGCCACGATCACGCGCATGGCGAGTTCGACATGCATTTCTGGCTGGATCCGGAGAATGCCAAGGCCATGGTGCGGTCGATCGAAGGCGCGCTCGTGGAAACCGATCCGGAAAATGCCGACACATACCGGCAGAACGCAGCCGGGCTGGTGACGCAGTTGGACGCGCTGTCGGCCGAGATCGAGGCCGAAATCGCGCCCGTGAGGGGCAAGGGGTTCATCGTCTTCCACGACGCCTACCACTATTTCGAGGAGCGCTTCGGCATCGAGGCGGCGGGGTCGATCACGGTCAGCCCGGAGGTGATGCCCGGGGCGGAGCGCATCGCCGCGATCAAGGCCAGGGTCGCCGAACTCGGGGCCACCTGCGTCTTCGCCGAACCGCAGTTCGAGCCGAAGCTGGTCGAGGTCGTCATCGAGGGCACCGGCGCCAAAGCCGGCGTCCTCGATCCGGAAGGCGGCAGCCTGACGGAAGGGCCGGAGCTCTATTTCGACCTCCTGCGCAACCTCGCCTCCTCGCTGCGCGGCTGCCTGACGCAGGGAAGCTGAGCCCATACTCGGAACGAGAAGCGGGCGTGCCCGCTTTTTTCCGTCCCATAGTTGATATGATATAACATACGGAGAGAGAGTATGCACCCATCTACATTCCTGCGGATCAGCGCCCTCGGCATGGCCGTCGCATTCCCCGCGGCTGCCCTCGCAAGTGAGACGGAAGCCTGGCGCCTCTTCGTCGCCGACCATACCGAAGCCACGGTACACGCGATCGACGCCGCGACGGGGCAGAAGATCGACAGTTTCGCGCTCAAGAGCCCCGCCACCCTCTATGCCAGCAAAAGCGGTCGCACGGTTTTTGCCGTGCAGCGCGACGGCAATGCGGTGGCCGCGATTTCCAGCGGCATCAGTGTCGACGATCATGGCGACCACGGAGACCTGGAAGTGACCGCGCCGAAGCTGCTGGATGCGACCGTGGCCGGCGAACGGCCGGTTCATTTCGTCGACCATCACGGCAACATCGCCGTCTTCTTCGACGGTGAGGGCGTGGCCCGCCTGTTGACTGAGAAATCGGTCCTGGAGGGGCAACCGCGCATTCGCGAGGTGCGGACGGAAGCGCCGCATCACGGCGTCGCCATTTCCTACGGCGAGCAAGTGGTCGTCAGCTTCCCCAACAAGGAAGATCCGTCGAAGAACCCGGACGGCGTGAAAGTGGTCGACGCCGACAACAATCAGGTGGGAGGTCCGGTGGATTGCCCCGGCCTGCATGGTGAAGCCTCGTCGGGCAACCTGCTCGCGATCGCGTGCCAGACCGGCCTGCTACTGGTTAAATCCGGTGCCGACGCGCCTTCGATCGAGCACCTGGCCTACACGGACAACCTGCCGAAGGACGCGAAGGTGTCGACGCTGCTCGGTGGCAAGGGTCTGCAATACTTCCTCGGGAATTTCGGCCCGTCGGCCGTCGTCGTGATCGATCCGCAGGACGAGGAAGCTTTCCGTCTGATCGAGCTGCCCGTCCGGCGGGTGCATTTCGCGGTCGATCCGGTCCGCGTGAAGTTCGCCTATGTCTTCACCGAGGACGGCAAGCTGCATCAGGTCAACGTGCTTTCGGCCCGGCTCGGCAAGTCGATCGCTCTCACCGAGCCCTATTCGATGGACGGCCACTGGAGCGATCCTCGCC
>JAEYRU010000110.1 GCA_023435335.1 Pseudomonadota bacterium
CGCCCGTATGCGAAGGAGGCGGCGATGAGTGGAAGCGTGGCGATTGAGACGAACAGGGCAGCACTCGTGCGCATCGTCGCGTCGCTGATCGCCATGGCCGGGCTGGCGCGTGTGGGCCACCTCCCCCCGGAAGCAAGCAACCAGGGGAGGTCGGCGGACGTCGACGCGGCAGCGGAGACGGTCCGCCGGGTGGGGTCATGGCGGCAGCGCGCAAGCGCGCCAACCATCACCCGCCATGTCTGGCGCACGATCCTTTCCCTGCTGCGTCCGGCCGAGGCCGCTGCCCGGCGGCTCATCATCGCGGCCGCGCGCGGGATCACGGTGCCGCCGCCAAGGCTGCGAGAGTCGACGACGGACCTGAAGCACGCGCGTACCGGCCGGCCCATGCCGCTGACCGCTCGCACCCTGCCCCAGCCCACGTCCCACGAAGCCTTCCTGCGCCGCTTCGGCATCGCGGTTACGGGGACGCCCCCTCTACCGCGTTTCACGCGGTCCCTTGCCGGGGCGAGCCACTTGTCTCGCCCGTCCTTCGGACCCCCCGCTTCGCAGGGGAGGATCAAGGTCGCGGACGGCCGCAGCGCCAATCCTCCCCCGTTCACAGGGGAGGGGGACCACGCGCAGCGTGGTGGAGGGGGCATTCTCGCCACCCCCCGCATCCCCGCCTTCCCGCTCTTCGATCCCTTGCGACGCCTGCGCCTCAAGCCGGCCCGCCGCTACGTGCCCGCCCACGCCGCGCCGCGCATCATGTTCCCGGGGATCACCCAGCCGCACCGGCTGCCGCCGCCACCGCCGCCGCCCGCGCCCGACGACCTCGTCTCCGCCGTCAGCGTCGCCCGCCGCCTGGCAGCGCTCGCCGCAGCGCTCGACGACCTGCCCAAACAGGCCCGCCGCTTCGCGCGGCTGAAGGCGCGGATGGACGCGCAAGCGGCGCAAGACCGGGCCGTCGCCGAAGCCTCGGAGGCTCGAGGCTCAGCCCCGCCAAGGTCCCGTCGCCGCTTCCGCCGCACCTCGCCGCTGCGCGGCGGTCCGCCCTACGGCGGCCGCCTCGCGGTCTGGGACCCGACCGTCCCGAACGGCAAGCACATCCGCGAGGTCGACGTCATCCTCGCGCACGCGCATGCGCTGGCCGATTACGCGCTGGCCTTTCCCGACACGTCGTGACGCCTTTGATCCTCCCCCGTTCACGGAGGATCCGAAGGACGGCGAGACAAGTGGCTCGCCCCTGCATGGTACAATGCGGAGCATGGTGGAGGGGGCGCCCGCTGCGAAACCCCGGCGCGGCGGCGATGTGGCGCGCGCGTCGCTCCCCCCCTTGCCCATCCCCCGCTTTCCGTCCGACATTGCGCGATCTGGGAAGGGGGAAACGCCATGGCTGAAAGCGCGGACGCGATCGTCATAGGAGGCGGGCTTGCCGGGCTTGTGGCCGCCTGCGAACTGGCCGACGCCGGCCGGCGCGTGGTCATCCTCGAGCAGGAGGGCGAGAATTCGCTCGGCGGGCAGGCCTTCTGGTCGCTCGGCGGGCTCTTCTTCGTCGACAGTCCGGAGCAGCGGCGTCTCGGCGTCAGGGACAGCCGCGAGCTCGCCCTGCAAGACTGGATGGGATCGGCGCAGTTCGACCGGCCCGAGGATTTCTGGCCGCGCAGGGTGGCCGAGGCCTATGTCGATTTTGCCGCGGGCGAGATGCGGCCCTGGCTCCATTCGCTCGGGATGCGCTGGTTTCCCATCGTCGGCTGGGCCGAGCGCGGCGGTGCCCATGCTCACGGCCACGGCAATTCGGTTCCCCGCTTTCACATAACGTGGGGCACTGGCCCCGGCGTGATCGAGCCGTTCGAGAAGCGCGTGCGGGAGCATGCCGCGGCCGGCCGCATCGAACTGAAGTTCCGCCATCGCGCCAGCAAGCTCGTCAAGACCAGGGGGGCGGTAACCGGCGTCGCCGGCGAGACACTGGAACCGTCCACCGTCGAGCGCGGACAGCAGTCCGGCCGTGAGATCGTCGGCGAATTCGAGCTGTCGGCCGGCTCGGTGCTGGTCACCTCAGGCGGCATCGGCGGCGACCTCGACCTCGTCCGGAAAAGCTGGCCGGTCGACCGCCTCGGGCCCGCGCCGAAGCACATGGTCTGCGGCGTGCCCCACCATGTCGACGGTCGCATGGTCGCGATCGCGAGGAAGGCCGGTGCGGCCACCATCAATACCGACCGCATGTGGCACTACACCGAGGGCGTGAGGAACTGGGCGCCGATCTGGCCGCATCACGGCATCCGCATTCTGCCGGGGCCCTCCTCGATGTGGTTCGACGCGCGCGGCAACCGCCTGCCCGCGCCCTGCCTGCCGGGGTTCGACACGCTGTCGACGCTGAAGCACATCCTCTCGACCGGCTACGAATATTCCTGGTTCATCCTCACCCAGAAGATCATCAAGAAGGAGTTCGCCCTTTCCGGCTCCGAGCAGAACCCGGACTTCACCTCGAAGAGCTGGCGCGCGGTGCTGAAGAGCCGGCGCGGCGCCGGCGCGCCGCCTCCGGTCGAGGCCTTCAAGGAACATGGCGAGGACTTCATCGTTCGCGACAACCTGCGCGACCTCGTCTCGGCGATGAACGCGCTGGCGGGCGGCGACCTGCTGGACCTCTCTCACATCGAGATGCAGATCGCCGCGCGCGACCGCGAACTCGCCAACCCCTATTCCAAGGATGCGCAGGTGACCGCGATCCGCGGCGCCCGCAATTATCTCGGCGATAAGCTGGTGCGCACCGCGAAGCCGCACAGGATACTGGACCCCGCCAACGGCCCGCTCATCGCGGTTCGCCTCCACATCCTCACCCGCAAGACGCTGGGCGGCCTCCACACCGACCTGCAGGGCCGCGTTCTCGGCCCGTCAGGCGAGCCGGTTCCGGGGCTTTTCGCGGCCGGTGAGGTGGCGGGGTTCGGCGGCGGCGGATATCACGGCTACAACGCGCTGGAGGGAACCTTCCTCGGCGGCTGCATCTTTTCCGGCAGGAACGCCGGACGTACGGCGGCGGGCAGGGACATCTAGGAACAGGAAATGCAGCTCACCAACCAGGACCTCGCCGATCTCGTCGCCTTCCGCCGCGAGCTTCACCGCTTCCCCGAAATCTCGGGCGAGGAAACCGAAACCGCCCGCAGGGTCGTCGAGTTCCTTGCCGACACGAAACCCGATGAGGTGCTGACCGGGCTGGGCGGTCACGGCGTGGCGGTGATCTACGACAGCGGCAGGCCGGGACCGACGGTGCTGTTCCGCTCCGAGCTCGACGCCTTGCCGATCGAAGAACGGTCGGGCGTGCCGCACAGCTCAACCGTCCCGGGCAAGTCGCATATGTGCGGCCACGAGGGGCACTCCACTATCCTAGCCGCGCTCGGGCGCCAGTTCGGCCGCAGGCGGCCCGCCAGGGGCCGCGTGGTGCTGATGTTCCAGCCGGCGGAAGAGACCGGCAAGGGAGCGGCCGGCGTCACCGCCGACCCACGTTACGACGGGATCCGCCCGGACTTTGCCTTCTCGCTGCACAATCTTCCGGGAACGCCGCTCGGCCATGTCCGGCTGAAGGAAGGCGTGGTGAACTGTGCCTCCCGTGGCATGCGCATTCTGCTCGACGGCAAGACCGCGCATGCCTCGATGCCGGAGACGGGCGTACCGCCGACATTCGCTGTGGCAACCCTCCTGCCGGAACTGACGGCGCTATCGCACGGTAGCTTCGGCGATGACGATTTCGCGCTGGTCACGATCTGCCACGCGCGCCTCGGCGAGCCCGTGTTCGGCATCGCGCCCGGCCATGCCGAGATCCGCGCCACGCTGCGCACGCGGCTCGACGAGCGCATGGACGCCCTCGTGGCGGCGGCCGAGAAGCTGGCCCGCCAGACCGCTGGAAGGCACGGCCTCGCCTGCGCGATCGACTACGACGAGATCTTCGTCGCCAGCCTCAACGCGCCCGAGGCCGTGGCGCGCCTGCGTACGGCGCTCGACGCCGAGGGCATCGCCCATGACGAGGCCGAACTCCCCATGCGAGCTTCCGAGGATTTCGGTCTGTTCGGCCGCGGCTCGAAGTCGGCGATGTTTTATCTCGGCGCCGGCGAGAACATGCCGGCTCTGCACAACCCTGACTACGATTTCCCTGACGATCTGATTCCGATCGGCGCCCGGGTCTTCATGCGCGCCGCCCGCGACCTGCTCGGCTAGCTACTCCGCCGCGCCCCTGAAGGCGTCCGCGCCGCTTTCGAACTGTAGCCGCGCCAGCCGTGCGTAGACGCCGTTCTTCGCCACCAGGCTCTTGTGCGTGCCTTCTTCCACGATCTGCCCGCCATCCATGACGAGGATGCGGTCGGCCTTCAGCACGGTCGCCAGCCGGTGCGCGATGACCAGCGTGGTGCGCCCCTCCATCAGCCGCTCCAGCGCCTTCTGCACCAGCGTTTCGCTCTCTGCGTCGAGCGCCGAGGTCGCCTCGTCGAGCAGCAGGATCGGCGCGTCGCGCAGGATGGCGCGGGCTATGGCCACGCGCTGGCGCTGCCCGCCCGACAGGGTCACGCCGCGCTCGCCGAGCAGCGTGTCGTAGCCTTCCGGCAGCGCCCGGATGAAATCCTCGGCCAGCGCGTCGCGCGCCGCTCCCTCGATCGCTGCCGTTCCGGCGCCCGGCATGCCGAAAGCGATGTTGTCGCTTGCCGAGGCGGCGAACACGGTCACGTCCTGGGGGACGATGGCGATCCGCCCCCGGGCCGCCGCGGGATCGACCTTGGTGATGTCCACCCCGTCGATCAGCACCTCTCCCGAGGACGGATCGTAGAAGCGCAGCAGCAGCGAGAAAATCGTGCTCTTGCCTGCGCCGGATGGTCCGACGACGGCGAGCGTCTCGCCCGGCCTTACCTTGAACGAGACCTTGTCGAGGATCGGCCGGTCCTTGCGCACCGGATACACGAAGGAGACGTCGCGGAACTCGATCTCGCCCCGCGCCGGCACGGGCAGCGGCAGCGGATTGGCCGGCGCCGCGATAGCTGGTTGCTCTTCCAGCAGTTCCGTCAGCCGCTCGGCCGCGCCAGCCGCCTGGCTGAGTTCGCCCCACACCTCCGACAGTGCGCCGAGCGCTCCGGCCGCGATCACCGAATAGATCAGGAACTGGCTGAGTGTTCCCGCGGTCATGGCGCCGGTAAGCACGTCGCGGGAGCCCACCCACAGCACCGCCACGACCGAGGTGAATACGGTGAGGATGGCGAAGAAGGTGAGGAAGGAGCGCGCCAGGATTGACGACCGGGCGGCCTGGAACGCGGTCTCGACCGCGTTCGCGAAGCGGGTCGTCACCAGCCGCTCGTTGGTGAACGCCTGCATGATCCGCACCGCGCCGATCTGCTCGCTCGCGTAGGCGGTCGCCTCCGCCAGCGTGTCCTGCGCTGTGCGCGAGCGCTTGCGCACAGAGCGTCCGAAGGCAACCAGCGGCAGCACGATGAGCGGGATCGCGCCAAGCACGAAACCGGACAGCTTCGGGCTGGTGACCACCATCATGCCCGCCGCGCCCAGTCCCATGATCGTGTTGCGCAGCGCGAGCGACGCCGTTGCCCCCACCGCCGACTTGATCTGGGTGGTGTCGGCCGAGAGCCGCGACACGATTTCGCCGGTCTGCGCGCTGTCGAAAAATGCCGGCGACAGCCGCGTCACGTGCTCGAACACGTCGCGCCTGAGATCGGAGACGACGCGCTCGCCAAGCGTGATCACGAAGTAGTAGCGGGCCGCCGACGCGACCGCGAGCAGCGCGGCGATGATCAGCAGCATGCCGAAGTACTGGGCGATGAAGGTAGTGTCGGAGGCGCCGAAGCCGTGATCGATCATCCGCCGGACGGCGAGCGGCAGCGTGAGCGTCGTCGCCGCTGCAAGGGCAAGAGCCACGAGAGCACCGGCTACCAGCCGCTTATAACGGCCGAGATACGGAAAGATGCGTCTGAGCGGTCCGAGCGAGCGTCGCCCGCCGACCTCGACAATCGCATCCGCCATGGCAGTCCTTTCCGCTGCGTGCCCTGCCGCGAAACGTACGCCCGCGGCCTTGTGCACAGGGTCGGGCTGATGTATAGGCTCGCCCGACCGTTTTCGAGGCCGTAGCCTTCATTGGCCGCGGCTTCAAGTTTTTGAGACTGGGTGACATCGCCGCAGGCCGGCGTGCCCCTCCAGCACCAGGATAGAAGCCATGAAGAACGACATCCATCCCGACTATCACACGATCAAGGTCGTGATGACCGACGGCACAGAGTACACGACCCGTTCCACGTGGGGCAAGGAAGGCGATACGATGAACCTCGACATCGATCCCAACTCGCACCCCGCCTGGACCGGCGGCCAGCAGTCGCTGGTCGATCGCGGCGGCCGCCTGTCGAAGTTCAAGAACAAGTTCGCCAATCTCGGCATCTGAGCCGCGACGCAATTCTGATACGAAAAAGCCCGGCAATGCCGGGCTTTTTTTGACCGCATCACGCATTCCAACCGGTAAATCATAAATCCTCAGGTCGAAGGCCCGTGCGGCGACTGATCCGCGCCAGCATTTTCGGGCCGATTTCCTCCCGGTCATGAAACGCGAAGATGAAGTCGGGCCATCCTTCGCGAGCCAGTATCCGGTGCGAACCGCTTTGCCGCTTGATCGTCCAGCCGATACTTTCGAGGGCAGCCAGAACGCGCCGGGCGCGCGTTGAACTCCACTGGCTCATGCTGCCGGAACAAATAGGCCGCCAACCTCCGGCACGGCTTCGCCGTGCTCGATGCGGTCGGCCAGCGTTCTCAGCGCCAAGGCCTCGACCTTGCCCCGTGCTTCGTCGCGGCTGGCGCCATACGCCATAACCCCGGGCAGCTCCGGGATTTCGGCGATCCAGCGGCCATCTTCCTCGCGATCAAACTCGATGCGCAGCATGGGGCCTTCTCCATTCAGTCAGGAGGCGAAAGGAGCCCCCTGCCGCACAGTTTCCAGCAACGTCGGAAAAGAAGCAACCTCACGGGGAAGGCAGTGGGCCATTCTAGCCCATTCCCCCCGATCACATATGGATCGGCTTGGCGAAGGTGGCGAGTGCGGCTTCCTTCACCGTCTCCGACATGGTCGGGTGCGCGTGGCAGGTTCGCGCCAGGTCTTCCGAAGAGCCGCCGAACTCCATCAGTACGGCCGCCTCGTGGATCATCTCGCCCGCGCCGAAGCCGACGATGTGCACGCCCAGCACCCGGTCGCTCGCCTTGTCGGCCAGGACCTTCACAAAACCGTCGGTTTGCAGCATCGCGCGCGCGCGGCCGTTCGCCGAGAACGGGAACTTGCCGGCCTTGTAGTCGATGCCCGCCTTCTTCAGTTCCTCCTCGGTCTTGCCGACCGAGGCGACCTCCGGGTTGGTGTAGACCACCGAGGGAATGACGTCGTAGTTCACGTGGCCGGCCTGCCCCGCGATGATCTCCGCCACGGCGACGCCCTCGTCCTCGGCCTTGTGCGCAAGCATCGGCCCGGCGATCACATCGCCGATCGCGTAGATGCCGGTTGCGGTGGTGCGGAAATGCCCGTCGGTGCGGACACGGCCGCGCTCGTCGAGCTCGACGCCGGCCTTTTCGAAGCCGAGCCCGTCGGTGAAGGGCTTGCGCCCGGTCGCCACCAGCACCGCGTCGGCCTGCAGCGTTTCCGCCGCCCCGCCCTTGACCGGCTCGAAGGTCACGCTCGCGCCCTTCTTGGCCTTGGCAACGCCAGTCACCTTGGCGCCCAACCTGAACTCGATCCCCTGCTTCGCCAGCATGCGCTGGTACTGCTTGGAGACCTCGCCGTCCATGCCGCCCAGGATGGTGTCGAGATACTCGACCACGGTGACCTTGGACCCCAGCCGCGCCCAGACCGAGCCGAGTTCCAGCCCGATGACGCCGCCGCCGACCACCACGAGGGAGCCCGGCACCTTGTCGAACTCCAGCGCGCCGGTGGACGACACGATCACCTTCTCGTCGAAGGCGACCTCGACGCCGGGGATGCCGGCGACGTCGGAGCCGGTCGCGATGACGATGTTCTTAGCCTCGATCGTCTCTTCCTTGCCATCCTCCAGCGCTACCGTCACCTTGCCTTCGCCGGCGAGCGATCCGAGCCCGTGGAACGTGTCGATCTTGTTCTTCTTCATCAGGAAGACGAGGCCGTCGGTGTTCTGCTTCACCACCTTGGTTCGGTGGGCGTGCATCTTCCCGAGGTCGAGCTTCGGCTTGCCGACGCCGATGCCGAGATCGGCGAACTGGTGCTCGACCTCGGCGAACTTCTCCGAAGCGTGCAGCATCGCCTTCGACGGGATGCAGCCGACGTTGACGCAGGTCCCGCCATAGGTCGCGCGCTTCTCGACGAGCGCGGTCTTCAGGCCCAGCTGTGCGGCCTTGATGGCGCAGACATATCCGCCCGGCCCGGCTCCGATCACGACGACATCATAGGTGGACATGAATACCTCTCGGATTTTGCGTGCCTGCTCAGAACGCGAGCTGCCACAGGATGATGACGATGCCCAGACTGGCCACGCCCCAGACGGCCGAGCGCAGGTAGGGGATACCCGCCAGATACAGCGGGAGATATGCCACCCTCGCCCAGAAATAAAGTGCGGCGCCCAGCCAGGTCCACCAGTCCGCGCGGCCGGTGACCTGGGCCGCCAGGACCGCGGCCGCGAACAGCGGAAACGTCTCCAGGAAGTTGCGCAATGCGCGCTCGCCACGGCCGGCGATGCCGGTGACCGCGCGCTGCTCGTCGCGCGGTCCGGCATTGTATTCGGGGCCGAATTGCCGGGTCAGCAGCAGCGACTGCAGCGCGATCTGAACGAACAGCAGGCCGCCTGACAGGACAAGATAGGCGATCTCGACAGGCAGCGATGGCAGGATGAGGCTGTTCACGTGGACTGCTCCTAGCGCCCGCCCGACACGTCGAGGATCGCGCCGGTGGTGTACGACGCCGTGTCCGACAGGAAGTAGATGACGGCGTCCGCCACCTCTTCCGCACGGCCCGGCCTCTGCATCGGGATGAGCGGCGCGACCCTTGCCGCGCGGTCCGGCTGGCCGCCGGATGCGTGGATCTCCGTCTCGATCGTCCCCGGCCGCACGCAGTTCACGCGGATTCCCTCCGTCGCGACCTCGCGCGCCAGTCCGCGGGTAAAGGTCTCGATCGCGCCCTTGGCGCTGGCGTAATCGAGGTATTCCCCGCCGCTGCCCAGCACGGCAGCCACCGACGAGACGTTGACGATCGAACCACCCTGGCCTCCGTGCAGGGTCGACATGCGCTTCACCGCCTCGCGGGCGCACAGCATCGGCCCCAGCACATTGACGCGCAGCATGCGTTCGATGCGCCCGGCGTCCATCTGATCGAGGCGCGCCTTGCGGTCGACCACGCCGGCGTTGTTGACCAGCGCGTCGAGCCGGCCGAAGCGGCGGTCAACCTCGGCGAACATGAACACGATGTCGGTTTCGCTGCTGGCGTCGCCCTGGATGGCGAAGGCTTCGCCGTCTGCCGCCTCGATCTCGTCC
Organism: Pseudomonadota bacterium; assembly: GCA_023435335.1. Taxonomy (GTDB): domain Bacteria; phylum Pseudomonadota; class Alphaproteobacteria; order Rhizobiales; family Rhizobiaceae; genus RCIO01. Next base: position 9,493 of record JAEYRU010000110.1, read on the forward strand.
ACCACCCTGTCGGCGGCGTCGCGGTTGGAATGAAAATTGACCGCGACGCGCCAGCCCTGTCGGGCCGCCTGCAGCGATATCGCCGCGCCGATGCCGCGCGATCCTCCCGTGACGAGAAGCGCCTTCGCACTCATTCCTGGCACCCCGACAAGGCGAAAACGTCCGAAGGCACGGTGAACAGCCCGGCGCTGGAGAAGGCCGGCGCGCCTCGCATCTGATAGGCCAGATCGGACAGGATGATGCTTGACGGCGCCGGCTCGCCCTCGCCCGGCAGCAGACCGACGCCGCCCTCGCCGTCAACACCGTAGATGACGCCCTGCCAGAGCGTACAGGCGTCGAGCTCGGCGCCGGTCACGTCGCCTTCAGGGCAGTTGAACATCACCTGCCCATAGGGCCGCGCCGGTTCCTCGGTCCACATGACCACGCCCTCGAACAGCGGGCCGCCGCGCATCGCCATCTGGAACTTGTTGGTCACGGCCGCGCTTCCGGCGGCGGGCCGGAAGGCGATTTCGGCGACGCCGTCACGGTCGCGGTAGATCGCAAGCTCGACAGGACACGCGGCCGTCGCCGGAGAGGCCGCGGCAAGCGCGGCGGCGAACGCCAATCCCGTTCCGCCTGCCGGCATGAGACGCCCTCCGGGCTTCTACAGATCCAGCACCAGCCGCTCCGGATCCTCGAGGCTTTCCTTGACCCGCACCAGGAAGGTCACCGCCTCCTTGCCGTCGACGATGCGGTGGTCGTAGCTCAGCGCCAGGTACATCATCGGGCGGATGACGATCTGCCCGCCGACGACCATCGGCCGCTCCTGGATCTTGTGCATGCCGAGGATGCCCGACTGCGGCGCGTTGAGGATGGGGGTCGACATCAGCGAGCCGTACACGCCGCCGTTGGAGATGGTGAAGGTGCCGCCCTGCATGTCCGCCATGGCGAGCTTGCCGTCGCGCGCGGCGACGCCCAGCCGGCCGATCTCCTTCTCGATCTCGGCGATTGACATCTGGTCGGCGTCGCGCACCACCGGCACCACGAGGCCCTTGTCGGTGCCGACCGCCACGCCGATGTGGGCGTAGTTCTTGTAGATGATGTCGGTGCCGTCGATCTCGGCGTTGACCGCCGGGATTTCCTTCAGCGCGTGCGTGACCGCCTTGGTGAAGAAGCCCATGAAGCCGAGCTTCACCCCATGCTTCTTCTCGAACACGTCCTTGTACTTGCTGCGCAGGTCCATGACCGCCTTCATGTCCACCTCGTTGAAGGTGGTGAGCATGGCGGCCGTCGCCTGCGCGTCCTTCAGACGGCGCGCGATGGTCTGGCGCAGGCGGGTCATCTTGACCCGCTCCTCGCGGGCCTCGTCGCCGGCGGACGAGGGCGCGCGCGCCGCAACCGGCGCTTCAGCGGGCTGCGAGGGTGCGCCGGTGGCGCCCTTGGTGATCGCCTCGAGCACATCGCCCTTCAGCACCTGCCCGCGCTTGCCGGAGCCCTTGACCTGATCGGCGGCTATGTTGTTCTCGGCGAGCAGCTTGGCCGCCGACGGGGCCGGCGGCGTCTTGCGCGGTTCGATCTGGCCGACGTCGCCGGCGGTCGCCTCGGTCTTGGCGGCGGCCTCGCGCGTCGTCGCGGCGCCGCCGTTGCCGGCAGCCTGGGCGACGGCGTCCTTCTTGGCGTCGGAGCCGCTTTCCTTCTTCGGCGAAGCGGCCGCGCCGCCTTCCGAGATCATGCCGAGCAGCGCCCCGACCTCGACCGTGTCGCCTTCCTTGGCCGCGATCTCCGCAAGCGTGCCGGCTGCGGGGGCGGGCACCTCCAGCGTCACCTTGTCGGTCTCCAGCTCGAGCAGCGTCTCGTCGGCGGCGACGGCTTCGCCGGCCTGCTTGAACCACTTTCCGATCGTGGCCTCGGTGACCGATTCACCCAGGGTAGGTACGCGGATTTCGGTTGCCATCGTTGTTATCCGTCTGCCTGATCGTTTCTGTTCAGTTTCCGCCGAGCGCGTCCTCGAGGAACGCCTCGAGCTGCGCCAGATGCTTCGACATCAGGCCCGTGGCGGGCGAGGCCGCGGCCGGGCGTCCGGTATAGCGCACCCGCTGGTGCTTGGCCTCGATGTGCTGCAGCACCCATTCCAGATACGGGTCGATGAAGGACCATGCGCCCATGTTCTTCGGCTCTTCCTGGCACCATACCATCTCGGCGTTGCGGAAGCGCGACAGCTCGTTGATCAGCGCCTTCGCCGGGAACGGATAGAGTTGCTCGACGCGCAGTAGGTAGATGTCGTTGATCCCGCGCTTCTCGCGCTCCTCGTACAGGTCGTAATAGACCTTGCCCGAGCACATCACGACGCGGCGGATCTTCGAATCCTTCACCAGCTTGATCGGCTCGTTGCCGAGATACTGCGCGTCGTCCCACAGCAGCCGGTGGAACGAGCTCTCGCCCGAAATCTCCGCCAGCGTCGAGACCGCGCGCTTGTGGCGCAGCAGCGACTTCGGCGTCATCAGGATAAGCGGCTTGCGGAAGTCGCGCTTCAGCTGGCGGCGCAGGATATGGAAGTAGTTGGCGGGCGTCGTGACGTTCGCCACCTGCATGTTGTCTTCCGCGCACATCTGGAGGAAGCGTTCCAGCCGGGCCGAGGAATGCTCGGGACCCTGCCCCTCGTAGCCGTGCGGAAGCAGGCACACGAGGCCGGACATGCGCAGCCACTTGCGCTCGCCCGATGAGATGAACTGGTCGAACACAACCTGCGCGCCGTTGGCGAAGTCGCCGAACTGCGCTTCCCACAGGGTCAGCGCGCGCGGCTCGGCAAGGCTGAAGCCGTACTCGAAGCCCAGCACCGCCTCTTCCGAGAGCATCGAGTTGATGACTTCGTAATGCGCCTGCTGCGGTCCCAGGTGGTTGAGCGGGATGTAGCGGCTCTCGTCGTTCTGGTCGTAGAGGACCGAGTGACGCTGCGAGAAGGTGCCGCGCTCCGAATCCTGCCCCGAAAGCCGGACCGGGTTGCCCTCCATCAGGATCGAGCCGAACGCCAGAGCCTCGCCCATCGACCAGTCGAGCCCTTCGCCCGTATCGATCATCTTGCGGCGGTTCTCCAGGAAGCGTCCGATGGTTCGGTGCACCTCGAAGCCGTCCGGCACCTCGGACAGCTTGCGGCCGATCTCCTTCAGTGTCTTCACCGGCACGGCGGTCTTGCCGCGGCGCTGCTCGTCCTGATTATCCGCGGTGCGCAGGCCCGACCACGCGCCGTCCAGCCAGTCGGCCTTGTTGGGCTTGTAGCTTTGGCCGGATTCGAACTCGACCTCCAGAAGCGCGCGCCAGTCAGCCTTCATCTTGTCCAAGTCGGCCTGCGTGATGAGGCCTTCCTCGATCAGCCGCTGGGCATAGATCTGCATTGTCGTCGGATGGGCGCGGATCGCCTGGTACATGGCGGGCTGGGTGAACGCCGGCTCGTCGCCTTCGTTGTGGCCGTAGCGGCGGTAGCAGAACATGTCGATGACGACCGGCTTCTGGAACGTCATCCGGTACTCGGTCGCCACCTTGGCCGCGAAGACGACGGCTTCCGGATCGTCGCCGTTCACGTGGAAGATCGGCGCCTCGATCATCTTTGCCGTATCCGACGGATAGGGCGAGGAGCGCGAGAAACGCGGATTGGTGGTGAAGCCGATCTGGTTGTTGATGATGAAATGCAGCGTGCCCGCAACCCGGTGCCCGCGCAGGCCTGAGAGCCCCAGGATTTCAGCCACCACGCCCTGTCCGGCGAACGCGGCGTCGCCGTGGATGAGCAGCGGCAGCACCTTGGCGCGCTCCTCCAGCGGCACGACCTCCTCGTGCTTGCGGCCGAACAGCTGGTCCTGTTTGGCGCGCGCCTTGCCCATCACCACCGGGTCGACGATCTCGAGATGCGACGGATTCGCCGTGAGCGAGAGGTGCACCTTGTTCCCGTCGAACTCACGGTCGGACGAGGCGCCCAGATGGTACTTCACGTCGCCGGAGCCTTCCACGTCGTCGGGCGCGAACGAGCCGCCCTTGAACTCGTGGAAGATGGCTCGGTGCGGCTTCGCCATAACCTGGCTGAGGACGTTGAGGCGGCCGCGATGGGCCATGCCGAAAACGATCTCCTTCAGCCCCATCGCGCCGCCGCGCTTGATGATCTGCTCGAGCGCCGGGATAAGCGACTCGCCGCCATCGAGGCCGAAGCGCTTGGTGCCCTTGTACTTCACGTCGATGAACTGCTCGAAGCCTTCCGCCTCGACCAGCTTGGAAAGAATCGCCAGCTTGCCGTTCTTGGTGAAGGTAATGCTCTTGTCGGGACCCTCGATCCGCTCCTGGATCCAGGCCTTCTCTTCCGGATTGGAGATGTGCATGAACTCGACGCCGAGCGTGGAGCAATAGGTGCGCTTCAGTATCTCCAACATCTCGCGGATGGTGGCGAACTCCAATCCGAGCACGTGGTCGATGTAGATCTTGCGGTCCCAGTCGGCCTCGGTGAAGCCGTAGGCCTCCGGCGACAGTTCGTTGTAGTCCTCGAGCGGCTTGGCGATGCCGAGCGGGTCGAGATTGGCGTGCAGGTGGCCGCGCATGCGGTAGGCGCGGATCATCATGATCGCCCGCACCGAGTCTTGCGTTGCGCGCATGACGTCGGCGTCGGGAAGGCTGGCTCCACCGCTGGCGGCCTTGGCCTTCAGCTTCGTGTCGATATGCTTCTCGACCTGTCCCCAGTCGCCGTCGAGGGCCGAGACAAGCTCCCCGTTGGCCACCAGCGGCCATCCCTTGGCCTTCCACGACGCGCCCTGCGCGTTCTTCCTCACGTCGGACGCGTCGTCCTTCAGCGCCGCGAAGAACTCGCGCCACTCGCTGTCAACCGAGGCCGGGTTGTCCTGGTACTGGGCGTAGAGTTCCTCGATGTAGCCGGCGTTGCCGCCATAGAGGAAGGATGTGAGAGAGAACTGGTCGTTGGCCTGATCTTGTCGTGCCATTTTTCGCCGGAGCGCCGCGCCCCGTCTCCTTAGCTGTCTATGGGCCATGCCCCCGTCGGACGCATGCAGCCCCTGTTCCCCACCGGGCTCTTCGGCCCTTTATCAGGTGAAATGCGCCGGCCTCGTGACCGTCGGCGCATTTCCGCTTCCCGCTTCAGCCCTTGATGGCCTCAACCAGCGTCGTGCCCAGCCGCGCGGGCGAGGGCGAGACGCGGATGCCCGCCGCCTCCATCGCCGCGATCTTGTCTTCCGCGCCGCCCTTGCCGCCGGAGATGACCGCGCCAGCGTGGCCCATGGTGCGCCCGGGAGGCGCAGTGCGCCCTGCGATGAAGCCGGCCATCGGCTTCCTGCGCCCGCGCTTGGCTTCGTCCCGGAGGAACTGCGCCGCGTCTTCCTCGGCCGAACCGCCGATCTCGCCGATCATGATGATCGACTTGGTCTCGTCGTCGGCTAGGAACATCTCCAGCACGTCGATGAATTCGGTGCCCTTCACCGGATCGCCGCCGATGCCGACGGCGGTCGTCTGGCCGAGCCCTGCATTTGTGGTCTGGAACACTGCCTCGTATGTAAGCGTGCCAGAGCGCGAGACAACACCGACCGAACCCTTGCGGAAGATGTTGCCGGGCATGATGCCGATCTTGCACTCGTTGGGGGTCAGGACCCCCGGGCAGTTCGGCCCGATGAGCCGCGACTTCGACCGGTCGAGCCGCGCCTTGACCTTGACCATGTCCATCACCGGAATGCCTTCCGTGATGCACACGATGAGCGGAATCTCGGCCTCGATCGCCTCGATGATGGCGGCCGCCGCGCCTGCCGGCGGAACGTAGATCACCGATGCGTTGGCACCGGTCTTCTCCTTGCCCTCGGCGACGGTGGCGAAGATCGGCAGCGCCTCGCCGTTCCTGCCCGTCCAGGTCTCGCCGCCCTTCTTGGGATGCGTGCCGCCCACCATCTTGGTGCCGTGATAGGCAAGCGCCTGCTCGGTGTGGAAGGTGCCGGTGTTGCCGGTGAGGCCCTGGACCAGAACCCTGGTGTCTTTGTTGACGAGAATGGACATCCGGCTCAGCTTCCCTTCACGGCCTTCACGATCTTCTGCGCGGCGTCGTCGAGGTCGTCGGCCGAAATCACGTTCAGCCCGCTCTCGTCGATGATCTTCTTGCCGAGCTCGACATTGGTGCCTTCGAGCCGCACGACCAGCGGCACCGTCAGGCCCACTTCCTTGACCGCCGCGACCACGCCCTCGGCAATCACGTCGCACTTCATGATGCCGCCGAAGATGTTGACGAGGATGCCCTCGACCCGCGGATCGGCGGTGATGATCTTGAACGCCGCTGCCACCTTCTCCTTGCCGGCGCCGCCGCCGACGTCGCAGAAATTGGCCGGCTCGGCCCCGTAGAGCTTGATTATGTCCATGGTGGCCATCGCCAGCCCGGCGCCGTTGACCATGCAACCGATGTTGCCGTCGAGCGCGACGTAGGCGAGGTCCCACTTGGAGGCCTCGATCTCCTTCTGGTCCTCCTCGGTCTCGTCGCGCAGCGCCCTGACGTCGTCGTGGCGGAAGAGCGCGTTGCCGTCGAACGAGACCTTGGCGTCAAGCACGCGCAGCCTGCCGTTGGTCATCACGATCAGCGGGTTGACCTCGAGCAGGCTCATGTCCTTCTCGACAAAGGCCCGGTAGAGGATCGGGAAGAGGCTCTCGCCGTCCTTGGCCGCGTCGCCGGAAAGCTGCAGCGCCTCGTTGAGCCTCTTGACGTCGTCCGCCGTGACGCCCTTCTCGGGGTCGATCGCCACGGTGACGATCTTCTCCGGCGTGTCGTGCGCCACCTGCTCGATGTCCATGCCGCCTTCGGTCGACACCACGAAGGCGATACGGCCGACCGAGCGGTCGACGAGGATCGACAGGTACAGCTCGCGCTCGATGTCGGCGCCGTCCTCGATATAGAGACGGTTGACTTGCTTTCCGCTCGGACCCGTCTGCTTGGTCACCAGCGTATTGCCGAGCATCTCCTTGACGTTGGCGACGACGTCGTCGACCGACTTCGCCAGCCGGACGCCGCCCTTGGCGTCAGGGCCGAGCTCCTTGAACCTGCCCTTGCCGCGGCCGCCCGCGTGGATCTGGCTCTTCACCACATAGAGCGGTCCGGGCAGACGCCTGGCGGCGGCTTCCGCCTCGCCGGCGTTCATGATCGCGACGCCGTCGGCGACAGGGGCGCCATAGCCCTTGAGCAGCTGCTTGGCCTGGTATTCGTGGATGTTCATGTCCGGCCTTACTTCTTCAGGTTCGGGGCGATCTGGACGCAAGCCTCGCAGAGCGCCTGCACGGCGGCGACCGACTTGTCGAACATCTTCTGCTCGCCCTTCGAGAAATCGATCTCGATGATACGCTCGACGCCGCCCGCGCCGATCACCACCGGCACGCCGACATACATGTTCTTCAGCCCGTACTGGCCCGACAGGTGCGCGGCACAGGGCAGCACTCGCTTCTTGTCCTTCAGGTAGCTCTCGGCCATGGCGATCGCCGACGCCGCCGGCGCATAATAGGCCGAGCCGGTCTTGAGCAGCGCGACGATCTCGCCGCCGCCCTTGCGTGTGCGCTCGACGATGGCGTCAAGCCGCTCCTTCGAGGTCCAGCCCATCTTCACGAGGTCCGGCAGCGGGATGCCGGCGACGGTGGAGTAGCGGGTGAGCGGCACCATGTCGTCGCCGTGGCCGCCGAGCGTCATGGCGCTCACGTCCTCGACCGACACCTTGAACTCCTCGGCCAGGAAATAGCGGAAGCGGGCTGAGTCGAGCACGCCCGCCATGCCGACGACGTGCGTCTTCGGCAGGCCGGAGAACTTCTGCAGCGCCCACACCATCGCGTCGAGCGGGTTGGTGATGCAGATGACGAAGGCGTTGGGCGCGTACTTCTTGATGCCGGCGCCCACCTGCTCCATCACCTTGAGGTTGATCCCGAGCAGGTCGTCGCGGCTCATGCCCGGCTTGCGCGGCACGCCGGCCGTCACGATGCAGACATCCGCGCCCTCGATCGCCGAGTATTCGTTGGTGCCAGTGAAGCGCGCGTCGAAGCCGTCGACCGGCGAGGATTCCGCGATATCCAGGCCCTTGCCCTGCGGAATACCTTCAGCGATGTCGAACATCACCACGTCGCCGAGTTCCTTGAGCCCGATCATGTGGGCGAGCGTGCCGCCGATCATGCCTGAGCCGATGAGGGCAATCTTGTTGCGTGCCATGTGCGGTGATTTCCCCTTGATACCGCCGGGTGCGGCCGGCGGGATAATGATGCCGAAAGCTTTTCGCGGGCTTAAGAACGCGCCGGAAACTCCGGTTCCGCATAGACGTATTGACAGGAAAATTCAAACGGTTCTTTCGGCGCAAGTAAATTCAATCGGTTATAACAAAAATAATTTACGTAAACGTAAGAATTCTAGCTCGTTACACGCCATCGTTCGACATGCCGACCCACGCCGATAAGCAGTGGAACGCTGACTCCTAACGCTAGCAGCCCTGCGGCCGCGCCGAACGCGAAGGATGGCTCCTTGAGCCGATGCGGCCCCACCACGGCCAGCGCGTAGAGCGCTGCAGGCACGACCAGCAGCCAGGCAGTCGCGGTTCCTGGGTGGTAGCGACGGAACCATACGCTGGCGGCGAGATGAGGGATGGCGGCGTTGAAGATCATCGCGCCGAAAACCCGGCAAGCACGGGGTCCAGCGAGATGCCAAGCGCCATCCCTGCGGGCACGGCCCAGAAGAGCAGCGTGATCACCGCGACCGCGAATCGGAAGGAGAAGGCTGAAGGCGGCCTGAATGCCGGCGGTCCCTGAAAGCCCGGCAGCCAGATCCACTCCTCGAGGTTATGCACGGTCACAGCGAGGGCGAAGACGAGCGCTGCGCCGCCTGCGTCTCCGAAAACCACTATTCAGCCGCCACGCTGCCGTTTGCCTCGCGCACCGCCTCTAACCACTCGCGGCTCTGCATCTCGACCAGGCGCGAGGCAGTGCGGGCAAACTCGAACGCTTCCGCCCCGGTCCTGCCCGCGTAGAGCTTGTCGGGTGCCGCCGCAGCGCTGGCCACCAGCCGCTTGCGCTTGTCGTAGAGCGTGTCGATGAGCAGGATGAAGCGCTTTGCTTCGTTGCGCTGCGCCTGCGCCATCACCGGGATGTTGTCGATGAAGACCGTGTCGAAACGCTCGGCAATCGCCAGGTAGTCGCGCGCCGCGAGCGGCTTCTGGCACAAGTCGGCGAAATCGAAGCGCGCCGCGCCACCCGCAGCGCGGGGCACGTGCACGCTGCGCCCCTTTACGGAGATTTCCAATGGCGCGACCGACTTCCCCTCGGTGGCGGCCTCCCAGGCTTCGTCCATCTCGCGCTCGGCCTGCGGCCCAAGCGGCGTCGCATAGACCGGGAGTCGCGCGAGCCGCCGCATCCTGTAATCGGTGTCGCTGTCGAGGTTGATGATGCGCGCATGCCCGCGCAGGATACCGATGAAAGGCTCGAACAGGCCGCGGTTCAAGCCGTCGCGATAGAGATCCTCCGGCGCCACGTTCGATGTCGCCACAAGCACCACGCCTTCCGCGAACAGCGCAGAGAACAGTCGCGAGAGGATCATTGCGTCGGCGATGTCGGTCACCGCGAATTCGTCGAAACAGAGTACCCACGCTTCCGCGGCGAGAGCGCGGGCCACCGGGGGTAGGGGGTCGCTCTCCTTCGTCTCGCCTTTCTTGAATGCCTGCCGGTGGCGATGCACCCGGTCGTGCACATCGGCCATGAAGTCGTTGAAATGCGCGCGCCGCTTGCGCTCCGCCGGGACGAGGTCGAAGAACATGTCCATCAGCATCGTCTTGCCGCGGCCGACGCTGCCGTGGATGTAGAGCCCTTTCACCGGCTCGCGCGGCGTACGCTTGGCGAACAGCCAGCCAAGTGCGCTCTTCTTCGCCGCCATCCGCTTCTCGACGATCTCCTCGAGCAGACGGTCGAGCGCCCGCGCCACCTCCATTTGCCGCGGGTCAGGCGACAGGTGGCCCGCTTCAGCCAAGCCGGCGTAACGCTGCGCCAGCGAGCGGTGGTTCGTCAGGCCGTCGGCGATCTTCATGCTGATTTCCCGCGAGCGCGAGGAGGAGTTCGCGCCCGATAGCGCGAAATCCTGCCACGGCAAAGGGTATCGAGTCTGGAATCCTAGCGCGACAGCGAAACCGGCAGCCCGGAGGACGTCTGGCCGTCGAAGCGCTCGCCGCCGGAGGCATAGAGTCGCGCCAGCACACCGCCTGCCTGATCGTACAGCGCCAGCTGCTTGCCTTCCACGTTCCACGACTTCACCCCGTCGAGCGGGGCGGGGCAGCGCAGCGGGCCGGCGCGGAAGCCCTGGCCGAACTTGGTCTGAGGGGTGGCAATGCGGCAGCCTTGGCCGGCGACGGTGGCATTCCACACGCCGGCGACGCTGCCAGCGGTAATGTCGGGCGCGTTGGCAGAGGCCGCCATCTGAGTCTGGCCCGGGAGGGTCGAGGCTCCGGGCGCGGTGGGGAATGAGCCGGGAGCGAGCGTGCCGTCGCTGGGCGGGGGAAGCTGGCTCGCCGTCACCATACCCGCCGGGGCCGGCTCCAGCGGCTCGGCGATGGTGCTGCTGGCCGGGCGCGTGTTAACCGACGCGAAGCGCTGGCTGGTGCAACCGGCCAGCGTCGTCGAGGCGATCAGCGCGCCCAGTAGTCCCAGTTTGAAATAGGTCATCCCGTCCTCCGTCGGGCCTCTAAACGTTTCGAGGCTCCCGCACGTTCCTTGCCTCGCCGCTAAACGTGGCGATCTTGCGATAATTATCGGCCCGTCATGGTTAACGGGAGGTTCATCGCCGCCGATTGCGGCAGAAATGCAACAGGTGCGCCATGCGGCGGGATCGGCCCCTTGGCTTCAGAACCTGACGAAAGCGATCGGACAGTGTCCCCCGGTCTCGGGCCTCGGACTACCCGTCGCCATCCGCGCCATTGCCTCCCATTGACATTGCCTTCGCCGTTCGCCACCTCATGGCCGCAGTTCCCCTTGATAAGGCCCGGCCATGACCGGATATCTCTCGCAGGTCCTTCCCCGTCGCCCCTCCGTTGGCGTCGACGTGGGCGGCGTTACGGTCGGCGGCGGCGCTCCGGTCGTCGTGCAGTCGATGACCAATACCGACACGGCGGACATCGACGCCACCGTCGCGCAGGTCGCGGCGCTTTACAACGCGGGCTCGGAGATCGTGCGCATCACCGTCGACCGCGACGAGGCCGCGGCGGCAGTGCCCAGGATCCGCGACCGCCTCGCCAGGCTCGGACTGAACGTCCCGCTGGTGGGCGACTTCCACTATATCGGGCACAAGCTGCTGGGCGATCATCCCGCCTGCGCCGAGGCGTTGGCAAAGTATCGCATCAATCCGGGCAATGTCGGCTTCCGCGAGAAGAAGGACCGGCAGTTCGGCGCTATCGTCGAGATGGCGATCCGTCACGACAAGCCGGTGCGCATCGGCGTCAACTGGGGCTCGCTCGACCAGGAACTGCTGACGCGGCTGATGGACGAGAACCAGGCCGCGGGCTTCCCGCTGACCGCCGATGAGGTGACGCGCGAGGCGATCGTTCAGTCTGCGATCCTATCGGCGGAAATGGCGGAGGAAATCGGCCTGCCGCGTAACCGCATCATCCTCTCCGCCAAGGTCAGCCGCGTGCAGGACCTGATCGCCGTCTATGTTGAGCTCGCGCAGCGTTCGAACCACGCCCTGCATCTCGGGCTCACCGAGGCGGGCATGGGCACGAAAGGCATCGTCGCCTCGTCCGCCGCTATGGGTATCCTGCTGCAGCAGGGCATCGGCGATACCATCCGCGTCTCGCTCACCCCCGAGCCCGGTGGCGACCGCACGCGCGAGGTGCAGGTGGCGCAGGAACTTCTCCAGACCATGGGCTTCCGGCAGTTCGTGCCGATCGTGGCCGCCTGCCCGGGTTGTGGGCGCACCACCTCCACCGTCTTCCAGGAGCTGGCTGAGACCATCCAGTCCGACCTGCGGGCCAACATGCCCGCCTGGAAGGAAAAGTACCCGGGCGTCGAGCAGCTCAAGGTCGCGGTGATGGGCTGCATCGTCAACGGCCCCGGCGAGAGCAAGCATGCCGACATCGGCATCTCGCTGCCCGGCACCGGCGAGACCCCCGCCGCCCCCGTGTTCATCGACGGAAAGAAGACCGCGACGCTGCGCGGCCCTAATATCGCCGCCGATTTCCAGCAGATGGTCGCCGACTATATCGAACAGCGGTACGGCGGCAGTGGAAGGCAGGCAGCGGAGTAAGGGGTTCGGACGGGTCGCAGCGGCGCTCCTGGCGGCAGCCGTCGCCGGCGTGCCTGCGGCGCGTGCCGATCCTCCGGGACGCGACCTGCCGGTGACGACGGCGCGGATCTGCGGACTGATATCGCGCCATGCGCAGGACCACGGCCTCCCGCGCGAGTTCTTCGCTCGCCTGATCTGGAAGGAAAGCCGCTTCAATCCCAACGCCGTGAGCCCCGTCGGCGCGCAGGGCATCGCCCAGTTCATGCCCGGCACCGCGGCACTGCGCGGGCTTGCCGACGCCTTCGACGTCGAGCAGGCGATCCCCGCCTCGGCAGCATATCTCAGCGACCTCAAGGCCCGCTTCGGCAATCTCGGCCTGGCGGCGGCGGCGTACAATTCGGGCGAGAACCGCGTGTCGCGCTGGCTCAGCAAGGGCGGTTTCCTGCCGCTCGAAACCGAGAACTACGTGCTGGACATACTGGGCGAGCCTGCCGACAGGTTCGTCGAGCCGGCCTACGCGGTGGCGATACCGCCGCTGGACAAGAACAAGTCCTTCCACGAGGCCTGCCGCAGCCTGCCGGTCAGGAAGGCTTCCACGATCGCCATGGCGCGCACCAGCTACAAGCCGTGGGGTGTCCAGGTCGCCGGCAATTTCCGCAGGGCCGCCGCGGTGGCGCAGTGGGAACGCGTCCTGAAGCGGCACCCCAAGTTGCTGGGCGGGTACCAGCCCGTGGTGAGCCGCATCCGCTCCACGCACGGGCGGGTCGGCATCTACGCCGTTCGCATCGGAGCCGACCAGCAGGCGCAGGCATCCCGCATCTGCGCCGACCTGCGGGCGGCGGGCGGCTCGTGCATCGTCATGCGGAACAGGTAGGCCGGCCGTCGGCCGGCCGGCTCAGCGCGCCAGTGGCGCAGGTCTAAGAACCGTCAGCAAAGCGCCATAGGGCGCGAGCATCGCCAGTCCGACCAGGACCTTCACACAAAAGTCGCCGACGGCGAGCGAAATCCACAGCGGGACCTCGGCTCCGAGCCACGCCACGGGGAAGGAAAGCGACCCGTCATCCAGCCCGAAAGCCGTATCGAGGAACGCGAAGGGGCCGGCAAAGGCCAGCGAGAAGAAGATGACGGTGTCGATGACGGAGCCGGCGAGGCTGGAAATGAGAGGCGCCCGCCACCAGGCCTGCCGGCGCAGCATGTCGAACACGGAGACGTCGAGCAGCTGGGCGACCAGGAACGCGGTTCCGGACGCGATCGCGATGCGCGGCGAGGCAAGCCATATCGACAGCATCACAGCAAGGACAAAACCGGCGCCGACGACGACGCGCGCGGCGGTCACCCCGAAGCGGCGGTTTGTGAGATCGTTGACCAGGAAGGCGATCGGATAGGTGAAGGCGCCCCAAGTCAGGATCTCGCCGAGGCCGAGATACTGCACCGGGAACTGCACGAGGAAATTCGACGCCGCGACGACAACAGCCATCGCGGCCACGAACGGCCATATGGAACGGAAGGAAGTCATTTTTTTATCCTGGGTGATGGAACCAGCCGGCGGATGTCCCCCGCCAAGCAATAAGCGTCAGGCGGCGGACTGCTCGGCGAGCTTCTTGGCCACCTGCTTCTTCAGGAGCCGCGCGCGCTGCGACAGTTCGGCCGCGTCCGCCTTGGCCAGGAAGGCATCGAGCCCACCGCGGTGCTCCACCGAACGCAGGGCGTTCGCGGAAATGCGCAGCCGCACGTTCTGGCCGAGCGCCTCGGACATGAGCGTCACGTTGACGAGATTCGGCAGGAAGCGGCGACGCGACTTGTTGTTGGCGTGGCTCACATTGTTGCCGGTCAGCACGGCCTTGCCGGTGAGTTCGCAGGAGCGGGACATGTTCAGGTACCTTCAGTTACTTGCCGGGCAACGCCCTGATCCCGCACCAGTATGAGGCGGCGCGCGGATGCTCGATGGCGGCCTTCAGGAAAAGTCGCGCTTCCATAGTGGCATTTGATGCGCTGGTCAAGCGCCGCAGCCCTAGATCGAAGCCGGCCCAGTTCCATAGTTTGGCCGGATTCGCCGCCAACATGTCGCCAGGGCGGTCGAGGAAGGGGCGACGCGCTCCACGCCTCCAGGAGCATCAACAGGATGCAGTCCATTCGTCCCGCCTTGCTGGCGCCGGCCTTGCTTGCCGCCGGTATCCATCCCGCCTTCGCCGACATGAGCTTCGAGGCCGACTACGCGGTCACCCTGCGCGGCTTCACCATCGCCCGCGCGAGTTTCGACGGCACCGTATCCGGCGGCCGCTACGAGGTGAACGGGAAGCTTGCGAGCGCCGGGCTGGCCCGCGTTTTTGCCAAGACCGACGCGACCGCCCGTACGGCCGGCACGCTCTCACCGGCCGCTGTTCAGCCCGACTCCTTCGTGCTCAGCTATGTGCAAGATGGCGTGCCTTCGAAGACCGAGATCATCTTCAAGGATGGCCAAGCCGTCAGCACCAAGCTGGAACCCGCACCCAAGGAACCGCCTCCGCCGGATGTGGTGCCCATCACGAAGTCGCACCTCCAGTCCGTCGTCGACCCCATTGCGGCGACAATCGTGGCGCGCGGCACGCCGGAGCAGATCTGCGGACGCACCCTGCGTGTCTACGAGGGCGGGACGCGCGTGGATGTCGCTCTTTCGCTCGCTGGCGTGGGCTTCGTGTATGGCGCGGGAAATCGCGCGGTCACCTGCAAGGGCAGCTTCGATCCGGTCGCCGGCATGAGCCCCGACAACAAGAGCTACCAGTTCATGCGCGACAAGTCCGACATGGAATTCGTCTACGTGCGGGCCGCCGCGGGCGGGCTCTACATGCTCCATTCCGCGTCTGCGCAGACCGAGATCGGGCGGATCCAGATAAGGTCCTGGCGGCGCAAGGTCAGGTAGCTACCTCACCACGCGGCGCGATAGATCGCGAGCGCGTCGTCGCGGGTCAGCGGCCGCGGATTGTTGACCAGGAGCCGCGTCTGCTTCATCGCATCGTCAGCCAGCAGGTCAAGCGCCTCCCCCGGTATGCCGAGGTCGCGCAGCCGCGGTTGCAGGCCACAGCGGACGGACAGGCCGGCCAGCTCTTCGGCGAACGCTGCGCCGCGCGCCTGGCTCCCAAGTTCCGCCAGGTGCGGGAAAACGATCGGCGCGATGTCGGCATATAGATGCCCTGCCGTCTCGGCGTTGAAGCGCAGCACGTGAGCAAGCACCAGTGCATTTGACAGGCCGTGCGGCACATGGAAGTGCCCGCCGATCGGATAGGCCAGCGCATGCACGGCCGCCACCGGCGAGTTGGCGAATGCCTGGCCGGCCAGCATGGAGCCGAGCAGCATGTCGGCGCGGGCAGCCCTGTCGCCTCCGTCCCTCACCGCACGCTCGATCGCTCCGCCCATCAGGCGCAGCGCCTCCTTCGCGAGCGCCCGCGACAGCGGGTTGTTGTTGGCGGACGCCGAGGCATGCGCCTCGATGGCATGTACCATCGCGTCGATTCCTGTGGCGGCAGTAACTGCCGGCGGGAGGCCCCACGTCAGCGCGGGATCGAGCAGCGCGATATCGGGCAGAAGCACGGGCGAGACGACGCCCATCTTCTCGCTGGTGCCGGTCGTCACGATCGCGATGGGTGTCACCTCCGATCCGGTGCCGGCCGTAGTGGGGATCAGCATCAGCGGCAGGCGCGGACCCTTGGCGTTGCCGACGCCGTAGATCGCCGGCAATTCCTCTCTGCCGGGCGCGAGCAGGGCCGCCAGCTTTGCCACGTCCAGCGAGGAGCCACCGCCGAGGCCGATTACCGCGTCGGCCGCATGTGCCGCTGCCGCCTGCGCGGCCGTCTTCACGACCTGCTCGGGTGGATCAGCCTCGACATCCGAGTAGACCTCCACGTCGACGCCCGCGCGCTCGAGCGAGGCCAGCGGCGGCGCGATCATGCCGAGTGACACCAGCCCACGGTCGGTCACCAGCAGTACGCGCCGCCAGCCGCGTCGCGAGGCGATCTCGCCGATGTCGGCAACTGCGCCTTCCCCAAAGACGATGCTCTGCACCGTGCTGAAAGTGAACGGATTTACGGCGTGTTCCATGCGGGCTCCTCCCCCCGGGAGGTTATAGCCGCATCGGGCCGCGCTTCAATGCGCGGGTGCTATCAGTATGGGGGTTTCTAGACGGCCGCCTCGATATGCCTCATCGGCGCCTCAAGCGTCCACATCAGACCGTCTGGCGCGAAGCTCAGCGTCGCCTCGCCCCCGACTGCCATTGGCGTAACCTTTTCCAGCACCGTGGTGCCGAAGCCTTTCTCGCCCGTATCCTGCGGCGGGGGTCCGCCCTTTTCAATCCAACGGAACGAGAACATGCGCTCGCTCCCGTTGCCGCCAATGATCTTCCAGGAGGCGCCCACGCTGCCGGCCTCAAGCGAAAGGGCTCCGTGTTTCACAGAATTCGTCGCCAGTTCATGAAAGGCCATGCCCAGATATTGAACGGCATTGGGCTGCAAGACCAGGGGCGGGCCGATTACCACAATGTCGTCCTCAAGCGCGAAGGGTTCGGTCTGGGCGGCGAGCAGTTCGCGGATCGTGGCGCCCCGCCAGTTTGCCATCACGAGGAGGTCGTGCGAGCGGGCCAATGCCATGATGCGTTCGCGCACCAGCGCCTCGAACGCCTGGGGAATGGTTGTGCGCTTGTTGGTTTCGCGGATCACGGAAAGGATCACGGCGTACTGGTTCTTTACGCGGTGGTTCACTTCGCGCATCAGCATCAGGATGCGGCTCTGCGTTTCCTTCTGGACGGTTATGTCGCGCGCGATCTTTGAAGCGCCGATCACGCGGCCTGAGGCGTCCTTGACGGGGGAAACGGTAAGCGAAACGTCGATCAGGCTGCCGTCCTTGCGCCTGCGCACTGTCTCGTAGTGCTCGAATCGCTCGCCGCGAGCAATCTTGCCGATGATTCGTGGCTCTTCATCAAGCCGGTCTTCCGGGATCAGCAGGGTGATGTGTCGGCCGACAGCCTCTTTGGCCGAATAGCCGAACAGCCTCTCCGCTCCCGCGTTCCAGGTGCGGATGATGCCGCCGAGATCCTTGCTTATGATGGCGTCGTCGGAGGATTCCACTATGGCGGCTAGGCGCTGCTCGAGATGTTCCTCGCGCTTCTGGCGGCTGACGTCCACCATCATGTTGACCGCTCCGGTCAATTCGCCAGAGGCATCGAATATCGGTTTCGGATGAGGAAGCACGGGTATCCGCGTGCCGTCCGGGCGCTCCAGGATTGCTTCCTCGCCGACAACCGCACGCTGTTCCCGCAGCGCCAAAGCCATTGGGCATTGGGCGAGCGGCAAGGGGCTGCCATCCACCCGGAACAACCGGTAAGATCCGCACCACTCGGTCCCAAGCGGTGGGCGCCAGCCCCATAGGTCAGCGGCGGCGTCGTTGTAGAAGGTGATCCGGCCCTCGGCGTCGGTCAGGTAGATCGCCACCGGCAAGAGCTTGAGTACCTCGAAGTCGCCGGATAGCGGAGCCAGCGGCGTTTCTTGGATTTGCTGGAGCAGATTCACAGGTTCACAGGCTGGCTTCCCGCCCCCTCTTCGGGTGAGAACGAGCGCGTTTCGCTCGGAACATTCAGGTGAAAACAGCCTGCCGACGGAATCGTTCCCGCGGGCCGGCGTTTTTTCTCCCTGACCGTCAGGGCCAGCATGCTGGTTCGGTGGAACATCCGAACCGGCCAAGGGTTGAAGCCATCGAGATATGCAAGCGAGGTCTCCCATGCTCGACGATCCGAGGACGAAATTCCCGCAGCCCCCCTACCCTGCCCAGCAGCAGGATGTGCCGGGCTACACGGAGCAGATGACGCCGGCGCCGGACCACGGCGAGGAGAGCTACAAGGGCAGCGGCGCGCTCCAGGGATGCGCGGCGATCGTCACCGGCGGCGATTCAGGCATCGGCCGGGCGGTGGCGATCGCTTATGCCCGTGAGGGCGCCGACGTCCTGATCTCCTACCTCAGTGAGGACAAGGATGCGCGCGACACCGCGAAATGGGTAGAAAAGGCCGGGCGCAAGGTGGTCCTCATGGAGGGAGACATCGGCAATGAAGCGCACTGCAAGGCGCTGGTGGAGCGGGCGATGAAGGAATTCGGGCGGCTCGACATCCTCGTCAACAACGCCGCCTATCAGTCCACGATCACCGATCTCCAGGAGCTTTCGGCGGAGGAGCTGGACCATACCTTCCGCACCAACATCTACAGCCAGTTCTTCCTCGCAAAGGCTGCGGTCCCGCACATGAAGCCCGGCAGTTCCATAATCAACACCAGCTCCATCAACGCAAGCGACCCGAGCCCCAGCCTGCTCGCCTATGCGACGACAAAGGGCGCGATCGCGAACTTCACCATGGGCCTGGCGCAACTTCTCGCAGAGAAGGGCATCCGGGTGAATGCGGTAGCGCCGGGACCGGTCTGGACACCACTGATCCCGTCAACAATGCCGGAGGAAAAGGTGAAGAACTTCGGCAAGAACACGCCGTTGGGACGCGCCGGTCAGCCTGTCGAGATGGCGGGCGCCTTCGTGTTTCTCGCCTCCGAAGCCGCGAGCTACATTACCGGCGCGGTCATCCCCGCGACGGGAGGTCGTCCCTTCTAGGATCTGCCTCCCGTAACGCTCCCCGGCCGAGCCCGCGTGACGGGCATCAGAGCCGGCACAAGGGAACCAATTTCACACGTGGCGAGTTGCTCTGGACCAATTTTCCCTCCGCCGTCCCGGGGCGCCTTCGCCATGGAAATGATCTCTTGAGCACCACTTTGGAACCCGCCCGCAGCCGTCGAAGCGAACGGCCGATCGTCGTTCCCGGCCGCAACGCATGGCGCACTGCCAAGGCCGACAAGTTCGCTTTCCTGATAGATGGGGCGGCTTACTTCAACTGGCTCGGCAAGGCTCTGCAACTTGCACGGCGAGAGATCTGGATTGTCGGGTGGGATTTCTATCCCGACATCCGCCTTCATTCGGAGACCGAACCGGGTCCAACCTTGGGCGAGATACTGCGCGAACTGGTCGAGACGCATCCCGATCTGAACATCCGCATCCTCATCTGGGCTATGGGGCCGATCTATTCGAGCAAATCGCTGAAGCTGTTCACCCGAGGCGGATGGTCGGACCATCCCCGCATCCATTTGCGCCTTGATACGCGGCACGCCCTGCGCGGCGCCCACCACCAGAAAATGGTGGCGATCGATGACGCTCTCGCGTTCACGGGCGGCATCGACCTGACCATCGGGCGCTGGGATGACCGCAGCCATGCCGCCGAGTCCAAGCACCGCCTGACGCCGGGCGGCGAGCCCTATGAACCCGTGCACGACATCCAGGCCGCCGTATCTGGCGCCGCGGCGCGCGAGATCGGCGACGTCGCTCGCCGCCGTTGGAAGCTGGCGACCGGCGAGGAAATCGCCGCTGCAGAGTCACAGGCCACGTACTGGCCGGACGGGCTTGCGGCCGACATGAGCGGTTGCAGGGTATCGGTGGCCCGGACCGAACCAGCCTTGTTCGGCCGCAAGGGCAAGCGCGAGGCGATACGCCTCACCCACGATGCCATCAGGGCCGCACGCAGGCACATCTACATCGAAACGCAGTATCTCGCCTCCTTCGGCGTCGCGCGGACCCTTGCACGGCGCCTGCGCGAAGCCGACGGACCGGAGGTAGTGATCCTCGTGACGGAATGCTCACGCGGCCTGATCGAGGAATTCGTCATGGGCCGCAACCGCAACCGGCTCATCCGGCGCCTGAAACGGGCCGATGCCCATGGCCGTCTGCGCATCATGTACCCTGTGGTTCCGCGCGCCGACGGCGGCGACCACCAGGTGCTGATCCACTCCAAGATCGTCGTCATTGACGACCGTTTCGTCCGCGTGGGATCGTCGAACCTGAACAATCGCTCGGAAGGGCTTGATACCGAGTGCGACATCGCGGTCGAAGCCAAGACCGATGAAGAGCGCAGCGCCATCAGGCGGCTCCGCGACGATCTGCTGGCCGAGCATCTCGATGCGCAGCCTGAGGCCGTTACACAGATCGTCGAGCAGACCGGATCGCTGGTCGCGTCGCTGGACCGGCTCAACGTCCGCTCACGCGGCGTGCGGCCCTTTGCGGTATCTCCACAGGACGGAAAGACAAGCGCATTACCCGCCACCGGCATCCTCGATCCGAGAATGCCGTTCTGGCCGATGCAGCATTTCCGCAAGCGGATGGGTACGCTTGCCTCACGCCTGTTCGGCGGCTTGTTCTAGGCA
This sequence comes from Pseudomonadota bacterium, assembly GCA_023435335.1. Classification (GTDB taxonomy): domain Bacteria; phylum Pseudomonadota; class Alphaproteobacteria; order Rhizobiales; family Rhizobiaceae; genus RCIO01. Next base: position 29,977 of record JAEYRU010000110.1, read on the forward strand.
CTCACTCGCGCAGCACGCGCTCACTGACAAGGAAGGTCGGGAGCCCGATCGAGAGCGGCAGGAAGAAATAGACGGCCCGGAATGCGATCAGCGCTCCGATCGCCTCGGCGTTGGGCAGCAGGAAGTCGACGGTTGCCTCCAGCACGCCGAGGCCGCCCGGCACGTGGCTCACCAGCGCGGCCGTATTGGCGATGACATACACGGATGCGACCTTTAGATAGCCGGCTTCGGCAAACGCGGCGAGAAGCTGATGCAGACACGCCGCCACGCAGGCGAAATTTGCGGTACCGACAACGACCTGGCTGGCTGCGAGTGGAAGCTCGGGAAGTTCCAGCGACCATTTACGGAAACGCAGCGGCTTGCGTACGAAAGCAGCCAGCGCCACGTAGGCGAGCGGCGCCGCGAGGCATGCGATCGCAAGCGCCATGATCGACCCATCGTCCAGTCCGACGAGGCCCTCCGCCTCTGCCGGGTACAGCAGCAGGCCGATCCCGCCCAGCGTCGCAAGCCCGATGCCGACGGTTACCCCGCTGAAGAGGATCACCTTCGCAACCTCCGCTCCGCTCAGTCCCCAGCGCGAGTAGAAGCGATAACGCACCGCGCCGCTGCTCAACGCAGCCACGCCGATGTTGTGACCGATCGATAGCGCGGTGAAGGATGCGAGCGCCGTCTGGCGATACGCCAGCGGCTTGCCGGCGTAGCGCACGGCGAGCCAGTCGAACCCCGTCAGGCAAAGGTAGGAGCAGGCGGCAAATCCCGTCGCCGCAAGGAGGCGGGCCGTCGGGATCGAGCCGAGCGACTGCATGATCTCCGACGGGCTGTATCGGCTGAGCGTACGGTAGAGCAGGAAGGCGGCGACGCCGATGGCGGCCACGAGACCTACTCTGACTAGCAATTTGCCTGTTGTCATCTTTGGAGGGGTTCCGGACGAGCATCGCTGCGGGATGTGCGGAACGAAAACGACCGTGAGAGGGTTCCCTCGCCATGCAGGATGCCCCCGACTTCACGCCGCGCCGGATTCGCCTTCTCACATACAATGTGCACAGTTGCCGCGGCACCGACGGCAAGGTCGACCCCTTGCGGATCGCGGATGTCATTGCCCGCTGCGAGGCCGATATCGTCGCGTTGCAGGAACTGGACGTAGGCCGCATGCGCACTGGCGGAGTCGACCAGGCACAGATCATCGCATCGCATCTGAATGCGGTCTCGCATTTCCACCCCGCCTTCCACCTCGAAGACGAACAGTACGGAGACGCCATCCTCACCGCCCTGCCGAGCAGGCTAGTGAAAGCGGGACCGCTGCCTTCGATCGGCGAGCCTCGCGGTGCGATCTGGGTATCGGTCGACGTGGGCGGCACGGAATTGCAGGTTATCAACACGCATTTCGGGCTGCGCCGGCGTGAACGCGCCAATCAGGCCACCACGCTGCTCGGCCCTGGTTGGCTCGGCAGTGCCGCCTGCCGGGATGCTCCTTGCGTTCTCCTGGGCGATTTCAACGCCGTGCCGTCCTCCGTCGTCTATCGCATGTTCGCCCGCGGCATGCGGGATGTACAGATGCGGGACGGTTCCCGCGCACGGGCGACATTCCCCTCCCGCTTCCCGCTGCTGCGCCTGGACCACATCTTTGCGGGCGACTGCGTCGTGCCGCTCCAGGCGGAGGTCGTCTCGAACCTGCGCACCCGCACCGCGTCCGACCACCTGCCCCTGCTTGCCACCGTAGAGATCACGGCACCTCGATCCGGCGGCAAACTGGGCGCGCGCGCTGGCAGCGCAGTGGTTGCGCCTGTGGATGGCGCCGACGGCGCGGTTCAGGCGCCATCGTAAGCGATGGGCTGCCGCTGACGTGTCGCCGTGAAGTTCCGGGAGTGTGATGATGGGCAGGGTGCAGCCCGCCCAGCCTCCCTCGACTCAGCCGCTCCTGCCCCGGAGCCAGCGCAGCACCGTGGACTCCTCGATATCCAGTCCCTTCAGTGGCCTGGAGAAGCGCTGGCGGACGGTTCCCATTTCGCCAAGGCTGCCTTCCAGCCATGATTCGATCACCACCGGGTGGATGTAGCACCGGCGGCAGACCGCCCGGGTATTCCTCAAGCGGCGCGCGACCCGGTCGATGACCTCGTTGGTCAGCCGGGCCTGCTCGCGCTTCGTCTCCGGCAAAGGCGCCTCACAGAACAGAAAGGCTGCGGCGGTCGTCGCGCCCCACGTCCGGAAGTGCTTGGACGTGAAGTCGGATCCGATTGTCTCCCGGATGTAGTCGTTGACGTCCTGGGACCGGATGTCGCGCAGTTGTCCTGCCTCGTCGAGATACTGGAAGAGCCGCTGGCCCGGCAATTCCTGCATGGCGCGGATAACCGAGGCGACCCGTCTGTCGGCCAGCTTCAGTTTCCATTTCTGGCCGGACTTGCCAACGAACGAGAAGCGCACGCGGAAACCCTCGATCTCGACGTGCCTAGAGCGCAGCGTGGTGAGGCCGAAGCTCTTGTTCTGGCGCATGTAGATGTCGTTTCCGATGCGCATCATGGTATTGTCGAGCAGCCAGACCATGGAGGCGATGACCCGCTCGCGCGACGTGCCGCGCCTGCGCAGATCGGCCTCCACGCGCGCCCGCAGTTTCGGAAGCGCCGACGCGAACGCCACCAGGCTGGAGAATTTCGCTTCGTCGCGGCAGGCGGTCCAGCCCGCGTGATAGCGGTATTGCTTGCGCCCCTTCTGGTCGCGTCCGGTGGCCTGAACGTGGCCGCCGGGCAGCGGGCATATCCAGACATCCGTCCAGGCCGGCGGAATCGCCAGCGCCCTTATCCGCGCCAGTGTTTCGCGATCGTCGACTGCCTTCCCTCGCGGATCGAGGTAGCGGAAGCCCTTGCCTGCCCTCAAGCGGCGGAGGCCCGGCTCGGCATCGCTGACATAAACGAGATCGCCGCTTGCTCCTGCTATCGCCGTGCCTCCGCCATGCTTGCCGTTAAGCTTCATTGGCAGGCCGTTCCGCCTTGCGACGGGATTGCGAGACGCAACCGGAAATGGCGGCGCTGCGGACCCGCCCTTGCGGCCTGTCTGTCTGGTTTGCATGCCCGGGCTCCACGGAACTCCGCCGAGCACTGATAAGTTGTCCGCCGCGTCATAGTTCCCTGGATCATCCCGCAGGGCGATAAGACGTGGCGGACAGCGCGCTCCGTGGTTAAAGAGAGCGATGCATGACACACTCGCCCTCTTCTGCGACCGGCCGGCCCGGTTGGTCGCGCCGCAGCTTCTCGGCGCCACGCTGATGCTCGACGGCGTCGGGGGAATCGTCGTCGAGACCGAGGCGTATGAACCGAACGACGCCGCTTCGCACAGCTACGGCGGCCCGACCGCGCGCAACGCGGCCATGTTCGGACCGCCGGGCCGCGCCTATGTCTATCGGTCCTACGGGCTGCACTGGTGCTTCAACGTGGTCTGCCGCACCGGCTCCGCGGTGCTGGTGCGCGCGCTGCAGCCTACATTAGGGCTGGATGCCATGATGGCGAGGCGTGGAACGGTCGACCCGCGCGCGCTCACCTCTGGGCCGGGCAGGCTCACGCAGGCGCTGGCGCTCAGCCGTGACCACGACGGCCAGCCGCTCGAGGGCGGCGCTCTCGTGCTCACCCCTTCCGCCGAGGTGCACGACATCGTCATTGGTCCCCGCATCGGCATCACAAAGGCTACGGAAAAGCCCTGGCGGTTCGGTTTGCGGGGTTCACTTTATATCTCGAGGCCGTTTCCCCGAGCTCTGTCGGGCGGCATAGGGATGCCGCCTCTCCCCTAATTCCGTGCGTAAGCAGGCAGAAGCCTTGCAAAGTGCGCCCGTGTGCAAGATAGGTGAGATGTGGGACTATCATTTGTTAGGGTCGAAATGGGCAAGGTCCCGAACGACATGCTGGATCCGGAGGGACCCGCCATGATCCCCGGAGAGCTCGGCGAGCTGCTTCTCCAGATCGAAAGGGAAAAGGCGCCCGAGCGGCTGCTCGAGCTTGCGGTGCAACTGCAGGCCGCCCTCTTGCGTCGGCATGCACGCCCGGAAGCCGGCAGCGTGGCAATGAATATGTGATTGCGCGGGGCCTAGCCGAGCGCCGAGTCCCTGGCCATGGAATCGACCGGGTGGTGATCCGAACGCTCCAGGGACGAGTGAGCGGACTCCTCGCCAAGTTCTTCCAGCAACTTGATCCGGGCACGGTTGAGGCGGCTCTTGACCGTGCCCATGGCACAGCCGCAAATCTCCGCGGCATCCTCGTAGCTGACCCCTAGCACACCGATGAGCGTCAGGACTTCCCGTTGCTGGGTCGGAAGCCGCTGGATCGCGGCCGCGATCTCCCGTCCGCGGGCGGACCATTCCTGGGTGGGATCGGTTGCAGGCCGCGTTGATGCGCAATCGGCGGCACCGGGAGCTTCCCGGGCCGCTATCTTGATTTTAGTGTAAAACGTATTGCGCATTATCGTGAAAAGCCACGACTTCATGCTGGTGCCGGGTTCGAACTGGTGGATGTTTGCCAATCCCTTCGTCAGCGTTTCCTGGACCAGGTCGTCGGCGTCGCTCACGTCCCTGTAGAATGTGCGGGCGAAGGCGCGTAGTGCCGGGATCATCTCCACGATCTCGTGGCTCGAACCCGAGGACTCACGTGCTTTTCTACCCGGCACCAAGGGCATCGGGGAAACCTCCTCAGACTGTCCGTTGCGACCCACCGGGGTTAATGAGTCAGGTTCGACAATGGTTCCGGTCCCCAGAGGAGCCCGACTTTCCGCAGGGAGAAGCTCTTGGCCCACCGGACGTTGCAAGGAACCCTTAACACGGGTCCCGAGTTGCACTCGACAGGACAGCAAGGAAAGCGAGAGGGACCGATGACGCGCATCACCTACGAGATCGTCGAGCATGATGGCGGCTGGGCCTACAAGGTGGGCGATGTATTCTCGGAGACGTTTCCCACCCACGATCAGGCTCGCGAGGCGGCCGAAATAGCGGCCGCTGAGCAAACCTCGGCGGGGCCGGACGAGACGATCGAATATGAGGACGAGAACGGCGTGTGGCACGAAGAGAATGCCTCGGGCCGGGATCGGCCCGAAACCGAAGTCGAAGGCTGACGCTTCAAGGTTCCGTGTAGCCCATGATGGATAGCTCCAGTTCGCGCGGGGCGGCCGGGTCCTGGGCGAACACGAATGCGCCGCGTCTCGTCGAGCCGGCAGGAAGATAGTCGAATTCGATTTCCCCGGTTTCGATCACGTCGCCGTCCTCCCCGAGACTTGCCCGAACGATGACGCCGGCCGCCGTGGCGTCGCCGGGATTGTTCACCGAAACCTTGACGTGAAACCGCTGGCCGACCCTCTCGATCGCTCCCACACTCACGGCAAACTCGGGCGCGCGGCCGTCAGCTGTTAAGCCGCGATAGGCCAGGTAGGCGACGAGGGTGATGACCAGTATCGCCGAGATGCCCCCTATTACCCACTCCGCGGGGTGAGGCCCCTTCGTAGAAGTCGCTTTCGCCTTCCCGGACGTTTGTTTCGCCGCCATTTGCCGACCTCAGAGAATGAGCCGCGCCGCCGCCGCGCCGAGTGACGACGGAAAGGCAAGCACGATTGCCGCCATGACCGTGACGTCCGCGGAACTCCCGTCAGCTCGCCCGAACGTCCACAGGACGTATAGACTGATCAGAACCGCAATCGCGTAACCGGGCAAAGTAAAGCGGACAAGAGCGCTCCACCACGGCGTGTCCGGCGAAAGCTCCGAGCCGCCCTTGAAGCCGACTGCAAAGACGAAACCGTGCATCAGGATAAGCGACAGCGCGACGAGACCGATTCCGTGCCAGGCGGTCATCGTGAAGGAAATGAGGATCATCTCCTCGGTGGGCGCAACGTTGAAGCCCAGGAAGAGCGCGCCCACCGCCATGAGGAAGAGTTCGCCCCAGTAGGTTTCCTCCTTGTCCGCGATCTTCTCCCTGCCGATACCGAACTGGCTGCGCGCCAGCAGCGCCCCGATGGCGGCCGGCACCGTCTGGATCGCCACCTTGCCAATGATTTCGTGTTGCGACATTCCGGGACCGAGAACTCCGAACGCCGACAGTACGATGGTGCTAACCGCCGCGCCCACACCACAGGCGATCAGCGCGTCCAGAAAATCGTCGCGCCAATTGCGCGTATGCCGGAAGCCTATCTGGTGGGAAAGCTCCATCAGGAGCAGGATAGTCAGCGCGATGAGCAGCGCGAGCCGCAGCCGGTCCATGTAGAAGCCGAGCCACCACATCTCCATGGTCATCAGCATGGGCAGCGAAAATACCAGTGCGCCGCCCGCGGCGCGGCCGGCGTCCCGGAACAGCCTGCGGGTGTCGTTGCTGAGCGACGGAGCCGGTCGGGTCACGGCCTATTCGGCGCTCCGTCTACCGACCTGGGCAACGGCGCTCATTCGGTGCCTCTATCTCGCCCATCGGAGGTGTGGGTGCGAGCCTCGGTCTGCTCCACCGGCCGCATCAGCCCCTCGGGCGTCTGCGCTGTCGCGGTTCTTGCCGGATCGTCCCCCGTCGTGTCCCGATCATCAAGCGAACAGGCGATCCGACGTGCTTCGGCGACGATCTGTTCCCGCGACGGCTCGGTGCCTTCCGCCTGCGGTGAGGCGCAGTCGACGGAAACGCTGTCACCGTTGTCGCCGATGAACTCGACGCGGAAACGGGGAACTCCCGTGTCGTTGAGGCGAACGACCCTGCTTTCGAAAGACGGCATGCCCAGTACTCCCAATTGCCGCATTAAACGGTCCTGCGCCTCGCGGGGTTCCGTGGCGCGGAGTACGTTATCCAGCGAAGCTTCGCCCTTTTTCCCGTTTCACGGAACAACAGCACCGGCGGGTGTGTTATTCTTTCAAGATGATTGAACCCACCCCCGCGGACACGGCGAACCCCATCGAGACAACGGCCAAGCCCGAGCCGCCCGCCAGAATCGACCTTACCCGCACGGCGTTCTTCTTCGACTTCGACGGCACACTCACGGAGATCGTCGAGGACCCGCACGCGGTTGTAGTCGAACCCCGAATTCGCAGCGCGCTGCAGGCGCTTCAGGAAAACGCCGGTGGCGCTGTAGCCCTGATATCCGGCAGAAGCATCGAGCAGCTTGACGATATGCTCCATCCCCTGCGCCTGCCTGCGGCGGGCGTGCACGGGCTCGAGCGCAGGAACCGGGACGGGCGGGTCTTCCGCGTGGAAATCGACCAGGAGGCGGCGGCGAATTTGCAGAACGCCGTGGCCGAATTCGTAGCGGAGCACCCCGGACTGCTGGCGGAAGTCAAGCCGGGCTCCGTGGCCCTGCATTACCGCAAGCGTCCGGACGTTGAATCGGCCAGCCATGCCTTGGCGGCAAACCTGGCCAGCAATGACAACCGCCTTCGTGTCGTATTCGGGAAGATGGTGGTCGAGATCAAGCTTGCCGGCCGAACGAAGGCGGATGCGATCTCCGACTTTATGGCGGAGCCACCGTTTTTGGGCCGGCGACCGCTGTTCGCGGGCGATGACATCACCGACGAAGACGGGTTTGCGGCGGTCCAAAACTGGAATGGCATGTCGATCAAGATCGGCGACGGTGAGACGCACGCCACTCATCGCCTTCGGGATGTTGCCGCGTTCCATGACTGGCTTGTCAAGCTGTCGGCCGGGTCGCCGCGATGAGCCGGCTTGTCATTATTTCCAACCGCGTGGCCGACCTGACGAAATCCGCACAATCGGGTGGACTTGCCGTCGGTCTTGCCGATGCCCTGCGGGCGCGGGGCGGAGTCTGGTTCGGATGGAGCGGCGAGATCGAGGAAACAGCGGATCCCCAGCCCGTGGTCGAGAAGATCGGCAATGTCGAGACGATCGGGCTGCCGCTGTCGCAAAAGGACTATGCCGAATATTACCTCGGTTACTCCAACAGCGTCCTTTGGCCGCTCTTCCACTACAGGCTCGACCTTGTCGACTACCGGCCTGGCTTCTTCAAGGGGTATGCACGCGTCAACCGCGCCTTTTCCCGCGCCCTGGCCGCCTTCCTGGAGCCGGACGACGTGATCTGGGTGCACGACTACCACCTGATCCTGGTGGCCGAGCATCTGCGCAAGTTGGGCGTACGCAACCGGATCGGCTTCTTCCTCCACATACCGTTTCCGCCGCCGGACCTCCTGGCCGCCTCGCCAAGTCACAAGGCGCTGGTCGACGGACTGTTCCAGTACGATCTGCTGGGCTTCCAGACCCACACCGACGTCGGCAACCTCAAGCGCTTCGCCGAAGAGCACGCCGTCGTCGAGGTCATCGACGACACGACGTTCAAGGTGGGAGAGCGGACAGTCGTGGCGCGGCGCTTTCCCATCGGCATCGACGTGGACGTGTTTCGTGACATGGCAAAGGAGATGCCGGAGGACGTCCGTATCGACGCGGCGCGCCGCAAGAGTCTGGAGCGCAAGCAGATCATCGGGGTAGACCGGCTCGACTATTCCAAGGGCCTGCCGGATCGCATGAAGGCCTTCGGCAGGCTGCTCTCGCAGCACCCCGAATTGGACAAGCGCGTAACGTTCCTGCAAATCGCCCCGCCGACGCGCGAGGAGGTCGACGCCTATTCCGACATCCGCACGGAGCTCGAAGTGCTCACCGGTTCGATCAATGGACACTTCTCGGATTTCAACTGGACACCCATCCGCTACATCCACCGCAGCGTCCCGCGCGACAAGCTTGCTGCCCTCTTCCGGGCAAGCCCGGTCGGTTTCGTCACGCCGTTGCGCGACGGGATGAACCTGGTTGCCAAGGAATATGTCGCGGCCCAGGATCCGGACGATCCCGGTGTGCTTGTCCTCTCACAATTCGCGGGTGCCGCGGAGGAGATGCAGGATGCGCTTATCGTCAACCCCTATGATATCGACGAGATGGCGCGGAAGCTTTACGAAGCACTGACTATGCCGCTTGCCGAGCGCCAGCGTCGGCACGCGGCGCTTTACGAAATCATCGAAAAGTACGACGCGAAGGCGTGGCTGGCCGATTTCCTCGACACGCTGGAGTCGGCCTCCGAAGGCGGAGCTTCCGACCGCGCCTCGGCGGCCTGATCTCCCTACTCCTCGGCCGGCGCCCCCACCGTGTCGGCGACGGTCGCACCCCGCTGACCCATTGGTTTGGGTTCCCCGGTCGTCGAGTCCCGCGTCGTCTGATGTTCCATCTCCGCATTGAGCTGGGCGCCGACGATCAGAGTGATTACGGATATCCAGGTCCAGACCATGAAGCCGATCACCGCGCCGAGCGATCCGTAGATGGCCTCGTAGTTCGCGAAATTGGAGAGGTAAAACGAGAATCCGATCGACGCGGCGACCCATGCGATCGTGGCTCCAATGCCGCCCCATGTGACCCATCGCCACTTGGCTCGCTCACGACTTGGTCCATAGCGGTAGAGTATCGAAATGGCCGCCCCGATTAGGATCAGCAGGAGTGGCCACCGCAGAAGCTGGATCAGCGCCTGCGACATCCCTTCCGGGCCGAACAGCGCGATCGCTGCCGGTACGACGGCCACCGCGCCAATCAGCGCCGCCGCAACCACCATCGCGCCAAGGGTGAAGGCGAAGGCAACGAGATTCAGCTTGAGGAATGAGCGCTTCTCCGTTTCCTCGTAGGCGATGTTGATCGCGTCGAATAGGGCTTTGACGCCATTGTTGGCGCTCCAGAAAGCGAAGAGCAGGGCAACGATGAAGCTTACGCTGAGCGTGCGATCCGCTTGGCTGGCCAGGCTCTCCAGCCTTTCACGGATCAGGTCCAGGCCGCCCGCCGGCACGATCGTCGCCATGAGCGCGATGTCTTTGACGATGGTGGCGGGATCGGCGAGGAAGCCGTAGAGCGAGACGAATGCGGTGATAGCTGGAAAGAGTGCGAGAAGCAGGTAGAACGTTGCTCCCGCCGCGACGAGAAGGACGCGATCTTCCTGGATTTCGCGCCACAGGCGCCAGAAAATGTCTCTCCAGCCTCGCGCGGGTATCTCGGAGGGACGTGCGGCCTGCCGTCCTCTCCGCGCGGCCGGGGTGGGTGGCTCGGCCATCAGGCGCCCATACGCGACATGCCCGCCTGATGATGGACACATGCCGTGACATCCGAGTAGCGATGACCGCAAAATGCGGACGCGGTCGATCGCGTCTGTAAGATGATGCCCGGAGCGGCCCGGCGTGGGCCTAGAAGAGCCACCATGCCCCGCAACCGGGCCGGCGTTCGGCGTCTCGCGACACCGGCGAGGCGATGTCCCGCTTCGCCTGCATCCTCTCCTCTTCCAACGCGGCGGCAAGCATTCGCCTGGCCCGATCGAGGACTTTCCTGCGTTCAGCCGAGCGCCTTGCATCCGGCATGGCGGTAACTCTCCGAGCCGTCTCTCTCGTCGAGGTGATTTCAATGTCGCGCTGAGGATTTCCGCCCCCTTTGGCGGGAGCTTCTTTTCCGGTCGGTAGCATGTCTTCGTGTCCCTTGCTGCGGCGGAAGCCCAACGGGACCTGCCGCCTCGAATTGGTAACTCCACCCTGCCGCATTTGTTCCGCATTTGGGCCTTCGCTCGGCCATCAAGCATCCGGGAACACATGCCTGGGTCGGGTGTTCGTCTCCAAAAGAGGAGCGAAACGATGAGCGGCTACATGAAGAGCCTGTTGGCGGAGCTCTTTCCGGGGTGGTTGAAGCAGGAGGTCGTCCAACACCGGCTGGGAGATCCTCGCCGGCGGGCCGCGCCGCAAAACCCATCACAGGAAACGAGTGCGTCTTTCGGAAAGCGCACCAGCTACCGCGCCGCCGGTTCTGCCGGTGCCGCTCGGCGGCCGCGGGCGCGCAAATAGCGATCGGCATTCGGTCGATCGAAGCGGGAACGGGCGGGGGCCAACAGCGAGGAAAATCATGGACATTCCGCTGCAGATCGCATTCCACAAGCTCCCTAAGCCGGATTGGGCTGAGGACGAAATCCGGGAACGCGTCGACAAGTTGACCAAGCTGCACGACAGGATCGTCGGCTGCCGCGTGACTGTCGACCAGCGCGCGGGCGGGGCTGACGGCAGCATACCCCCGGTCGTGCGCATCGAGCTCAGCCTACCGGGCACCGCGCCTATCGTAGTCGCCTACGAGCCGGAGAGGCTGCAGAAGAAGTTCCAGGTTCCGGAACTCGGCAATGCGATCAATGACGCCTTCGGCCTTGCCGAACGAAAGCTCACCGAATTCAAGGAAGTGCGGGCCGGGCGCACGAAGGAACCGCATCATGACGCGCAGCGGCAGTTCCTCGGCCAGGTCGCAGAGACGCACGAAGACCACGGCTTCCTCATGACCAAGGAAGGCGGCCTGCTCTACTTCCACCGGAATGCCGTGCTCGGCGGTGATTTCGAGGAATTGGGGCGCGGTGATGAGGTACACTACGTCGAGGAGATCGGCGACACCGGCCCGCTGGCCACCAAGGTAAGGATAGCGGCTCGTCGGCAGTAAGCGACGAGCTGCGGCCGCACCTTCAAATAATCATGCCCATCCCGAAGCCATGACCGGAACAATGGCTGGAATGCCCTGTTGTGAACGAGCTTGCCAGAAACGGACAAGCAGCAACCGAACAGGAGGAAACCTGTCATGACATACAAGCTCATAGCCGCCTTGGTCTTTTCGCTCGGACTTGGCACTGCCGCCATCGCGCAGACCACTCCGCAAGTTGGCACCCCAACGGGTGGGCAGGGTAATTCGCCGGCGCTCCCCCAGTGGGATACGTCGGTCAATGACGCCTTCTTCGCGGATACTACCGCGGGGACTCTGCGGAGCGAAGAGGACATCCGCGCCAACTGGAGCAGCCTGACGGCCGAACAGCAGGCGCAGGTGCGCGCCGACTGTGACACGATGACGACCGCCAGCGTAGGGACAAGCGCGACCGGCACGGGTGGCGATACGACTGCCAGCGGCGGCGCGGACGCCGGCGCAGGCACGCAGATCCAGGCCATGAACGACCTCTGCGACATGGTCGGTGGAATGTAGTCTCCGCATCGGAGCAAAGGCCCGGGATACCCGTCCCGGGCCTTTTGCTTGCGTCCGGCCCAACCGTCGGAACGGAAGCTCGGGCAGCCCGTTGACGTCACGGATCGGGTCGCGGGGGAACTGCCCGAGCCAGAGGGAGCGAAATGATCTTTCATGACTGACGAACTGGTCGCGCTGGGTGCGCTGCTCGCCGCCCTGTCAATCGCGTGGGGCGCGCACGCCCTGCTCTATCGCATCGGGCTCCGCCTGCTGGAAGGCCGGGATCTTTTCTGGCGCTCTCTGGTTATCCGCACCCGCAGGCCCACCCTGCTTGCCTTCTTCATCGTCGCCCTGTCGCTTGGTGCGGGCATCGCACCGCTGTCCGACCGTGAGGTCACCGTTCTGCGGCATGTGCTGCTGGTCGGATTCGTCATCTGTGCGGCCTGGCTCGGGCGCACCGCCCTGAACATCTGGATGACGCTGCACCTGCGGCGCTTCAAGCTCGACACGGAAGACAATCTGCTGGCGCGCAAGCACGTCACGCAGAGCCGCATCCTTCAGCGCATCGCCGACACCCTGATCATCGTAATCGGCACCGCTGCCGTGTTGATGACCTTCGCCGGCGTCCGGCAATACGGCGTCAGCCTGCTGGCTTCAGCAGGCGCGGCAGGCATCGTGGTGGGCCTCGCCCTGCAGCCCTTGCTCCGCAACCTGATCGCCGGCTTCCAGCTCGCTATCACCCAGCCAATCCGCATCGACGACGCGGTGATCGTGGAAGGCGAATGGGGGAATGTGGAGGAGATCACCTCCACCTATGTCGTGATCCGCATCTGGGACCGGCGCAGGCTCATCGTGCCTCTCAACTATTTCATGGAGCAGCCGTTCCAGAACTGGACCCGGCAGGAAGCGGCATTGACAGGCGCGGTGTTCGTCTATCTCGACTACAGCGTGCCAATCGATGCGATCCGCAGGGAAGTCGAGGAAATCTTGCGGGCCTCGAGGAACTGGGATGGTCAGGTCATGGCCGTCCAGGTGACCGATTTCCGCGAGAGTGTGATGGAGGTCCGCATCCTGGCCAGCGCGTCCAATGCCGGGCGGGCCTTCGAGGTCCGCTGCGAAATTCGCGAAAAGCTCGCAAAATTCCTGCAGGAGAACTATCCTCACGCCCTCCCGCGCATGCGCGGCGAGGTCGTGCTGCCCGATGGCCCGCACCGGCAAGGCCATCGGCCTGAACGAAAGCCGGCCGCCAAGGGAGCGTCCATCCAATGAACACGGCTAATCTTCAACTCGAGGGGCTGCTGCTCGCTTTGTCCGCCGTCGTGGGAGTTCTGCGCCGCAAGGGCATCGTCAGCGACGCGGAGCTCGATGCTGCGCTGCTGGAAGCGGAGTCCGCCGCCCTCGGCGACAAGGCCCGGCCTGACGGGCTTTCGTCGTCCAATGTGGAGGCCGTCCTGTTCCCGATCCGCTATCTGCGCGCGGCCAGCAGGGGCCTGCCGGACGATGCCGTGCTTCCCTTCTCGCACATCGCGACCAGGGTAGGGCAGGCGAAACGGGACGACCGCCGCTCCGCCTGAACGGCGGCCAGCCGCCCGCAGAGGCAGCAGGATAAGGCGTCCCGGCAGCGAAAACGCGCGCGCAAGCTGCGCTAATCGGCTCCCACGCCGCCACCCTGCGCGCGAGGCAGCGACTTGAAGGGGCGCGGTCTGCGCCGCGCACGCACCGTCCGGCATGGGCACCATGCGGTTCCGGCCGTCGGCGCGGTCCCGCGTTCGTAATGCGAACGCGAACATCGGCCCGATTAGGGCGGGTCTCAGATGCCGACAGCGGCGCGGAGCTATACGAAAAACTGGCCGCCGTTGGCGGTGATCGTCGAGCCGGTAATGAAACCGGCGTCGTCCGACGCGAGGAACACCACGCAGCGCGCGATCTCCTCCGGCTCGCCAAGCCGTCCGACCGGAATCTGGCCGATGATCTTGGCGCGCACGTCCTCGGCCACCGCCATCACCATGTCGGTGGCGATGTAGCCCGGGCAGATGGCGTTGACCGTGATGCCCGCCCGCGCGCCCTCCTGGGCGAGCGCCTTGGTGAAGCCGAGATCGCCGGCCTTGGCCGCCGAGTAGTTGGCCTGCCCCGCCTGCCCCTTCTGTCCGTTGATCGAGGAGATGGTGATGACGCGGCCGAACTTGCGGTCGCGCATGCCCGACCAGAGCGGGTGCGTCATGTTGAAGACGCCGTTGAGGTTGGTGTCGATAACCTCGCGCCACTGCTGCGGCGTCATGCGATGGAACATGGCGTCGCGCGTGATGCCGGCATTGTTGACCAGCACCTCGACCGGGCCGAGGTCGGCCTCGACCTTCTTGATGCCCTCGACGCAGGCGTCGTAGTCGGCGACCGACCACTTGTAGGTCGGGATGCCTGTCTCCGACGTGAACTTCTGCGCCGCCTCGTCATTGCCGGCGTAGCTCGCGGCGACGTTGTAGCCGGCGCTTTTGAGCGCGACCGAGATGGCGGCGCCGATGCCGCGCGAGCCGCCGGTGACGAGTGCAGTCCGTGCCATGAAGAATCTCCTCCTCTGAAAATCAAAGGGCAGTAGGGCAATAGGGCAGCAGGGCAATATGTGAGACGCGCCCTCGGGTCGTCTTCTCTTACCTACTGCCTTATTCCCCTATTGCCCTATTTCACATCGCCTCGACGGCCATCGCCACACCCATGCCGCCGCCGATGCACAGCGTCGCGAGGCCCTTCTTGGCGCCGCGCCGCTTCATCTCGAAGACCAGCGTATTGAAGATGCGGGTGCCGGACGCGCCGATCGGGTGGCCGATCGCGATCGCGCCGCCGTTGACGTTCACTATCTCCGGGTTCCAGCCCATGTCCTTGTTGCCCGCGCCGGCCGGCGCGGCGAAGGCCTCGTTGGCTTCCACGAGGTCGAGGTCGTCGACCTTCCAGCCGGCCTTCTCCAGCGCCCGGCGCGAGGAGGGGATCGGCCCGGTGCCCATGATGGTGGGATCGACGCCAGCCGTCGCCCACGAGGCGATGCGGGCGAGCGGCGTGATGCCGCGGCGCACCGCCTCGGCCTCCGTCATCAGCACCACAGCGGCCGCGCCGTCATTGATGCCGGACGCGTTGGCGGCCGTCACCGTGCCTTCCTTGTCGAAGGCCGGCCGGAGCTTCTGCATGGCCTCCAGTGTCGCGCCGTGGCGGATGTATTCGTCCTGATCGACGACGACGTCGCCCTTGCGGGACTTGACCGTCACAGGCACGATCTCGTCCTTGAAGCGGCCGGCCTTCTGCGCAGCTTCCGCCTTGTTCTGCGAGGCGACGGCGAAAGCGTCCTGCTCGTCGCGGGTGATCTGGAACTGGCGCGCCACGTTCTCGGCGGTGGTGCCCATGTGGTAGCCGTTGAAGGCGTCCCACAGCCCGTCGCGGATCATGGTGTCGATCATCGAATAGTCGCCCATCTTCACGCCGGCGCGCAGATGTGCGCAATGCGGCGACAGCGACATGGACTCCTGCCCGCCGGCGACGATGATCCTGGCATCGCCGGTCTGGATCTGCTGCATGCCGATCGCAATCGAGCGCAGGCCCGAGCCGCACACCTGGTTGAGGCCCCAGGCAGTCGCCTCCTTCGGCAGGCCGGCCTTGACCGCGGCCTGGCGGGCCGGATTCTGCCCCTGCCCCGCCGTCAGCACCTGTCCCATGATGACCTCGTCGACTTCCTTGGCGTCGACGCCAGCCCGCGCAAGCACCTCGCCGATAGCGATGGCGCCGAGATCGTGGGCTGGGGTGGTGGCGAATGCGCCGTTGAAGGAGCCGACGGCCGTGCGGGCGGCCGAAGCGACGACGATGGCTTGGGACATGAAGCGTCTCCCCGGGAGTTGGGATGGAAGGGTTCCCCGTTTCTTGCCCGTTCCCGATGCCGAGGTCAAACCGGATTTGGGAGTCAAGGCCGGGGGCTATGTGTGGGCAGGTTAAAGGTAAGGCGAAGAACGGCATGGAGAGCCACCACCGACACCGTGGCAGCTGCGGGAATGGGGTCGTGAACGGACATTCCTTCCGAGCCATGGACTTCTGAGGCCCTCGCGCGCCGGTGGATACCAATCCCTGCAACCGGCTCATGCGGAGCCGTTTCGACAACCGGCCTCATAAATTGACACTGATGTCAGTTTCAATTACCGTGCACGCATGTCAGGATCGGGCCGTCTCGCATCAGCCGCTCTCCCGCAAGAAGAGCCGTACCACTTCCCGGACCGGCTTCTGCAAGAAGCTACGCGGAAATCCGAACGTACGCGCGCGGGCTTGCAGGCGGCGGCATGCCGCCTTCTTGACGGTGCATCTCCGTCCGAACTGAAGGTCAGTGACATCTGCCGCGAGGCCCAGGTCGCCCACGGAACCTTCTATGTCTACTTCCGCGACATCCGCCACCTGCTGGGCGAAACCCTCCTGGAATTCGTCGTCTTCATGCAGACCGTTATGCGTAATGCCGGAAACCTGGAGAGTGGCTCGGAGCGGGCTCGTCGCGCAACCGCCGCCTATGTAGGGATGTTCGAACAGAATGCCGGATTGATGCGCTGTCTCGTTTCCCGCGTCGACGACCTGCCGGAGGCGGCGGAGGCCTTCCAGCGGCTGAACCGAGAATGGGCAGAGACCGTGGTCGATTCACGTCTGCGGCGGCTGGAGCGCGAAGGATCGCCCGGGGCGATCAGGCGCGAGGAATTGCTCCGCAGGGCATACGCGCTTGGCGGCATGGTCGATCAGTATCTCATCATGCTGCTGTTCGGCAGCGACGAAACCCTGGCGGCGGTCTCGCAGGATCGGGACGCGCTCGTGGAAACGCTTACTCTCATCTGGGAACGGAGCATGGACGCGTGACGACGATAGAAGGCGCAGAATTTGCCAGCGCAGCATCGCTGCTTCCGCGCCAGCAACAGCAATGGCTGCAGCAGTCGCGCCACGTGGCGCAGAACTCGCACTTCTTTCGGAGGCTCTGGAACGGAACACCTCCTCCCGCCGATCTGCGCGACCTTCCGGAATTGCCGCTTTCGGACAAGGCGCAGCTTCGGATCTCACAGTCCGAGCATCCGCCATTCGGCGATTATCTGGCAGCGCCCCGAGACGCCGCCGTTCGTCTGCATCGCACGTCCGGCACGACCGGGCAGGCAATGAACCTGGCGATGTCGGCCCAGGATTGCCGCGTCACCGAAACCGTCGGCGGTCGCTGCCACCGCGCGGCAGGTCTGGGGCCGGGTCACACGGTCGTCCACTGCCTGAACTACCAGATGTGGATGGGCGGCGTGACCGACCATATGACGCTGGAGGCGACAGGCGCACTCGTCGTTCCGTTCGGCGTCGGCGGCACCGAACTGCTGATTCGCACGGTCCGCGAGGTGGGTATCACGGCGATATCCTGTACGCCTTCCTATCCCGCTGTCCTGGAGCGGGTGCTCGCGGAGAAGTTCCCTGGCATTCTGCCGCGCGATCTCGGTCTGCAACTCGGACTGTTCGGCGGAGAGGCTGGGCTGGACGACCCGGCGCTGCGAGAGCGTATCCGCTCCACCTGGGGCATGGAACCGCGCAACGCCAACTACGGCGTCTCCGACGTGTTCTCCAACTTCGCCGCGCAATGCGAGCATGACACGCGTCTGCATTTCATGGCTGCGGACGTGCTGTGGCCAGAACTCGTCGACCCCGACACCACGGCACCGGTCCCGCTCGTGTCCGGTGCGAAAGGCGAACTGGTCCTCACCCATCTCGTTCGGGAGTGCCAGCCACTGGTGCGCTTCCGGACGGGCGACATCGTAGCGATCGACGAAACCGAACCATGCCGATGCGGCCGGACCGGCTTCCGCTTCCGCGTCGTCGGCCGCAGTGACGACATGGTGGTGGTCCGCGGGCTGAACCTGTTTCCGACGATGGTTTCCGCGGTCCTGAGCGAAATTTCGGAGCTGTCGGGTGACTACCGCATCGTCCTTGCGTCGCCTCCGCCCTACGACCGCCTCCCCTTGCATGTCGAGCGGGCGAGCGGCGCACCCGATGCGCCGGACCTGGCTGCCCGGATCGCCGCCACGGTCAAGGCGAAGCTGGGCGCTTCGGCAGAAGTCACGGTGCTTCCACCCGGCAGTCTTCCTGTGACGGAAGGAAAGACCAAACGTGTGATCAGGAGCCACCGATGACGCGATTCAGCTACATGACCGTGCTGAGCAGCCTCGAGGAAGGGGGCGTTCGCCGCATCAGCCTCAACCGTCCGGAGCGCCTGAATGCCATGAATCGCCAGCTCATCGACGATGTGGCGCGAGCCTTCGACGATGCGAACGCTGATCCTGCGACCCGGGTCATCATCTTTACCGGAGAGGGTCGCGCCTTCTGCGCAGGTGACGACCGGAACGAGCATGTGCACCCGGAAAACGAGGAAGCGGCCCGCGATCTGGTCGAGGCCATCCAGCGCGCGACCCGCTCGATCTGTTTTGGTCCCAAGCCGGTGGTCGGCGCAATCAACGGCTGGGCCGTCGGCGGCGGCTTCGAATGGGCGATAAATTGCGACTTCCCGATCTGGGCCAACAGCGCGCGCGGCTTCTTTCCCGAAGTCTCGCTGAACCTGTTCGTCACCGGCGCCGTGACCGCGCTCCTGCCCGCCCTGGTGGGGCTGAACAAGGCACGCGAGATGCTGTTCCTCGGACGCCGCTACGGCGCGCCAGAGTTGCACGAGATGGGCGTCGCCTGGCAGGTGGTGGCCGACGACAGGCTGATGGAAGAGGCAATGTCGGTCGCACGGGAACTCGCAGCCCTGCCGACGCTTTCGGTGCGGGCGATGAAGCGTACGCTCAACGCGATTGCGGCATCCGACATGCACCGCGCGTTATCGCTGGAAACCGACGCCACCGTCGCCGGCTTCATGGACCCTGAAACGACGAAGCTGCTGAAGGCTTTCTAAGGAGTCCCCTGCGGAACTGGTCCGCCATGTGGGCATAGCGGCTCAGGCAATCGAAAAGCTGGCGATACGCTTCCCTCGAAGTCAGGGCGAAATGAGACCCGCCGCGCCGCGTTGACGCGCCGCGCACATCTGCGCGCGGCTTCGGAGCCCCAAAAAACCGAGACCGCTCCGCTTGATTCAGCGCAAGGAAAGGTCGTGCGAAAGCTGAAAAATGCTCTTGACCTGACCCATCAGGCCGAACCATCCGATGGAGAGCACAATGAATAACCTTCCGGTTTCGCGGAGAAGTCTTCTTCGAACTTCCGCGGTAATCGCCGCGCTCGCGATGGCCGGCGCGCCGTTCGCCAGCTTCGCGCAGCAGACGCTGGACGGCCGCGACCTGGCCGTCGACAAGCGACCCGTCATCCATGCCGACGGGCCGAAGCTCGGCGCGTACGATCCCTACGGCGACTTCTCCGACGAGAAGGAGGTCGCCACCGAGCACCTGTTCCTGCCCTGGGACGACGTCGAACTGGCCGGCCTGAGCGCCGCCGACGAATATGCCGCGGCGCGCGGCCGCAAGGTGATGATCACGATCGAGCCTTGGTCCTGGTCGCTCGACTGGAACGTCAGCGCCTCGCAACTGCGCAACCAGATCCTCTCGGGCGCCAAGGACGCCAACCTGTCGGCCATCCTTCAGGCCGTTTCCGGCTTCCAGAGCCCGGTGATCATCCGCTGGGCGCAGGAGATGGACAGCACGACCGGCCGGTTCACCTGGTCCAACTGGGCGCCGCGCGACTATATCCGCGCCTTCCAGCGCATGGTCGACATCATCCGCAAGGAGCTGCCGAACGCGCAGGTCATGTGGTCGCCGAAGGGCGAAAAGAACCTCAAGGACTACTACCCCGGCGACGAATATGTCGACATCGTGGGGCTCTCCGTGTTCGGCTACGACAGGTACGACGAAATCGAATATGGCAAGTCGCGCACCTTCGCGGAGTCGCTGAAGCAGGGCTACGATCTCGCGGTAGGCTTCGGCAAGCCGATCTGGGTCGCCGAAGCCGGTTATGAAGGCAACCTCGAGTATGTGGGGCGCTGGGCCAGCGACCTGACCGCCAGCAATCCCGAGTTTCCCGAGCTCAAGGAAGTCGTCTACTTCAACGACAAGGAAGTCTGGGGATGGCCGCATGGCCTGGGCCTGCCCGACTGGCGCGTCGTGCGGCAGCAGACGAACTATCCGGCACGGCGATAGGGGGCGGCTGCGATGAACATGTTCGTACGCATGGCGGTTCTCGGCCTGTGCGTGGTGGCGGGCGCGGCGGGCTTCGGCCCCGCTGCTCTGGCCGCCAGCAAGGACCCGGTCGCCGCTTCCGCCGAACGCGGACGCGCGATGACCACCGACGAGCTCTACAAGCTCTATCGCAACCGGTCCTGGATATGGAACGACGGCGCGGGCCATTTCAGGGTGAGCAAGCGGGAATTCACGGCGTTCACGAAAAGCGGCGCGGCAGGGTCCTACGCCGACGGCATCTGGTTCCTGACCGATGCCGGCAAGCTCTGCTTCCGCGCGGCGTGGAATGCCGTGGATGGAAGCAGCAAGGCGCTGACCTGCTTCGAGCACCGGACCAACGGAGGCAACATATACCAGCGCCGTCTCCCTGACGGAGACTGGTATGTGTTCAGCCACCGCACGCCGGAGGCCTGGGACGAGATCCGCAAGCTCAAGCGCGGCGATCACGTCCGCAAGAACTACCTGGCCAACAAGAGCTATGTCGACGCGAGAGCGGTGAAGACCTGCTCGGCCGGCCAGGGCGGGACATTGATCTGCCGCCTCCTGCGCCGCTGAACAACCGGCCGGGGCGATCGGCGAGATCCGAAACAGGGGCCAAGGGGCCATTCCCCTTGGCCCCTTGTCGTTGAGATCACGACAGCTCGCCCAGAAACGAGCCTCCGCAATCCCGCTTCCGCAGAATGACGCCGCCCGGCCGCAATTTCGGGATGTTTGCGCCATCGTTCGGGCGTGTTGGAACATTCTCCTCCGGGGGTCGGGAGAATCGGGCGTTCTGAGCCGATGTAATGCGTTTTTCTGAGCCAGCGCTTACCGCGTGTTAATCCGCGTGGCGTCTCCTGAGCTGCAGACTGCCGAACGGCAGATCGGAAGCAAAGGAAAGACGATGGGAAATCGAGCGTTCGCAAGCAGAGCCGGCGCGGGTGTCCTGGCGCTGCTCGTCGGGATTGGATCGGCCGGGATCGCAGAGGCGCGGGAGCGGGCTGGGGATGCGAAGAGCAAGCGGTATGTCGCCACGCAGCCGGCCCCGAAGCGCGTCATCGGCCAGGAGAGGCTGAAGCGTGTCTATCTGGGACGCGCTCCATGGATCTGCTCCCCAAGCGGCTTTGGCCGCAGGGCGAACTGCTTCCTGCGGGCCAGCGCCGACTGAACGGCCGGCACCGACGGCGCCGCGCTTCTCGCTGCCTCCGAATAGTGCACTGCCGAGCCGCTTCATGCTGCGCGGCACTGCCGCACCGCACAAACTGCTTTCTTTTCAGGCGCTTTTGCGCATATCCTGATTGAAAGGCCGTCAGGGGCGGCGCTTCGCAAGCGCGAATTGATGGTGCGGCGGGCATTCCGGGGAGGTCTCGATGGCTGCAAAAGACGAGCCGGTAGCGATCAAGAAATACGCCAACCGTCGTCTCTACAACACGGGCACGTCAACCTATGTCACGCTGGAGGATCTGGCGGAGATGGTGAAGCGGGGGGAGGAGTTCACCGTCCAGGACGCAAAGTCGGGCGAGGACATCACCCACGCGGTGCTCACCCAGATCATCTTCGAACTTGAGAACAAGGCCGGGCAGAACATGCTGCCCATCCCCTTCCTGCGCCAGCTGATCTCGTTCTACGGCGACCAGATGCAGATGATCGTGCCGAGCTTCCTCGAACAGTCGATGATCGCCTTCGCCAAGGAGCAGGAGCGCTTTCGCGAGCAGATGAAGTCGGCCTTCGGAAAGTCCCCGGCCGACATGATGTCGATGTCGTCGCCGATGAAGGCGCTGGAGGAGCAGACCAAGCGCAACATCGAGATGTTCCAGAACGCCATGCGAATGTTCACGCCTTTTCCGCCAGCCGGGCAGGGCGAGCAGAACGGCAGTAGCGGCGAGGCCGAGCCGCCGCAGGACGAGCGCTCCGAGCTCAAGGAACTTCGCGACCAGATCGCGGCGATGCAGCAGAAGATCGACAATATCGGAAGGCGCTGAGGCTCCCTCCCCTCACAGCGAGGGGAAGGACCTACCAGCCCAGCGCCAGCCCATCCTTGCGCGGGTCGGAGCCGGCGGTCAGGAAGCCGTCGTCGCCGATGACGATCACCTGCCCGCCGCCGAATGGGCCACCCGCCCTGACCGAGTGGCCCCGCGCCTCCAGCCCGCGGCGGACGGTTTCGGACATGCCGCTCTCCACCTCGACAGTCCCATCGGCGCCCCAGAAGACGCGCGGCTGGTCGACAGCCATCTGCGGATCCATCCCGTCGTCTGCGAGATTGCTGAATACATGGGCGTGTCCCATCGCCTGGTAGGCGCCGCCCATGACCCCGAAGGACACCGCCGCGCGGCCGCCGCGCGTCGCCATCGCCGGGATGATGGTGTGCATCGGCCGTTTGCCGGGGCCGTATTCGTTCGGGTGGCCCGGCACCAGGCTGAAGCAGCCGCCGCGATTCTGCAGCGTCACGCCGGAACGCGGTGTCACCACCTTCGCTCCGAAGCCGCCATAGAGCGAATTGATGAAGGAGACGGCACGGCGGTCGCGGTCCACCACGGTGAGATAGACCGTGTCGGAGCCGGGCAGCGGCGGGATCGACACGTCCGCGTTGCGACGTTTCAAGTCGATGCGGGCGCCGAGCGCGGCGGCGATTTCGCGCGACAGCAGCCGCTCGACCGGCGCGGTCATGGCTGCCGGGTCGGCCACGAGGTGATCACGCACGGAATAAGCGAGCCGGGCCGCCTCAATCAGCAGGTGGTGGCGCTCGGGGCTGTCCGGCGCGTGACGGCGCGCTTCCACGAGGTCGAGGATGTTGAGCATGATCTGCGCCGTGATGCCCTGCCCGTTGGGCGGCATTTCAAGCACGTCGTGACCGGCGTAGGCGATCGATACCGGCGCGACCCAGTCAGCCCGGCAGGCGGCAAGGTCGGCCTCCGAGAGCCGTCCGCCCTTGCCCTTCACCGTAGCCGCGATCTCGGCCGCGATCTCGCCCTCGTAGAAGGCGCCGGCGCCGTCCTTGGCGAGCCGCCGCAGCGTGCCGGCGAGCGCTGGCTGGCGCATGCGCTCGCCCATGCGGGGCGCGCGGCCTTGCCTGAGGTAGTGCAGTCGCCCGCCCTCGTCGGCGGCAAGCTCGGCGACGTAGTTCGGCCAGTCGCGCGCGACGCGGGCATGCACGGCGAAACCCTCCTCGGCATAACGGATGGCATCCGCGAACAGCCGGTCGAAGCCCAATGTGCCGAAACGCACCGACAGGGCCTCCCAGGCACGCAAGGCACCCGGAACTGTGACCGAGAGCGCGCCCGTCTGCGGCATCGATGAGTGTCCAAGGCCGCGCAGCCAGTCGGCGTCGGCGGCCTGCGCCGCGCGCCCCGAGCCGTTCAGCCCGTGCACCGTGCCGTCCGGCTCGGCCACCAGGGCGAAACAGTCACCGCCGATGCCGGTCATCGCCGGCTCGACCACGCAGAGCGTGGCACACGCGGCGATCGCGGCGTCCACTGCGTTGCCGCCCTCGCGCAGCACTGCGATGGCGGTCATCGTGCCGAGCGGGTGACTGGTCGCCGCCATGCCGTGTTCGGCGATCACGGGCGAGCGGCCGGGCAGGGCGAAATCACGCATCAGCTGACTCCGTGCTGGGGAGAATGGCGCCACGGGCGGGGGAATCCGCCCTTCGAGGCATACACATTCGGCGCCGTCTGGAATAGAGCGGAGGAGACAACCGCAGGAGGAAAGGAATGCCGCGCATTTCACTCGCCAAGGCGAACAGGATCATAACGGCTGCGTTCGCCAGGGGGCGCGAGCTGGGGCTGAAGCCGCTAGCCGTTGCTGTGCTCGACGCCGGCGGGCATCCGATCGCGTTCCAGAAGCAGGACGGCGCCTCGATGATGCGCTTCGAGATAGCTGCCGGGAAGGCCTATGGCGTGCTTGCGCTCGGCGTCGGCGGGCGCGCGGTAAACAAGATCGCGACCGACCGGCCGCATTTCTTCACCGGGCTATCGGGCGTCTCCGGCGGCAGGATCGTTCCGGTGCCGGGAGGAGTCCTGGTCAGGACGAAATCGGGCGAGATCGTCGGAGCCGTCGGGATTACGGGCGACACCTCCGACAACGACGAGGCCGCTGCCATTGCCGGCATCGAGACCGCCGGCTTCATCGCCGACGCCGGTTAGCGCAGGTTCACGTCGCGGCTGGCCGCCCGCAGCGAAACCGTAAAGCCGGCGAGAACGTCGACGAGTGCGATGAACATCAGCACGAAGAAGAGCGAAGTCGCGGCGCCCCTGACCAGCAGGAACTCCACCAGGAACAGCACGAACACCGCCAGCGACAGAAGGTGGTCGAGCACCGAGGCGTTGGAGGTCCGCGTCGATTTGAGCACCTCGACGAAGAGGAGGATCAGCGCGACGACGATTATCAGGTCCTTGAGCGTCATCGACCAGATGCCGCCCGAGATCATGGTGACCGTGAACAGCTCCGTTTCCCAGGGTTCGCCGCCACCGAAGAAGCCGGCCAGCCCGACATTGTAGAGGATGAATGGCACGATCATCAGCGGCAAGTGGCCGAACATTGCGCGTCTCCGCGAGGTAGCAGCGGCTTCTGTAGAGCCTTGCGCAGAGCACGCGTCAAGGCTTGCCGGACCTCGATGCAAAAAGACCGGCACGAGGCCGGTCCTGGAAGTCAGCAATTGCGAGGAAGGCTCAGCCTTCCTTCGGCTCCAGCACCTGGCGGCCACGATACATGCCGGTCTTCAGGTCGATGTGATGCGGACGGCGCATCTCGCCGGAGTTCTTGTCCTCGACATAGCTCGGCGCCTTCAGCGCGTCGGCCGAACGGCGCATGCCGCGCTTCGACGGCGAGGTCTTTCGTTTCGGTACAGCCACGGTCTGCTCCACTGTCAAAGGCCAGCGCGCCCCGGAGAGGCTCGGCAGGCCGGAATCCATGAAAGTCGCGGTGCCTATACACAAGCGGGCCGCATTTGACCAGCGGCACGGGAAAAAAAGTTCCCCTTAGGGGCTCAGGCAGTCCACATATCCACCCGCGCGCGCCGCACGCCTCTGCACCACCGAAGCAATCCGCTCCATCCCGGGCCCTGGCCGCGCAGGGTTGCGGGTAGCCGGGCTCGGTAGCGTGACCGCCAGCAAAGCCGCCTGACGGGCCGACAGCTCCTTCGCCGCGCGACCAAAGTGATGCTGGGCGGCTGCCTCGGCACCATAGACGTTCGGCCCCCATTCGGCGATGTTCAGGTAGATCTCCAGGATACGCCGCTTGGGGAGGACCGCGTCGAAATAGATCGCAAGCGGCACCTCCAGGGCCTTGCGCAGGTAGGAGCGGCCGTGCCACAGGAACAGGTTCTTCACGGTCTGCATGGGGATGGTGGACGCGCCACGGGCGGGCTCGCCGGCCAGAGCCCCCTCGATCACGGCGTTGAGCTCACCCCAATCCACACCGCGATGCGAGCAGAACTGGCCGTCCTCCGACATCATGACGGCGTGAGGCAGGGCCGAACCCATATCCTCCAGCGACACCCATTGCCGGTCGTACCCCCTGAGCGTCACAAGATCGGCTACCATGAGCATCGAGACGGGTCGGACCCCCGGTACCGCATAGACCAGCGACAGCGCGAGGGGCAGCGCAACGACGACCACGGCAGCGATTATCAGTCGCCGCACCCAGCGCAGCGCTGGATGACGGCGTGACTGCGACCTGCGCCGGCGTTGCGGCCTCGCCTCGGCTTCTATCGTCGGCTCCTTCAACGCCTGCTTCCCGTTGGACGACCCGCAATACAAAGCTGCGGCCCCGCATGCAATGCGCCATGCCGGCGCGACCTTGACCGGGGGGGGAAATCCCGGCATCGCTCCACCCATGACCGAAGCCGATATCGACGAATTCTCTTTGGTGCTCGCCGGGCGCGCGGCAGCCGTCGAGCGGCTGCTCGACAGCCTGCTCGACCCGCGCCCACGCGCCGGCGAGATCGCTCGTCCTGGCCGGCTGCTCGCCGCGATGCGCCACGGCGTCCTCAACGGCGGGAAGCGGCTGAGGCCTTTTCTCGTCATGGAGACGGCGGCCCTCTTCGGTGGCAATGAGCGGGCCGCGCTGCATGTCGCGGCCTCGCTCGAATGCGTGCACAGCTACTCGCTCATCCACGACGATCTGCCGGCGATGGACGATGACGACCTGCGGCGCGGCTTGCCGACCGTGCATAGGGCCTTCGACGAGGCGACTGCCATCCTGGCGGGCGACGCGCTGCTGACGCTCGCATTCGACACGCTCGCAGACGGCGCAGCAGAGGCCGGGCTTGCCCCGCAGCGGTGCCTCGATCTCGTGCGCGGCCTTGCGCGTGCCGCCGGCATAGGCGGCATGGCGGGAGGACAAGCGTTGGATCTGCAGTCCGAAGGTGGGACGCCGGACGAGGCAGCCATCATCATGCTGCAAGCGATGAAGACGGGCGCACTGATCCGCTATGCCTGCGAGGCCGGAGCCATCGTCGGGGGCGCGTCGCCCGAGGAACAGGAGCGGCTGGCCGAATTTGGCTCGGCGGTCGGACTTGCTTTCCAACTCGCCGACGACCTGCTGGACCTCACCGCCTCCCCGATCGCTATGGGAAAGGCCACTGGCAAGGACGCCGCCGCCGGCAAGGCCACCCTGGCCTCGCTCAACGGCATCGAATGGACACGCAGGCAACTCGACGGCCTGGTTGCTCAGGCGGAGGAGTTGCTGGGGCCGTGGAGCGACGAGGCTCAAATGCTTCGCCTGGCCGCTCGTTTCGTGGCCGCGCGCCGCTCCTGACCCGGCAGGTCGCGCTTTCCTGCCCCGGCGTTAAGCGCACTTTAATCGGAATAGTCGAGTTTTACCGGACTGTTTGGGCACTGGGGTATTGCGTTCATGTCCTCCGCCATTACGCGCGCGTATATGCGCAGCCGGCTGCTTGTCATCTTGCTGGGTTTCATCGTCGCGGTCGGGTCCGGAACGGGGTTCATCCTGTGGCAGGCCGAGGAGGCCAAGACCAGCGTCAAGTTCAGCGCCCTGGTTCGTGACACGGCCGACGCAGCGAGCGATGTCCTCTACCATGCGCTGCGGATCGACGGCATGCGCAACAGGGCCGGCATCACCGCTGTCGACGTCGATCCGGCGCGTGCCGATCTTCATGCGGCAATCTCGCGTCTGGACGAAGCTTACGACGCCATGCGCTTCGCTTCCGGCGATCTAATCGGGCGCGGCGAAAGCCAGATCATCGCTGAAGAAGAAGCGCTGGCGGCTGGAAAAGCACAGCTCAACAAGACCCTTGTGGGCGTCGCCGGCCTCTCGATGCCCGCCTTCGTGCGCGAAATCTGGGAAGGTACGCCCGACGGCCAGTCGCTGCGGCGCGACATCAAGGAGGTCCTGACACATGCCGACCGCCTGGACATATTCCGTGATTTCTCCCTGCCGGCCGCGCAGCGTGTCTTCTCCCAGCTGAAGCAAATATCCACCGAGCGCGTGCGCCCCAATCTCGGCGAAATGCAGGAGCGGCTGAACGCTTCCATGGTCGACGACTATGGCTGGCTGCAATACGCGCTCACCTTCGTGGCGCTGAGCACGATCACCGCCAGCGCCCTCGTCGGCTTCCGGGTCTTCGAGCCGATGATGAAGAATATCCACGACGCGCATGAAAGCCTGCGCGAGGCAAAGGAGACCGTCGAAGCGGCCAGGGTGCGGGCCGAGGCCGCCGACCGTGCCAAGTCCGAGTTCCTCGCCAACATGAGCCACGAGATCCGAACGCCGATGAACGGAGTGATGGGCATGGCCGAGTTGCTGGCACGCACCGAGCTCGACCCGCGGCAGTCCATGTTCGTCGACGTGATCGTGAAATCCGGCAACGCGTTGCTCACCATCATCAACGACATCCTCGACTTCTCCAAGATCGATGCCGGTCAGCTGGTCCTGGACAATGCGCCGTTCCGTCTCGGCGAGGCAATCGAAGACGTGGCGACGCTGGTATCGACAAAGGTCGCGGAAAAGGACCTGGAACTGATCGTACGGGTTGACCCCTCGCTGCCGCTTCAGGTCGTCGGCGACGTGGGCCGCTTCCGCCAGGTTGCCACCAATCTCGTCGGCAACGCGGTGAAATTCACCGAACGCGGGCATGTCCTGGTCGATATCTCAGGCAACGTGCGCGACCAGAGCGTCAAGATCACCGTGCGGGTGGAGGATACCGGCATCGGCATCCCGGCCGACAAGCTCGATAGCGTATTCGACAAATTTGCACAGGTGGACGCCTCGTCCACCCGCCGCCACGAAGGTACGGGGCTGGGCCTCGCGATCGCCTCCCGGCTGGTGCAGCTCATGGGCGGCAGCATGGGGGCCGAGAGCACGCTGGGCAAGGGCTCGACCTTCTGGTTCACCGCCAGCCTCGCGGTCGACGAATCCTCTCCCGAGCAGAAACCGGTGCCTGTAGACGTGTCGGGCGCACGCATCCTCGCCATCGACGACAATCCGATCAATCGCCAGATCATCTCGGAA
Organism: Pseudomonadota bacterium; assembly: GCA_023435335.1. Lineage (GTDB taxonomy): Bacteria > Pseudomonadota > Alphaproteobacteria > Rhizobiales > Rhizobiaceae > RCIO01. The sequence goes on from JAEYRU010000110.1 coordinate 58,571, forward strand.
CAGCTCCGCAGCTGGGGCTTCGACTGCGCCGCCGCCGACAGCGGCAAGCTCGGTCTCGCCTTCCTCGAGCGCGCGGCGGAATATGGCGTGAGCGTCGACTGTGTCATTCTCGACTACCAGATGCCGGACATGAACGGCGGCGACGTCGCAAGGCAGATCTCCACCAATCCCGCGACCAGCCATATTCCGTTGATTCTGCTCACCTCCGTGGATCAGGTGGAAACCTCGCGCCTGGCGGCCGAATGCGGCATCAGCGCCCAGCTCAACAAGCCGGCGCGCTCGTCCGCGCTGCTGGAGACGATCGTTTCGGTACTGCAGGCCGCATACGCCAAGCGCCCGCGGACGCAGGAGATGGAGGAAACGCCACCGGCCAACGTCACTCCGATCCGCAAGGCGCTCATGCCGGTGCCGGAGCAGCGCATCTCGGCTGCTACGTTGAACGCGCCCGGATCGCTCGACGTTCTGGTGGCGGAGGACAATGAGGTCAACCAGCTCGTCTTCAGCCAGATCTTGGACGGCCTGGGAGTCTCCTATCGGATTGCCTCCAACGGCCGCACTGCGGTCGAGATGTGCCGAACGCACAAGCCGCAGGTGATCCTGATGGACGTATCGATGCCCGAGATGAACGGGCTGGAAGCCACGCGCGCCATCCGCGAGCAGGAGCAGGGCACCGGACACAGGACGCCGATCATCGGCGTCACGGCACACGCGCTCAAGGGCGACCGGGATCGCTGTATCGAAGCGGGTATGGACGACTATCTGTCGAAGCCGGTTTCGCCCAACAAACTGCAGCTCAAACTCGAGACCTGGATGGCCGCTGGCGAGATGGCACGCACGGCGTAGGCCTGCACGAAATCGAGAGCTGCCATAAAGGGCTGCTGCCGGAGCGGCCAAGCCGGCAGGCGTCATTCATCGACCAGCTGGAACTCCAGATAGAGATTGCGCTGCAGGATCGAATGGTTGTCGTCGGAGACGAGCGAGACCATCAGCGCACCGTCTTCGCGCCGCCACACATCCAGGCCCTCCATGTTGTCGATCTGGTAAGCCATGTCGGCTTCAAGGAGAACCGGACCGTCGGCCAGCCCGCCCGGTCGGATCGTGTCCGCCTCGATGCGGCGAAGGCGCATCGCCACGCCCTGTGCCATCGAGAAGCGGCGCTCCAGCAGAAGCAGGTCGCCGTCGGGCAGGAACGCGCCGTCGGTGACGTCGAAGTCGCCGCCGCGCGCCACCTTGAACACGCCCTTGAGCGGTCCTTCGAGGATGGCGGCAAAAAGGTTGCCGTCCTCGTCGATGCTCCTCTCCGCCACGATAACACGGGCGCCCGCGAGCATGCTGTCCTCCGGCGCTCGTGCCACCGTCTCGAAGCCGCGATTTTGGCGCAGTTCACGGCGCGGCACGAGGAAATCCACGTCGCGCAGCGGTCTACCCATGGCGTCAGGTTGAAGCGCAAATTCGGTGACGCGGTGTTGGCGCTCGAAGCTCACCGTAGCGATGCCGCCATGGACCTCGAGGCCCTCCGCATCGGCTTCCTGCTTGCCGGCAAGCGGCGCGCCGGCGGCATCCACCATGGGCGTCATGCGAAAGTCGGTCACACCCATTGGCTGCCGGTCATCGTTCCGCTCGATGCGGCCGAAAAACCAGAAGCCGGTGTCGGTGACGCCGATGAAGTCGCTGCCGGGGGCGAGGTAGCGAAAACCCGACAGGCCGCCGAAATGACGGCCTCTCGAGGCCATCGAGAGACCCCCGACAAACTCGAACGGGCCGAAGCGGGTCTCGTCGGAACCGATACGGAAACGTTCGATCGGTCGACTGTCGATCGTCATCCGCTCCGCGGGCGGCGATTGGGCGAGAGCGGACGCAGGCTGCAAAAGCACTGCCGCCGCGAAAGCCAGGGCGGTCCCTAGGCGGCAGCCCCGTTCGCAAAGTCCCGCAGGGGTGAGAACGGACGCCGCACTCATCCCGCGCGGCGCATCGCACGTCCGCCATGGCGCTGTTCGCGAGCAGAGTCGTCGCCGAACAGGCCCGCAAGCTGCTCGGTCATTGCCCCGGCGAGTTCCTCGGCATCGACGATCGTGACCGCGCGCCGATAATAGCGTGTCACGTCATGCCCGATGCCGATGGCGATGAGTTCCACCGGCGAGCGAGTCTCGATCAGCTCAATGACCGCACGCAGGTGCCGCTCGAGATAATTGCCGGGGTTCACGGACAGCGTGGAATCGTCCACTGGCGCGCCGTCCGAGATCATCATGAGGATACGCCGCTGCTCGGGGCGGCCGATCAGGCGCGAATGCGCCCACAGCAAAGCCTCGCCGTCGATGTTCTCCTTGAGCAACCCCTCGCGCATCATCAGCCCGAGATTGCGCCGCGCCCGCCGCCAGGGCGCGTCGGCGCTCTTGTAGACGATGTGGCGAAGATCATTCAGGCGGCCGGGATTGGCCGGCTTGCCCTCCTTAAGCCACTTCTCACGCGCCTGCCCCCCCTTCCAGGCTCGCGTGGTGAAGCCCAGGATCTCGACCGAAACGCCGCAACGCTCTAGCGTGCGCGCCAGGATATCGGCGCATGTGGCGGCAACCGTGATAGGGCGGCCGCGCATGGAGCCCGAATTGTCCAGCAGCAGCGTCACCACCGTATCGCGGAAATTGGTGTCGCGCTCCTGCTTGAACGACAGCGGCTGCATCGGGTCGATGACGACGCGGGTGAGACGGGCCGGATCGAGCGTTCCTTCCTCCAGGTCGAAATCCCAGGAGCGGTTCTGCTGCGCCATAAGACGGCGCTGCAGCCGGTTCGCTAGCCGCCCCACGACGCCCTGCAGGTTGGCCAGCTGCTTGTCGAGGAAGGCGCGCAGGCGATCGAGTTCCTCCTCGTCGCAGAGTTCCTCCGCGCCGACCGTCTCGTCGAACTGCGTGGAAAAGACCTTGTAGTCGATCTCGCGCGGCAGATTGGCGAACGGATCGTTCGGCCGGCGCGTCTCGCCCGGCGTCTCGGCGTCGAGATCCTCCTGGTCGGCGGTCTCGTCGGCGTCTGCCATCGCGGCATCGGTCTCGCCAGCCTCCTCGTCGTCGTCGGAAGCGTCAGACTCCTCGGCCTGCGCGTCCTCGGAGCCGGAATCGGCCTCGCCGCCCTCCTCCGACTGCTCCTCGCCCTGCGGCTGGTCCTCGCTGTCCTCGTCGGTCTCGTCGTCGCGCTCGTCCTCGCCGAGTTCCTCGGCCATGTCCATCGAGGCCAGCATGTCTCGCACGATGCGCGCGAACGCGGTCTGGTCTTCGACCTTGCCGGCGAGGTCCGCGAGGTCGGCGCCCGCCTTCTCCTCGATAAACTTGCGCCAGAGGCTGACGACCTTCTCGCCGCTTTTCGGCGCGGCGCGGCCGGTCAGCGCCTCGCGCACCATCAGCGCCACCGCCTCTTCAAGCGGCGCGTCGGCCTGGTCGGAAACGTCCGCGAGGTTGGCGCGCGCGTAGCGGTCCTCCAGCATCGAGGCGATGTTATCCGAGACGCCCTGCATCCGGTTCGAGCCGATAGCCTCGCAGCGCGCCTGTTCGACCGCATCGAATATGGCGCGCGCCTGCCGACCCTCCGGCGCGAGACGGGAATGCACGCGCGCATCATGACAGGCGCGTCGGAGCGCCATGGAATCCCCCAGACCGCGGGTGATCCCAATGTCCGTCGCGCCGGGCTTCTTCGGCGGTTCCGGCAGACGCGCGCGGTTTCCCACCAGAACCGGCTTCTCCTTGGAGAAGGACACTTCCATCTCGCGGTCGCCTGAGATGGCGCGCACGCAAACCGAGACGGCGCGCTTGAAAGCGTCCATCTCCGTGCCGTTCTTCGGCTTTCCGCGCGTATTGTCTCCGGTGCCGGCCATTTCGTCCTTTCGGCCTAAGCCAGCACGACGTTGGCGGCGCTCTCCGGCAAATCCTCCCCGAAGGCGCGCTGATAGAATTCTGCGACGACCGACCGCTCCAGCTCGTCGCACTTGTTGAGGAAGGTCAGCCGGAAACCGAAGCCCACGCTGCCGAATATCTCGGCATTTTCGGCCCACATAATGACGGTGCGCGGGCTCATCACGGTCGACAGATCGCCGTTGATGAAGGCCGAACGCGTCATGTCGGCGACCCTGACCATCTTGTTGACCACATCGCGGCCCTTCTCGGTGCGCCAGTGCTTGGCCTTGGCCAGCACGATCTCGACTTCCTTGTCGTGCGGCAGATAGTTGAGCGTGGTGACAATCGACCAGCGGTCCATCTGTGCCTGGTTGATCTGCTGCGTGCCGTGATAGAGGCCGGTCGTGTCGCCCAGGCCAACCGTATTGGCGGTCGCGAAGAGGCGGAAGGCCGGATGCGGGCGGATGACTCTGGACTGGTCGAGCAGCGTCAGGCGGCCGGACGATTCCAGCACCCGCTGGATGACGAACATCACGTCAGGACGGCCGGCATCGTATTCGTCGAACACAAGCGCCACGTTGTGCTGGTAAGCCCAGGGCAGGATGCCATCGCGGAACTCCGTGACCTGCATGCCTTCCTTGACCACGATCGCGTCCTTGCCCACGAGATCGATGCGGCTGACGTGGCTGTCGAGATTGACGCGCACGCAGGGCCAGTTCAGGCGGGCTGCCACCTGCTCGATGTGGGTGGACTTTCCGGTGCCGTGGTAACCCGACACCATGACCCGCCGGTTGAAGGCGAAGCCCGCGAGGATGGCCATCGTCGTCTGGCGGTCGAACAGGTAGTCGGGGTCGAGGTCCGGCACATGCGGGTCGGCCACCGAATAGGCAGGAACCACCATGTCGGAATCGAAGCCGAATGTTTCCTTCACCGCGACTGTGGTGTCGGGAAGGTTGGCGATATCGCGATCGACCTTGTTCATCATGTCTCCACACGCGGAACCGGCTGTTCCGTCGCTATTCCACAAAATGTCCGGAGGCGTATCTACCAGACCCGGTGGCCCGATCAACATGCGACCCAGCGGCCCAACGCCCTAGCAGAGACCGGCCTGCTTGAGCACACGGTAGGCTTGGAGCACATCGCGCAAACGTTCTTCCGAACTCCTGTCGCCGCCATTCGCGTCGGGATGGTGGCGTTTCACAAGCTCCTTATACCGCGCCTTTATCTCCGCGCTAGTCGCCCGTGCGGCGAGGCCAAGCGTTTCCATTGCCTTGGCCTCAAGCGTTCTGAGCTTTCGCTCGCGCGGCGTCCCCTTGTGACCGCCGAAAAAATTGAACGGATCGCGAACCCGGTTGTAGTAACTGGCGCTGCCCGAGCGCGCTTGGCTGAAGTCGCTCGAATGGCGCATTCCGCCCGCAGCTCCCATGCGCCAGGTGGGCCGGTGACCGGTCAGCGCCTCCTTCTGGAAGCGGGCGATCTCCTCGTTCCCGACGCCGGAGAAGTAGTTGAAATTCTTGTTGTACTCCCGCACGTGATTGAAACAGAAGCAGAAGTACTCGCCCTCGCGGGTGCGCCCCACCGGCGCCTTGTGGGTGCCGGCGTCCTCGCAGCCGTCCCACTGGCAGCGGGGCGCGCGCGACTTCAGTTCCGCCTCGGGATCTGGGCGAACGCGGATCTTCTCGAAATAGCGCGGATACGGCTTCATCGACTCCACGAGGGGCAAATCACTGTGGTCGGATTATGGGCTCTTCGCTCATCGATACAAGAATTGACATTTGGCCGACGTTCGACCTAACGCCTGGTTCTCTCATGAATCGGGGAGCTTCCCCTATATGGGGAGAGGAGCATGCCATGTCCATTCAGTCCGAGATAGAAACAAAGCTGAATGCCGCGCTCAGGCCCGAACGGCTCGAGGTGATCAACGAAAGCCACCTGCATGCCGGTCATCACCACTCCGCGCCGGGCCTCGACGGCGAAACCTTCGACGGCACCGGAGAGACGCATTTTCGCGTGCGCATCGTCTCCTCCGCGTTCTCCGGCATGAGCCGCATAGAACGTCATCGACGCGTCAACGAGTTGCTCGCCGGCGAAATCGCGGCCGGCCTGCACGCACTCGCGATCGAGCCTGCCGCCCCGGGTGAAAAGACGCGCTGGTAACGCTACCGCTTCAGGACGTCGTCCCATTCCGGGCTGTGCCGCGCAAACTCATCGGCCACGAACCAGCAGGTCGGCGTGACCCTGGTGCCGGTCATGCGGGCATCCACGATCAGCCTTTCGACCATGCGCTCGGCCACGCCCTGGCCCCGGTATGGGGGCGGCACGAAAGTGTGGTCGGCAATGATGTGATCCGGCGAGACGCGCACGAAGGTGAGCTTCGATTCCTCTCCATTGGGCATAGGAATCGAGTATCTGCCGCGGTTGCCCGTCTCCTCGAAGCGAATTTGGGATTGGCCGCTATCCATCCGGACCTCCTGCGGAGCTAATGCCGGTCGCCACGATCGGTTCCGCAGCCTAGTCCCTGCCCCGCCCGCCGCTCAGTACATCCGCCCATTCCGGGTGACGGCGGAACTGCGCGCTCGCGAACGGGCAGAGCGGCAGGATCTTCTTGCCCGAGATGCGCGCGTCCTCCACCGCCCGACTGACCAGCTTCACGCCCACGCCCTGTCCGCGATAGGCGTCGGGCACCTCCGTATGGTCGATGATCAGAAGATGGTCGCCGGCCTTGGAAAAGGTCATCTCGGCAATCGCACGATTTTCGCCGTCCAGAAAGTAGCGTCCCTTGGAGGCGCCTTCCTCGAGTCTGATTTCTGTTTCGCCGGTCATGTCTGCTCCGTCTCCGCCGCCGCGCCAAGAAAGCGGCGCGCAGCCTCCGTCTCGGCGGGCCTGATCTCGTGTCCACCCTCGTGCCACACAAGCGTGACATCCGCGCCCGCCGCCCGCAAGTGCGCCTCGAGCTGCGAGGTGAGCGCCGGCGGACAG
>JAEYRU010000128.1 GCA_023435335.1 Pseudomonadota bacterium
TGAAGGCAGCCTGCTCGATACCGAGCGCGACCAGACCGGCCATCACGTCGGCCGCTTCGACCAAAGGGTCATAATTCTTCCAGTTGCGGTCGTATTCCGACAGGCCACGCCCGCGGTAGTCGAACGCGACGACCTTGCGCGGCGCGTGTGCGTCGCGTGAGAGATGGAGCGCAAGGTCATGGAAATCGCGCGCGTTGCGGGTCAGCCCCGGCAGGCACACCGCAGGCGCCCGCCCTTCGATGGCGGCACCGTAGACCCGCGCGTGCAGACGCAGCCCGTCGGGCGAGCCATAGTGGAAATCCTCGAACAACTCGGCTGTCGCCATGAACCCTCCGTGCGCCAGCTTCCTCTATAGCCGGGTGGCGCCGGAGGCAGAAGACGTGGCGCCCGCGCTAGCTGCCACGCCCGTCGGTGAGATCGGCGGCGATGTCGAAACGGCCTGACAACCGCATCTTGTAGACCTGATAGTTCTCCATCACGCGCTGCACGTAGTTGCGCGTCTCGGTGAACGGGATGCGCTCGATCCAATCGACGATCGTGTCGATGTCCTTGCCGCGCGGGTCGCCGTACCGCTTGATCCATTCCTGCGCGCGGCCGGGCCCGGCGTTGTAGCCGGCGAAGGTGAGGATGTAGGAGCCATCGAAGCGCGAGAGCTGGTCGCCGAGATAAGCCGCGCCGAGCGCGGCGTTGTATCCGGCGTCGGTCGTCAGCCGCCCGGCGGAGAATTTCATGCCGGCGCGTTTGGCCATTTCCTGCGCCGTACGCGGCAGGAGCTGCAGCAATCCGCGCGCCCCAGCCGGGGACACCGCACCCGCGTTGAACTCGCTCTCCTGCCTGGCGATCGCGTAGGCGAGCGCCTTGCCCGCTCCCGAGATATCGGCCGAGCCGGGAATGGCGCCGAGCGGATGCGACAGCGCCCCGATCTCCAGCCCGCGAGCGGCGGCAATCTTGCCGATCCTCAGGGCGAGATGGTGGTCGCCACGCTTTTCGGCCTTGATCGCGAGCAGCGCCAGTTCGCCCGCGCTGTCCAGTTCCCCGGCCAGATCCCGGTAGAGGATGTCGGCATGGCGCTGGTGGCCGGCGGCTTCCAGGCGCTCGATGGCCTGCACCGCCTGCCGCTGCGCGAAGTTCTGCCGGTCGTCGACAGTGGGCGAGGGATGGGCGGCAGGAATGGTATCGAGGCCGAGCTTCGCCGCGGCGAGCTGGCCGTAGAAGGCGGTGCCGTAGCGCGCCGCGCGCTGGAAATGCTCTTCAGCCTCGCCCGGTCCCCCGTCCTCGGCGGCGCGGCCGAGCCAGTAGAAGGCGCGTGCCAGCGAGATGGGCCCCTCGGCGACTGCAGCGATGCGTCCGAAATGGCGCGCGGCGGTATTGGCGTCGCGCAGCCCGCGCAGCGCGTACCAGCCGGCATGAAACTCCGCGTCAGCTGCCATCGCGGGGCTTTCCGCGGCGTGTGCGGCTGCGAGCCGGTAGGCGGTCGCGGGATCGCCCAGGTCGAGCAATTCGCGCGACAGCACCCGCCGTTCCACCCACCAGGCGTCGGGATCGACGAGCGAATCGGCGTCGGCCGGCGCCGTCAGCATGATGGCTGCGGCGTCCTTGTATTTCTTCGCCCAGCGCAGGTGCCGCGCCTTGGCGAACACATAGCCGCCGCCGCGCTGCGCCTTCGGTACCGCATCGAGAAGGCTGGCGGCCTTCTTGTCCTTGCGGATGACGGCGCTCCAGGCTTGGGCGAGTTCTTCCGCGTCGGCATGCTTCGCCACTCGGCTGGCGGCGCTCACCCGGTCGTAATGCAGCATCTGCTCCATGCGGGCACGGTGGTCGGCTTTGCTGAGCACGCCCCCGAACTCGCGCAGGATGAAAGCCTCTTCCTTCGCCTCCAGTTTTTCCTTGCGCCAGAAGCGGGAGATCACCTTGCTCGCGGCAGCGCTGTTGCCGCCCGCGAGATGCGCACGCGCCAGGATGATTACGCCCTCCATGGTCTGCGGCGGCGTATCGCCCAAAGCAGCGAGAACTTCGCCTGGGTCGGCTTTCTCCCGGTAGAGCGCACGCTCGATGTTGCGGCGAAGCGTCTTCATGCCCGGCCAGCCGGCGAGTTCGCTCGCCGTGGCCGCGATCTCGCCGCTGGGGATGTCGCCGCCGTTGAGTGCGACCGCCCAACTCAGGATCCGCCGGTCGAGTGCGCTGGCAGGAAGCTTATCGCGCAGGCGCAGAGCGCCGGCGATGTCACCGGCGGACAGCGCTGCGAGCCCGTCGCTCAGCCGCGCAGCTTCGCGGGGGGCCGCATTCCCGGGCATGGCGAAACGATCGGTCAGCGCCTTGAGGGCACCGTTCGGCCCGCGTGCGGATTCCGGGGCGTAGGCGCTCGGCCGCACCGAGGGTATCGGGATTGCCTTGTTGGGAAGCTTGACGTCGGCGCTGGCCGGCGCGGACAGCAGCGATGCTGCCAGTCCTGCGACGAGAATGCCAATTCTTCTTCTTGCGGACATGCTGCGACGTCCCCTTGTCCGTGCAGAATACTATCGAAAGGGCGAACGGGAACCTAGCCTCCCGCGGGTGAAGGTAGCGTAAAGGAAAATCCCTCCCGAAAGCCCCGAATCGCGCCCATGTGGCACAATCGGACCTGCTTGCCCCAACGAGGTGTCGAGACTATGGTGCGCGACCCTTCGACAGGCTAGAAGCCTGCAAAAGAGGCAAATTTAGGATCAGGAGCTAAGACTGCAATGCTGAGAGGCTCGCTCACCGCGCTCGTCACGCCGTTCGCCAGCGACGGACGCTTTGACGAGAAAGCCTTTCGCGCGTTCGTCGAGTGGCAGATCGCGGAGGGTACGCGCGGCCTTGTGCCCGTCGGCACGACCGGAGAATCTCCGACGCTGAGCCATGAGGAGCACCGCCAGGTCGTCAAGGCCTGCGTCGAAGTGGCCGCGGGCAGGGTACCAGTGGTGGCGGGTGCCGGTTCGAACAACACCGAGGAGGCGATCGGTCTTGTCCGTCACGCCGAAGAAGTGGGAGCCGACGCCGCGCTCGTGGTCACTCCTTATTACAACAAGCCGACCCAGCGCGGGCTCTACGCTCACTTCGCCGCCATCGCCAAGGCGACCACGCTGCCCATCATCATCTACAACATTCCGCCGCGTTCGGTGATCGACATGACGCCGGAGACCATGGGCAGGCTGGCCCACGATTTCGACAACATCGTCGGCGTCAAGGACGCCACCGGCAAGGTCGAACGGGTCTCCGAGCAGCGCATGACCTGCGGAAAGGACTTCATCCAGCTCTCGGGAGAAGACGCTTCCGCGCTCGGCTTCAACGCGCATGGCGGCGTGGGGGCGATCTCGGTCACGTCGAATGTCGCTCCCCGTCTCTGCGCAGAGTTCCAGGAGGCGACCCTGAACGGGGACAAGGAGAAGGCTCTCGAACTGCAGGACCGGCTGATGCCGCTGCACAAGGCGATCTTCATCGAGCCGGGCGTCTGCGGCGCGAAATACGCCCTGTCGAAGCTCGGGCGCGCCGAAAATGTGGTGCGCTCGCCTCTGGTGACGATCGAAGAAGGGACCGCGGCGAAGATCGACGAGGCGATGAAGTTCGCCGGGCTGATCAACTGACGCGCCAGATCCGCGTTTATCCGGCATGAACCAGAAGAAGTCCGATCCCAACAACAAGGTCGCTGCCGAGAACCG
>JAEYRU010000146.1 GCA_023435335.1 Pseudomonadota bacterium
CGCCGGAAGTCTACCGCCGGCTGGGCATGGAATGGCTGCACATCCTGCAGAAGCAGCCGCACAAGGCGCGCCGCGATCTCATCGGCAATCCGCTCTTCCTGCTGCGAATGATGTCATGGCTGCCGGCGGATTCGGGGAGGCGGGCGGCATGACGGGGGACCGCAGCATGAGCGAACATTCAATCGGCATGAAACGCTGGCTGGTCAAGAAGGCCGCGCGGCTGGGCGTCGCCGCCGGCTCCGTGCCGCTCACGATCAGCAGCCGGCACGCCGACCGGCTGCGCGTGCTGACCTATCACCGTTTCGCGGACGAGGCGCGGTCGCCCTTCTCGGTCTCGCCGGACGCGCTGGACCGCCAGATGGAATGGCTCGCCTGGCAGGGCCTCGCCGTCGGCACCCCGCTGGCTGCCGATATCGCCGCTGGCAGGGCGCGCAACCGCCGCGCCGTGGTAGTCACCATGGACGACGGCGATCCGAGCGTGATCGACAACGCCGCACCGGTGTTCGAGCGCCATGCGATCCCCTATGCCGTCTACGTCATTCCCGGCCGGATCGGCCAGAAGAACCACATGGGAAAGGCGCAAATCCGCGAACTGTCGGACCGCGGAGCCGAAATCGGCTCGCACACGATGACGCACCGCTCGGTCACCTCGCTGACGGCCGCCGAACTCGCCGACGAACTGATCCGCTCGAAGAAGCAGATCGAGGACATCACCGGCCGCCCGGTGACAAGCTTCGCCTACCCGTTCGGCACGCTGCGCGACTTCGACCGCAGGGCAGGCGAGGCGCTGCGCAAGGCGGGATACGAGATTGCCTTCACCTCGCAGCACGGGCCGGTCACCGAGGGGCTCGACCCGATGTTCCTGCCGCGCATCAAGGTCGAGGGCGGGGACCCCGACTGGCTGTTCCGCGCAGCTTGCGCCGGCGCGATGGACCAGTGGCGCTTCATCGATGCCGGGCTGTCCGGACTGCAGAAACCGGCCGGCGGCGATCTCGCCGGCGCGGCTGCTGCCCGAGGCTGAAAAGCCGCGCCTTGCAGCCCCGTATTGGAGGCCGAAATCGCGGAGATGTCGGCTCGATCGTGCGAAGGCGCTGCCTGTCCTTTGGCGCAGCAGCGGACTATATTCGCGCCCGGAAGCAGGCCAGGTCGGGCCGGCCGGATAAAGGGGAGTAGGCCATGTCGTTCCTGAAAAGGCTGTTCGGCGGCGGGGGAAGCGGAACGTCCGGCGGCGAGATTGCTGGCGAACCGATTGAGTACAAAGGATTTTCGATCCGCGCCACGCCGTTCAAGGCTGACGGGCAGTATCAGTGCTGCGGCGTCATCTCCAAGGAAGTCGGCGGCGAGGTCAAGGAACATCGCTTCATCCGCGCCGACCGGTTCTCCTCGCCCGACGAGGCCGCCCCGATCATCCTGCGCAAGGGCCAGCAGATCGTCGACGAGCAGGGCGAACGGATGTTCGCCTAGGCGCTTAGAAGTGCATTTCGCGCTCGAAGGGGCCGAAACGGATGCCGGCAGCAACGAGGTAGGCGGCCGACCAGCCGATGATCAGGAACCCCACACACCTTCGATCGATGCAAGCAGACGCCACTCCGCGGCCGGCACGATGTCCCCGAAGCCGATCGTCGCGAAAGTCGAGGTGGAAAAGTAGAGACGTCTTCGAGGCTCGGCAAGACGCCGAGCCCCAGGAACGCCACGGCCCATAGGGTGATCTCCGCCCCGAGCAGCACCACGAGACCCGAAGCCACAATGGTGACGGCAAGGGTCTTCGCCGCGATGCGATCGCCGGAGGAGAGTCGGTCGGATGTCCGCAACGCGAGGCTGGTCAGGCCGATCAGCCCGACGGAATGCAGGAAAAAGGTCACGGCGGTGATCAGTAACCCAATCGCGATATTGGCCGCCATTTCCGACTCCCGCTCCAGCGAAAGCCATACCAAGCTGCGACGCTCACCGACGCTCGCGCAATCTTTTCCCCGAAGATGTTTTGGCCTGCGCGTTAGGTGAGCGGCGCGCCTTCGCGGCCGACGATTTCGACCACGGTAAGGTCGAAGGTCAAATCGTGGCCAGCGAGCGGGTGATTGGCGTCGACGGTGACCTGACTGTCGTCGAAGTCGGTAACCTGGAGCTGTATCTGGCGGCCCTCGGGGGTCGTCGCCTGCAACGGCGTGCCGACCGAAAGGTCGATGGACGGCGGGATGGCGGAACGGGGAATGACGTGAACCTGGCGTTCGTCGCGCGGGCCATAGGCTTCCTCGACAGGCACCGTGACGGTCTCCTCCTCGCCGACGGTCATTCCATCGAGGCGACTGTCCAGCCCGGCTATGACCTCTCCCGCGCCCACGCGCAGTTCCAGAGGATCCCGGCCGGCGGAGGAGCCGAATTCGCTGCCGTCTTCAAGCCTGCCGGTATAGTGAAGGCGCACGACGTCGCCGCTTCTGACTTCGGTCATCGCTCTGATTCCGATCTCTCGAGGGCGGTTTCGGCGCGGCGCCGCGGGCCGCGTTGCGCGACCAGCCGGTCCGGCCGGCGATTCTTGTCAGACAGGTAGGGCGGGAGCGGGGGATGTAAACCCTGTGATGGGAGAAGTCCGCCGGGGGCGATTTCGCCGGCGCGAAATCTGCTCTAGTGTCCGGAGATAGAGAAGCAGGGAGGCGGTATGTCGCTCAAGGGGAAAACACTGTTCATGTCCGGTGGTTCGCGCGGGATCGGACTGGCCATCGCACTGCGCGCGGCGCGCGACGGGGCGAATGTCACGATTGCCGCGAAGACGTCCGAGCCGCACCCCAAGCTGCCGGGCACGATCTACACGGCGGCGGAGGAGATCGAGGCTGCCGGCGGCAAAGCGCTGCCGGTGGTCTGCGACATACGCGACGAGGGGCAGGTGGCGGAGGCGGTCAACAGGACCGTCGAGACCTTCGGCGGCATCGACATCTGCATTAACAACGCCAGTGCGATACAACTCACCAGCACGCTGCAGACCGACATGAAGCGCTACGACCTGATGCACCAGATCAATACGCGCGGAACGTTCCTCGTGTCGAAAATGTGCATTCCTCACCTTAAGTTAGCGAAGAATCCTCACATCTTGAATCTGGCGCCGCCGCTCGACATGGACGCCAAATGGTTCAAGAATCACGTCGCCTACACCATGGCGAAATTCGGCATGTCGATGTGCACCCTGGGCATGAGCGCCGAGTTCGCGAAGGACGGCATCGCGGTGAACTCGCTGTGGCCGCTGACGGCGATCGACACGGCGGCAGTGCGCAATCTGCTGGGCGGGCAAACGGTGGCGGCAATGAGCCGCTCGCCGGAGATACTGGCGGACGCCGCCCATGCAATCCTGGTGCGGCCGGCGCGCGAGGCGACGGGCAACTTCTTCATCGACGAGGAGGTGCTGCGGGCGGAGGGCGTCACCGACTTCACGAAATACGCGCCTGGTGCCGAGGGTCCGCTGGCGGCGGACTTCTTTGTGCCAGAGGCGGTTTTCGAACGCAGCAGTACGAAGCTGGTAAAGGCTTTCGGCTGAGCTGGCGATGAGTAGCGGGCGGGCGCTCGACCATGTGGTGCTGGCGGTGCGCAATCTCGACCGTGCCGCCGCTAAGTATGAGCAACTGGGCTTCACGCTCACGCCGCGCGCCAGGCATGAAGACCGGATGGGTACGTCCAACCGGTTGGCGCAATTCCAGGGCCGCAACTTCATCGAGCTGCTGGAGGTCGACAGGCCTGACACGCTGCGTCCGCACGATCTGGACGCCGACCCCCCGTTCTTCAGCTTCGGCGACCACAACAGGCGGGCGCTGAAGGAGCGGGAGGGGCTTTCGATGCTAGTCTTCGCCAGCGACGATGCACGCGCCGACCTTGCGCGTTTCCTGGCTGCAGGCATGCGCGCTGCTCCGTTCGATTTCGAGCGCCAGGCTACGCTGCCCGATGGCTCCACGGCGACCGTCTCATTCTCGCTCGCTTTTGCATGGTCGCCCGACATGCCGAGCGTGGGGCTGTTCTCCTGCCAGAACCGGGCCCCGCAATTCTTCTGGAAGCCCCAATATCAGAAGCATGCCAACGGTGCGTGTTCGATAGCAACCGCATACCTCGCGTCTTCCGAGCCGCGGCGCGACGCGGGATTCATAGGCGCGATGTTCGGCGGCGAAGTAGAGCCCGTAACAGACGGCTGGCGCGTGGCATGCGGTACGGAGCAGGAAGTTCTCTTGCTCACGCCCGAGGCCGTCGCCCGCCGCGATCCGTCGTTCGGGCCGGTAGACGAGCCGGTACTTGCGGGCATCCGTCTCTCCGGGGTCTCGCGGGAAACGACACCAGCGAGCGCCGCGCACGGCATGTTCATCGCCTGGGGCGACGGCTAGCGCTGCTCTTCAACCGAACATCAAATCACGCACGAGGTCGGGCACGATCTGAATCGCCTTCAGCGACGTGCGCAACTCCGCCTGCTCCTCGGAGGACAGCGTCGCTACCTCGACGCGGTTCGAAACAGGAACGCCGGCCAACAGGTCGCGACTCTGCTGGCGCAGCATGAATCTCAGTGCGCGCGCGTGGGCGACTGTCAGCCGTGTGAAGTCGGCCTCAGATCCCAGACCGAGCGCGGACAGGCCGGCAAGGCGCTCGCGGGTGGAACGGGCGCGGACCTCATGGCGAATCGCGAGCGCGCGGGCGAAGGCGACCACGGGAAAGATGGCGTAGCGCTTCAGATCGATGCGGCCTTCTTCCAGTTGAAAGCCACCGAAGAGCGTAAACGGACTGGCCGGTCCTGCCGCTCTCTCGCCAAGCGCCTTGGCAAATGTGATCTGGCCGTGCGCGGCGTCGAAGGCGTAGGCCTGCAGCGTCGCGGCAAGGGCGTGGTCGCCGTGGACGGAGCGCATGTCATAAAAGATATCGACATTGAGCAGATCCTCCTGGCGGGAGCGATGGACCCAGTCGGAAACACGTCCTCTCCAGGTATCGAGCGATCCGCGCCAAGCCGCATTCTTCGCCATGACGCCGCCCTTGCAGAGCGGGATGCCGGCACGATCAAGCGCCGCGGCGATCTTCTCCCCCAGTTCGGCGAACCACCGGTCCTGCGGCCCGTCGGGTTCGCCGTCGGCGAAGACGATGGCGTTGTCCTGGTCGGCGGCAAGCAGGCTTTCGCCGCGCCCGCCGGACCCCAGCACCAATACGGAGTAGGGGCAGGGCGCGGTGCCCTTGCCCGATGCCGCCATCTCGGTTTCAGCGAGTATGGTGGCGCGACGCGTCATGGCCCGCAGTTCCTCGCTGACGATCTCGGCGATCACGGGAGCGTCGATGTCCTCGGCAGCCAGCGACTGCGCAACGGAGGGAAGCTGCGCCCAGGCCGCTGCCAGGGCATCGGGGCTATCGGCCACCTCGATCCTGTCGCTGAGGTTGATGGCCGCACTCGCCCGCAGCTTAAGGAGATCGCGGGCCGAAACCACGCCCACCAGCCGATCGTCCTCGTCGCGCACGGCGAGATGGCGGATCTTCAGCCTGTCCATGCGGCCGATTGCGCGATAGGCGAAAGCGGCTGCGCGGATCGAAACGAGCGGACGCGACGCGAGCCTCCCCACGGGAGTGGAGAAGGCGCCTTCGCCGTCGGCCGCCAGGTGGCGCATCATGTCGCGTTCGGTGACGATGCCGTAGTCCGCCAGCGGCCCGCCAGCCGCTCCATCGTCCGAGACGAATACCGAACTGATGCGGCTCGCGAGCATTCGCGCCATGGTCTCGCCTACGGTCGCAGCGGTATTCACCACAACTGGCGGGCTGCTCATCAGGTCTGCGAGGCGGTGGCGGTAGGCATAGGGGTCGATGGCGGCAAAGGAGCGAAACGCTTCCGGCCGCGACACCGGCTCGGCCCAGCCGACGCGGTGATGGTCCTCCAGTTGCGCGGTAAGGCCAAGGCAGGCACGCTCCGCCTCCGCCAGCGACCGGATGCCTCGCTCGGCGAGATGCGGCAGCAGGGCAAGGAAAATCCCGGCGGCGGCGCGGGCGTCGCCCGAAGCCTGGTGCCGGCCCTCTATCTCGACGCCCAGCCAACTTGCGATCGCTTCGAGCGAATAGTCCGGCAGGCGTGGGTTGGCGGTGGCTGCAAGCAGCCGAATGCACAGCGAGCGAGGCTTCTTCCAGTCGAGGCCGGCGCGCGCGGCCTCGCTGGCCAAGACCGCCAGGTCAAAGCC
>JAEYRU010000234.1 GCA_023435335.1 Pseudomonadota bacterium
GTCCGACGCATTGCGGATCGCCGCGATGTTCTTCGAATAGCTCTCGATCGAGTTGCCCTTGAAAACCGCCGAGCCGGCGACGAGGACGTTGGCGCCCGCCCTGGCGACCAGCGGCGCGGTCTCGGGCGTCACGCCGCCGTCGATCTGGATATCGATCGGGCGCTCGCCGATCATCGCCTTCACCCGCTTCACCTTGTCCACGACCGCCGGAATGAAGGCCTGGCCGCCGAAGCCCGGATTGACCGTCATGAGGAGCACGAGGTCGAGCCGGTCGAGCACGTATTCGATGACGCTTTCGGGCGTCGACGGGTTGAGCGACACGCCGGCCTTCTTGCCGAGGTCGCGGATCGCCTGCAGCGAGCGGTCGAGATGCGGGCCGGCTTCGGCATGGACGGTGATAATGTCGCAGCCGGCATCCGCGAAGGCGGCGAGATAGGGATCGGCCGGGGCGATCATCAGGTGGCAGTCGAATATCTTGTCCGTCCGGCCGCGGATCGCCTTGATGACCGGCGGGCCGAAGGTGATGTTGGGCACGAAATGGCCGTCCATCACGTCGAGATGGATCCAGTCGGCGCCGGCGCGCGCCACCGCCTCCACCTCATCCCCCAGTCTGGAGAAATCGGCCGACAGTATGGATGGAGCAATGATCGTGCGCGCGGTCATGTTCGGTCTCGCCTGAAAATCGCCCGCCAGATATCCGGCGCGCCCCGTCTTGTCGACCTCGGCTTTGTGCTTGTCCAGCCCTACATGCGCTGGTGGATGCGGCGTATCGCGTCCAGCTGCATGGCGTTCTCCGCCATCTGCATGAACTCTATGCGGTTGCCGTCGGGATCTTCGACCCAGCACTGCCAGTTGTTGTCCGCGCCCATCTTGGGCGCCACCGTCAGCGCGATGCCGGCCGCCCGTAGCGCGTCGGCCGTCGCCTGGATATCCGTGCATTCGAGGCAGAAATGGTTGACCGCGACGCGTTCCGGGCCGGGGGCGCGGTCACCCTCGCCGCCGGGAAAGAGCTCTATGAACTGCGTGTCGGTGATGCGCAGATACACGAGCCAGAGCGAACCGTCGTCCCGATTGAGCCGTATCATCTCGGCGAATCCCATCCGGTCGCGGTAGAATTCGAGCGAACGCTCGATATCGGCCACCTTCAGGGCGACATGCCCGATCCCGGTCAATCCCAGCGAAGTCATCACAATCCTCCCGCAGTAGCTGGGCGATGATGGCACATGGCCAGCGTCGATGCACCAGTACGACGTTCCGGCTCTCAAGCGGTGCCGGCAAGCGACTCGAAACCGGATCGCAGAGCCTCGCCACCCACCCGCCCTACGATAAGCGGCCGGCGCCAGTTCCTGAGGTCGCCGTCCGGATTCTCGAACCGGTCGGTCTCGTGCCAGGTGTGGCCTGTTTGCATGAGCACCGAGCCACCGGCGGCCCGCACCAGAGCCACCCCGCCGGCGACGTCCCACAGATTCGGCTGCTCAAACCGAGCGGCCTCAAGAATGCCCGCTGCGACGAACGCGCATTCCACGGCGGCGGAGCCCGTCTTGCGCGTCTCCCAACCCCCACGACCGGGTATCGGCGCTGGAACGCCTGCCAGCCGCCGACGAACGGCGGGGTTGTATCTCGGCACCACATCCTGGTTGTTGAAGCGCAGCACCCCGCCCGCGCTGGCATGATAAACGCCCGGCTGCAAAGCATGGCTGGTGCCGCACCAGATGGCGCCGGCCACCGGCCGGCCGCGATGCAGCACTCCGATCGTGCAGGCGCACAGTGGAAAGCCGTTGACGAAGTTGGTCGTTCCGTCGATCGGGTCAACCGCCCAGGCAAAATCGCTGTCAATACTGGGGCGCAAATCCGATTCCTCGCCGATAATGTCATGCCCCGGAAAGCGCTCGGCGAGCCGCGCGCGGATAAGTTCCTCGACGCGTTGATCCACCTCCGAAACCGGATCCTGCCACATCTGCTCCGCTTCCTCGGGGCCCTTGTACTTGACGGCCAGTATGCCTCCCAGCGCGTTGGTAATCTCGGCGCCGGCGAGCGCGGCGAGTTCCGTTGCCACGCGCTCGATCTCCGCGAGAGTCGCTCGGGGCACCTGGTATTCGTTGGCGTCGCTCATGCGTCCTCCAGCGGCCGCTTGTCTGCCTCGCCCGACTGGAGCCCCGCACACCCCTTCGGCAGCAGCACTGTTAGTGGTTCCTTCTGCAAGCCGATGTCCATTTCGCCCGGTCCTCCGATATCAAGGAGCTGGTCATCGACCCGTATCGCCGGCTTGCCCGACCATCTCAGACGAACCCGCGACGCTCGCATCTTTCCAACCGGCGGGTCAGTGTTCTCGGGAGCCTTCAGCCAGGCGCGCATGTCCTCGCGCCGATCCTCGGCGAGCGTCACCAATTCGAGGGTCCGGTCGCCGGGTTGCGTTCGTGCACCCAGCGGCAGCGAAGGCCCTGTGTAGCCGATGTTAAGCGCCTCTATAAGCAGCCAGGTCCCTATGATCGGTCGTCCATCGACCTCGATATCGATCTCGAGCGGTGGGGCGTCCTTGAGCCGCTCGCGAAGCGCGTCGCGACCGGCGTGTAGCCGCTTCCTACCCTCCAGCTTGCCACCTACCTTGTCGCGAGTGATCGCGGCGAGAGCGCCGGCACCCACCGCCTCCACGAAGGCCCTGCATTCGCCGGACCATTCCGCAAGGCCCAGATCGACCCGGGCGACTTTTGCTTCGGGCCATTCCGCCACAAGCTGCAGTCTGTCGCCTTTGATGCCGAGCGACCGGGCAATGTTGTTGGCCGTGCCGAGCGGCAGGATGGCGACGGGCGTGTCCCGCCGCCTCAGCCTGGTGACCACCTTGCGGACTGTCCCGTCGCCGCCGGCGATCGCCACGAGGTCCGCCGGCTCGTCCAGCATCGACGGAAAGTCGTCCGACTTGGTCGAGCAATAGGTGGCGTGGTGGCCGGCGAGCCGGAACATGTCCAGTAGTTCCTGCCTGGAATGGTCCCCCTTCCCGGCGGAAGGATTATGAACGAGCAGCACGCGCATGGCTGCTAAACGGGCGAGAGCGGCGTTGGCTCCAATGGGTGGGCTTAGCGGTGGATCAAGCTCGTGGCTCGCTGCTCTGTGTGAACTGCTTCTGGAAGAATGGCAGCGCCATCGCCATCTCGTAGTCGCGCTGCGAAGCCCGCTGATAGGCGGGACGCTCCTCGATACGGGCGACATAATCGCGAAACACATCCCGTTCCGGAAGCAGCTTCAGCACGTTCATCGTGTAGGCTATCGATGCCCCGAGCTGCGTATCCGCAGCGGTGAATCGGTCGCCGGCGGCATATCTGTGCTCGGTGAGGTGCCGTTCGACATTAGCGACCATGTCGTCGAACAGGCCGAAAGGGTAGTCGTTATTCGCATAGCTCAGGCCATGCGCCTTGGCGCAGAGCACCGGATCGAAGACCGAATCCGCGTAGACGTTCCAGACGAGGAATCGGGCGCGTTCCTCAGTTCGCGGCATGAGCTCGGCTGCCGGGAATGCCCACGAGAGATAGATCGTGATCGCCGCCCGCTCGGTGACGATATTGCCGTCGTGCTCAATGGCCGGGACCTTCTTGCTCGGCTGGATCCGGCGATAGTCCTCGGAGGTGCCGCCCTCTGCGCGGATGTCGACTGGAATCAGTTCGTAGTCGGCGCCGAGTTCCTCCAGCAGCCAGAATACGCCAAAGGCGCGCGAAAATGGTGCGTGGTAGAATTTCAGCATGACCGTCTCCATCCATTGCGATGCTGGAGACTAGCAGAGGCCTGCTGACCGGTGACTGTCAGGAGAACTCCGTTCCAAGCAAAAAAAGGCGCCCGCGCGGGCGCCCTTTTCGGTGTAATCCACCCGCACCTTATTGCGGCAGCTGGTCGTCCACGCCTTGGACGTAGAAGTTCAGGCCAAGCAGCACGCCGTCTTCGGCGACTTCGCCGTCCTTCAGCCACTCGGTCCCGTCCTGCTTGTTGATCGGGCCGGTGAACGGGTTGAACTCGCCGGACTTGATCTTCGCTTCGGCTTCTTCGGCTGCAGCCTTCACGTCGTCCGGCATGTTGGTGTACTCGGCCATCACGACGTGTCCTTCGGCCATGCCGGCCCAGATATCGACCTGTTCCCAGGTGCCGTCCATCACGGCCTTGACGCGCTCGGTGTAGTACGGGCCCCAATCGTCGATGATCGAGGTGAGCTGCGTCTCGGGACCGAACTTGATCATGTCGGACGCTTGGCCGAAAGCCTTGATGCCACGCTCCGCCGCCACCTGAATCGGCGCGGTGGAATCGGTGTGCTGGGTGATGATGTCCACGCCCTGATCGATCAGCGCCTTTGCCGCGTCGGCTTCCTTGCCCGGGTCGAACCACGTATTGGCCCAAACGACCTTCACCTTGAAGTCCGGGTTGACCGACTGCGCGCCGAGCACGAAGGCGTTGATGCCCATCACCACCTCGGGGATCGGGAACGACGCGATGTAGCCGGCCACGCCTGCCTTCGACATCTT
This sequence comes from Pseudomonadota bacterium, assembly GCA_023435335.1. Lineage (GTDB taxonomy): Bacteria > Pseudomonadota > Alphaproteobacteria > Rhizobiales > Rhizobiaceae > RCIO01. Next base: position 4,506 of record JAEYRU010000234.1, read on the forward strand.
CGCCGCAATCACCCCCTGCACGTAGCGGCCCTCATGGAACTTCGAATTGTAGGTTGCCACGTTCGGATGCTCGCGCTTGTAGCCCGTCGCATGCTCGAACTTCACGTCTGGGAACCTGCCGGCGACCTTGTTGGTCGCGTCCATGTAGCCGAACGAGGTCGTGAAGATGATGTTGCAGCCCGACCGCGCGAAGCGCTCGAGCGACCGCTCGGCGTCGGCGCCCTCCGGCACGCTTTCGAGATAGGCCACTTCAACCTTCTCCTCGCCGCCGAGCGCCGCCTGCATTTCCATTGCGCCCTGGTGATGCTGATACGACCAGCCAAAATCGCCGATCGGCCCGACATAGATGAAGCAGGCCTTTGTCTTCTCCTGCGCCGCAGCGCCGCCCGCCACGAGCATCGCCGCGGATGCGGCAAGCGCGAATACCAGTTTTTTCATCGTGTTCATCCTCTGAACGGTTCTTGAAAGGGGCAACATCCCATCGTTTTGGCTTAGCGATCCGGAACAAACGGCTGCCCCAGGGATGCCGGTGTGTTCATCATTGTCAGTCGCCTGTTCCGCGAGATTAGAACAAGAACGACGATGGTCGCCAGATAGGGAAGCGAAGAAAGCAACTGCGAAGGTATGCCGAATCCAAGCGCCTGCGCGTGGAGCTGGCCGATGGTCACGCCGCCGAAGAGATAGGCGCCGGCCATGACCCGCCAAGGCCGCCAGGAGGCGAACACGACCAGCGCCAAGGCGATCCACCCGCGCCCTGCGGTCATGCTCTCCACCCATTGCGGCACGTAGACTAGGGAGAGGTATCCGCCGGCCATGCCAGCGCAGGCCCCGCCGAATACTACGGCGGCGTAGCGGATGGCGATAACCTTGATGCCGAGCGCGTGCGCGCTCTGGTGGCTGTCTCCGACGGAGCGTAGCGTCAGTCCGGCGCGGGTCCGGAACAGAAACCAGCTCACACCGAAAACGAGAAAGATGGAGATGTAGAAGATCGGGTCCTGACCGAACAGCAGCCGCCCGACCAGCGGCAGGTCGCTGAGCCACGGAATTGCGAGCACGCCCATCTTCACGCCCGGCAGCCCCACGAAGCTCTCTCCGATCATGCCGGAGAGGCCCAGGCCCAGCAGCGTCAGTGCCAGCCCGGTGGCGACCTGGTTGGTGACCAGCGTAAGCGTGAGGAACGCGAACAGCAGCGAGAAGGCGGCGCCGACCAGTGTCGCGCAGAGGAAGCCGAGCCAGGGCGATCCGGTCGTGTAGGCGACGCCGAAGCCGGTGACCGCCCCCATGATCATCATGCCTTCGACCCCGAGATTGAGCACGCCGGAACGCTCCACCACCAGCTCGCCCATGGCGGCCAGTAGCAGCGGCGTCGCCGCCGTAGCGATGGTCAGCAGCACGGCTTCAAGCATTCCCATTGGAAACCTCCTGCCGGGCCGACGCTCCACGACCGACCATCCGGATGCGGTAGTGGATCAGTGTGTCGCAGGCGAGCACGAAGAACAGGATCATGCCCTGGAAGGCGCGCACCACCTTGTCCGACACTCCGATCGAGATCTGCGCCGCCTCGCCGCCGAGATAGGTAAGCGCCAGGATCAGGCCGGACGCCACGATGCCGAGCGGGTTAAGTCGGCCAAGAAAAGCCACGATGATCGCGGTGAAACCGTAGCCGGGCGAGATCGAGGGACGCAGCTGGCCGATCGCGCCTGCCACTTCTGAGATTCCAGCCAGGCCGGCCAATCCACCCGAGACCAGGAACGCGAAGAAGACCATGCGCCCACGCGAAAAGCCGGCGAACCGTCCGGCGCGGGGACTCTGCCCGATGACCTTAACCTGGAAGCCCCGCAGCGTGCGGGAAAGCACGAACCAGACCACCACCGCTGCGATCAACGCGAATACGAAGCCCCAGTGCGCGCGCCCCGACGCAGGCAGGATCTCCGGTAGTATGGCGTAGGCGTGGAAGTTGCGCGTCTCGGGGAAATTGAAGCCGGCGGGATTGCGCCAAGGGCCGCGCACGAGCCAGTCGAGCAGGAGCTGGGCCACGTAAACCAGCATAAGGCTTGTGAGTATCTCGTTGGTGTTGAAACGCACTTTTAGCCAGGCAGGGATGGCGCCGTAGGCGGCACCTCCCGCGATGCCCATGACGAGCATCAAGGGAAGGATGAACCAGTACTGGAAGTCGGGGAGCATCACCGGAAGGAAGGAGCCTACGATGGCACCTACGATGAACTGGCCTTCGGCGCCGATATTCCAATTGTTGGAGAGGTAGCAGACCGACAGGCCGACACCGATAAGGATCAGCGGCGCCGCCTTGATTGCGAGTTCATGCAGTGACCATGTCTCACGCAGCGGGTCGATGAAATAGAAGTAGAGCGTGGTTGCCGGGTTCTTGCCGAGCAGCGCGAAGAGAGCCGCGCCCGCCGCCAGTGTCAGAGCCAGCGCCAGGAAGGGCGAAAGCACGCTGAAAAGCGTGGAGTGCTGCTGCCGCTTCACGAGTTCGAGGCGCATCAGACGGGCTCCGTCGCGGCGTGGCCGGGCTCGGCGCCGCCCATGAGAAGGCCGATCCGCTCATAGGTCGCGTCCCCTATTTGAAGAGGGGCGGAAAGTTCGCCATTGTGCATGACGGCAATCGCATCGGAGAGCTCGAACAGTTCGTCCAGGTCCTGGCTAATCACCAGCACGGCGGAGCCCGAGCGGGCCAGGTCGATGAGCGCCTGCCTGATGCGCGCCGCCGCCCCCGCGTCAACGCCCCAGGTCGGCTGGTTGACCACCATCACCGCTGGTTGCCGGTCCAGTTCGCGGCCTATGATGAACTTCTGCAGATTGCCTCCCGAAAGGGCGGAGGCCTCCGGGTCCTCGGCGCTCTTGCGCACGTCCATGTCGGCAATGACACGTTTGGCCGCGCTCGCAATCGCGCCTGTCCTGATGATACCGAGCGAGGACAGAAACGCCTTCGCGTCGGTCCTGAAACGAGAGAGCAATAGGTTATCCGACAGCGGCATGGCCGGCGCTGCCCCGTGACCGAGCCGTTCTTCCGGCACGAAGGCTGCGCCGAGCAGGCGCCGGGCCGAGATACCCATCCTGCCAACGCCCTTGCCGCGGATGCGAACCACGTCGGCGCTTTCCTGCAGCACTTCGCCGGAGACCGCCTCGAAGAATTCGCCCTGCCCGTTGCCGGCGACGCCGGCGACGCCCAGGACCTCACCGGCCCTTACCGTCAGCGAGATGTCCCGGAGAGGGATCGAGAAGGGTCCGGCCGGTTTGCGCGACAGCCCGCGGATTTCGAGCAGATCGACCGCTTCGCCGGCGTACGGAGCGGGGCGCTCGGCCGCCGTCACCTCGTTGCCCACCATCATGCGGGCGAGCGAGGCCGCCGTTTCCCGGCGCGGGTCGCAATGCGCCACCACCTTGCCGTGACGCAGCACGGTGGCGCGGTCGCACAGCCGTTTCACTTCCTCCAGACGGTGCGAGATGTAGAGGATCGACTTCCCCTCGCCCCTCAGGCGCTCCAGGGTCTCGAACAGCTTGTCGGCCTCCTGCGGAGTCAGCACGGAGGTCGGCTCATCGAGGATGATGAGTTCCGGCGTCTGCAGCAGGCAGCGAATGATCTCGATGCGCTGGCGCTCGCCGACCGAAAGGTCTCCGACCAAGGCGTGCGGATCGAGCGGCAGGCCGTAGCTGTAAGACAGCGCCTTGGCCTTTGCGGCGATAGTGCCAATGGGCGTGTCGTCATCGAGCGAAAGCGCGATGTTTTCGGCTGCAGTCAGTGCCTCGAACAGCGAAAAGTGCTGGAACACCATGCCGATGCCAAGCCTGCGGGCGGCGTTGGGGCTGGCGATGCGCACGGGTTCGCCCTTCCAGCGGATCTCGCCGGAATAGGGCTCGAGCGTGCCGAACAACATCTTCACCAGGGTTGACTTGCCGGCGCCGTTCTCTCCCAGCAACGCGTGGATTTCGCCCTTCGCGATTGTGAGATCCACGGCATCACAGGCCCGGAGCGAGCCAAATATCTTGGTGAGGCCGCGAACCTCGAGCAGGTTCTCATGCGGGGCCAGGCGGTTGTCGTCCACCGTTCCCCCTCTTCTTTTTTTGTGTGTTCCCGAACGCATCGTAGGCGCGGATGCGTCACCGCCGAAAGCTACACGCTTGTGAAAGACCTTCAAGAAAAACAGCGGGACTGGCCGGTGATTTTCTACGGAAGCAAAACGGTCGTGCCGGTCGTGCGGCGTCCTTCCAGGTCTGCATGCGCCTGCGCTGCATCCGCGAGCGCATAACGCTGATTGATGCTGATATCGACGATTCCCTTTTCCACGACGTCGAAGAGCGCTGCAGCCGACTTCTCCAAATCGGTGCGCTCGGCGTTGTAGACGAAAATGGTCGGTCGGGTGGCGTAGAGAGAACCCTTCTGCGACAGGATACTGAGGTTGAGCGGCGGGATCGGCCCGGAGGACTGGCCGAAGCTGACGATCATGCCCCTCGGCTTCAGGCAGTCGAGCGAGGCCATGAACGTGTCTTTCCCGACGGAATCATAGACCACCTCGCATTTGCGGCCGCCGGTGATTTCCATAACCCGCGCCACGAAATCCTCGCTGCGGTAGTCGATCACGTGGTCGTAGCCGTGCGCCTTGGCAAGCGCGACCTTTTCGGGCCCGCCAGCTGTGCCGATGACCGTCGCGCCGAGATGCTTGGCCCATCGGCCAGCAATTAGTCCCACGCCCCCGGCGGCAGCGTGGAAGAGGATCGTGTCGCCCGGCTTGACCTTGAAGGTGCGCATCAGCAGGTATTCGGCGGTCATGCCCTTCAGCATCATGCCGGCGGCCTGCTCGTCGGAAATCGCGTCCGGCAGCTTGACCAACCGGTCGGCGGCGATCACCCGCTCGGTCGCATAGGCGCCGAGCTGCACGACATAAGCTACGCGGTCACCGGCCTTCAGTCCCTCGACCCCCTCGCCGGTCTCGATGACGACGCCCGCGGCTTCCGCGCCGGGTGTCAGCGGCAGTTCGTGGGGATAGAGGCCCGATCGGAAATAGCAGTCCAGGAAATTCAGTCCGATCGCAGAGTGGCGGATGAGCGCCTCGCCGCGCCCCGGACGACCCACATCGGTCTCCTGAAGGTGCAGCACCTCCGGCCCGCCGTGTGCATCGATCCGAATTGCCTTCGCCATCAGTCATGTCTCCTGCCAAGATTGGGAAATAGCTGCATTGCAGCGCCGATAATGAAAAGATACGTGCCGGTGATCGCGATGCCGGACTTCACGAGGATTCCTGCCTGCATGTTCTGCAGCAGTGCCACGGCGCCGAAAGCGCACCATCCGAGGAATATCGGCAGGTTGAGGTTGCGCAGCCGCTGCACCCTGACGGGGTGCAGAAAATAGACCGGCGCGAAGGTCAGCAAGCCGGCGATCACCACTACAGCGAAGGAGATGTACTCGCCCGGCTCGATGACGAAGAGCGTGAATACGATCATGTTCCAGACGACAGGGAAGCCCTTGAAGAAATTCTCCTTGGTCTTCATTCCCGTGTCTGCGTAATAGACCGCGCTGGTGACCACGATGATGGCGGCGGAGAGGAACGACAGCCCTTCTCCCATGAAGCCGCGCTGGTAAAGCGCGAAGGCGGGGATCAGCACGTAGGTGACGTAGTCGATGACGTTGTCGAGCAACTCGCCCGACCAGGTGGGCAGCACCTCCTTGACCTCAAGCTTCCGGGCGATCGGGCCGTCTATGCCGTCGACCAGAAGGGCCAGTCCCAGCCACCAGAACATCGCGGTCCATTGCTGCTCGCTGGCTGCGACCAGCGAGAGAAAGGCAAGGAACGAGCCCGAGGCGGTGAGCAGATGCACCGAAAAGGCACGCGCCTGCGGCCAGGTTACCTTCTTCTTCGGCCGCGGTATGCGCGCCGCCAGCTTCTTGCGGAGCGGTTTTTCGCTCACGGTGCGCGCCGCTCGAGCCCGCGGATCGCGGCGCACTCGCCCGCAAGAGCCGGTCCGCCCCGCAAAAACATGTGGTTGTCGGCCATCGTCCCCTCGTCTCCTCAACGGGACACTACTAGCAGCGCAAGCAACCACACAAGCCGTATCGCGCCAGCGGTGGCGTGCCAGCGAGGTCGATGCCAAATCGCCGCGTTGAACGGACCGCGCTGGCGGGCATATATGCTCAACAGGGCATGCGCCAGCCCATTACGCCGGAGAGAACCGCGATGGCAAATACAGGCAAGGCAAGCGTGATCGTGGCTGGCAGCGGCCCTGCCGGCCTTACTGCCGCGCTTGCTCTTGCCCGTAACGGGCTTGCGGTCACCTTGGTCGGGCCGGAGGTCCGCACCGACGATCGTCGCACGACGGCGCTGATGGCGCCGTCACTTGGCTTCCTCAGCCAATTGGGGATCAACGAGCAATTGCTCGAGGCGGCCGCGCCGCTGCGCGTCATGCGCATCGTGGATGCCACCTCGCGGCTAGTGCGCAGCCCGCCCGTCACCTTCCGGGCGGCCGAGATCGGAGAAGAGTTCTTCGGTCTCAATATCCCCAATGCGCATCTCAATCACGTGCTTGAGGAAGCGGTCGTCTCGCATCCCGGCATCGAATGGCGCCGCACGACCGTGTCCGCTTGGCGTCTCCAACCCGACCGTGCCGTGGCCGTGCTGGCCGAAGGCGGCGAGATCGAAGGGCTGCTGGTAGCGGCCGCCGACGGCCGTGCCTCCCCCGCCAGGGAGGCCGCCGGCATCGCAACGCGCCGCACCGCGCTGCCGCAAGCCGCACTGGTCGTCAATTTCGCGCACACACGCGACCACGAAGGCATTTCGACCGAATTCCATACCGAGACCGGCCCCTTCACCCAGGTGCCACTGCCGGGCCGCCGCTCCAGCCTGGTCTGGGTGGTGCGTCCCGATACGGCCGAGGAGCTTGCCGCCCTGCCCGGCGACGAGCTGTCGCTGCGCATCGAGGAACGTATGCAGTCGATCCTCGGCAAAGTGACAGTCGAGTCCGGGCGGCAGGTCTATCCGCTCGCCTCTATCTCGCCCCTCAGCTTCGCCGCCAACCGCGTGGCCCTGGTCGGCGAAGCAGCGCATGTCTTCCCGCCGATCGGCGCGCAGGGGCTCAACCTCGGCATCCGCGACGTGGAAGACCTCGCTGCGATCGCCGCCCGCCATGCCGAAGACCCGGGTGCGGCGTCGGCTCTTTCCGAATACGACAGGCGCCGGCGGGCCGATGTTTTCGCCCGCTCGAGCGCGGTTAACCTGCTCAACCGCTCGCTTCTTTCCGGTCTCCTGCCGGCGCAGCTCGCCCGTTTCGTGGGGCTGGGCGCGCTGGGCACGCTTTCGCCGCTGCGTGGCTTCTTCATGCGCGAGGGGCTGCGCCCGGGCAGCGGCTTTGCCGCGCTTACCGGCGGGCTAAGGGAAAAGGTCGGGCGGTAGCAGCCCGTTGGTGATTGCGTAGAGCAGGACCGTCACGGTGGCGACAGAGGCGATGGTGGTGACCAGGATGCTGGCCGAGGCGCGCTCCACCCACACCCCGTATTGCTGCCCGATGACGAAGACGTTGGTCGCGGTCGGCAGTGCGGCGAGCAGCACGGCCGAATAGACCCACACGGGGTCGAAATCGCCAACGAGGCTGAGCACCACGTAGCAGAGCAGAGGGTGCAGGACGAGCTTGAGACCGGCAATCACGCCGATCTCCCGCGGCATGCGCTTGAGCGGGCGCAACGCCAACGTCACCCCCATGGCAAACAGCGCGCAGGGCGCGGCGGCGCGGGCGAGATATTCGAGCAGCGTCTCGACCGGCGCCGGGGGTCTCGCCTGCAGCGCCGCAGCGGTCACGCCCACCGCGGTCGCGATGATGAACGGGTGCAGCGCGATCTTCTTCACCACACCGAGCGCAAGCCTCGCCGGGCTCTCGCGTTCACCACCGGCAAGCGCCATCATTGTCGGCGCAATGGCAAAGTGCATGATGTTCTCGAAGCAGAAGATCAGCGCCACCGGCACCGCGGCCTCCTCGCCGAAGGCTAGCAGCGCCAGCCCCGGCCCCATGTAGCCGATGTTTCCATACGAGGCGGCCAGTCCCTTGATCGTGCTCTCGGCGATCTCGCCGCGCGACAGGAGCACCGAGCCGACGAACATGACCGAGAAGACGATATAGGTCGCCAGCACCGACCCGAATATGTAGCTGAATTCTGTCAACCGCTCGATCGGCGTCTTCGCCAGCAACTGGAAGAACAGCGCCGGAAGTGCGACGTAAAGCACAAAGGTGTTCATCCAGCCAAGCGCCTCCAGCGGCTGGCGTGTGATGCGCGCCACCACGTAGCCGAGGAAGATCATGCCGAAGAAGGGTAGGACGAGACCGACGACGTTTGACATGCACCGGTGCGGCTAGCCTGCCGGCCGCACTCGCGTCAAGCTTTGCGCTGCCGCGTGCGGGATTGAATTGCGCGCGGCGTTGCGCCATTTAGGCTCACAAGGAGCAGGCGCATGGCAGGCAAGGCGAGGACGGCAAAATTCAGGATCGGCCAGGTGGTGCGCCACCGGCTGTTCCCGTTCCGCGGTGTCATATTCGACGTCGATCCGGAATTCGCCAATACCGAGGAGTGGTACGAGGCTATTCCCAAGGAGGTGCGGCCGCGCAAGGACCAGCCCTTCTATCACCTGCTCGCCGAGAACGACGAAACCGAATACATAGCCTATGTGTCGGAGCAGAACCTGCTCGAGGACGAGTCCGGCGAACCGGTGCGCCATCCTCAGGTCAGGGACCTGTTCATGATGACCGATGACGGCCGCTACCGGCCTAAGGCGCAGGCACGGCACTAGCTCTCCGACGCCAGGCAGGCCGAAAAAAAGGCGGGGCATGCCCCGCCTTTCGCGTTTCGGAGGCCGAAGATCAGTTCCCGGCCTTGGCCTTTTCCTGCTCTTCCATCAGCTTGCGCTGGAATTCCTCGTTGTTCTTATTGACGAATTCCTCGACCTGGCGGCGGCGCTCGTCGATGTCCGTCTGCTGCAGCGGGGCACCGTCGTAAGCGGCGGTGAAGCCGGTCAGCGCCAACTGCAGCGAGCTCGGGCGGCCCTGGTCGTTGACGGCGGTCAGGGTGATCTGCTGGCCACGTTTGAACGCGTTCACGATCTCGTCGGTGAGCGGCATCTCGGCGACGCACCGATCGGGGAAACACAGCAGATAATCGAGCTTGCGGGTCTGGCCGCCGTCGATCTGCAGGCCGACGCCGGGGGGAATCATGCGCGGCGAAGGCACGATCACCTGGAACATGCGGCGATTCACCTTGCCCTTGACCTCGATGAGGCTGACGGCGGTGAGGACCTGACCCGTTTCGGCGACGAGGAACTGCTGCACCTGGCACATGTCCACATCGGCCTCCTTCTGGCAGGTCTTGAACCAGCCTTCGGGCGGACGCTGCGGTTGCTGCTGCTGGGCCGCAACGGGCGCAATCCCGCCGGCGAGCATTGCTGCCGCGCCTGCGGCCATGACGGCGATGCGCGCAGCTCTGGATTTCGACCTTGTCATCCGATCCTATTCCTCTCAAATCCCGGCTTCAGTTCGCCGCAGTTCGCCGCTACCTGTTGATCAAATACGGCAACAGCATGACTGTGGGCGCCTGTTACAACGCATGGCCGGGCAAATCCAGCCCGTTTCGGCGGCATGGTTTCCGCCGCAGAGCGCATGCGTATGCTAGGCGCTGAACGAATCGATGCAGCCTCGCCAGGAGAGACAGGAATGCGCATCTTCGCGAAGGCAGTGAGCGCCGCCGCCGTGCTGGCTTGTGCAACCTTGCCGCTGCGGGCGGAACCCGCGCACGGCATCGCCATGCATGGCGAGCCTGCCCTGCCGGCCGGTTTCACACATTTTCCCTACGCCAATCCGGAGGCGCCGAAGGGCGGTGAGATAACCTATTGCGTCATCGGCAGTTTCGACAACCTCAACCCCTTCATCATCAGGAGCCTGCGCAGCACGGCGCGCGGCATGATCGACACGATCTTCGGCAATCTCGTCTTCGAGTCGTTGATGAGCCGCAGCGCCGATGAGCCGTTCGGCCTTTATGGCTTGCTGGCCGAGTCCGTGGAGATGCCGGACGACCGAAGCACCATCGAGTTCCACATCCGGCCGGAGGCCAGATGGTCGGACGGCCAGCCAGTGACGCCGGAGGACGTGATCTTCACCTACGAGGTCTTCACCGAGAAGGGACGGCCGCCCTACAGGGATCGGATGTCGCGCATCGAGAAGATCGAAAAGACGGGCGAGCGGAGCGTCAAGTTCACCTTCAACGACAAGGCCGACCGTGAATTCCCCCTCATAGTAGCGCTCACGCCGGTATTGCCCAGGCACGGCTTCGACAAGGACACCTTCGACCAGACGACGTTGAAGCCCCTGACCGGCAGCGGCCCCTACCTGGTGGACACGGTGGCGCCAGGCGAGCGGATCGTCTTCAAGCGCGACCCGGACTACTGGGGGCGCGACGTTCCCGCCAAGCGCGGCTTCGACAACTACGACCGCGTCACGATCAGCTATTTCCTCAATTCGAATGCCCAGTTCGAGGCCTTCAAGAAAGGACTCTGCGCCATTCATACCGAGGCGGATCCGGTGAAGCGCGCCCGCGGCATGGACTTTCCGGCTGCCCGGGACGGGCGCGTGGTAACGGAGTCCTTCCCGAGCGGCATCCCGCCGGTTGTGACGGGCTTCCTCTTCAACACGCGCCAGGAAAAGTTCGCTGACCCGACGGTACGGCGAGCACTCGCGATGCTCTACGATTTCGAGTGGGCGAACCGGAACCTGTTCGAGGGCCTCTACGAGCGCACGGTGAGCTTCTGGCAGGGTTCGGAGCTGTCCGCCCTCGGTGTTCCCGCTAGCGAAAGAGAACGGGAACTGCTGGGTCCCTTCCCCGCCGCCGTGCTGCCGGAGATCATGGACGGCACCTGGCGTCCGCCTGCGACAGACGGCTCCGGTCAGGACCGCAAGGTGCTGCGCGCCGCACTCGACCTCTTCACGGAGGCTGGCTTCAAGCTCGATGGCGGCCGCATGCTCGACGCCAGAGGCAATCCCTTCGGATTCGAGATACTGGCGGCCTCCGAATCCGAGCAGCGACTTGCGGCTCTATACCAGCGTACGCTTTCGCGCCTCGGTATCGCGGTGGACATCCGTATGCTGGACGATACCCAGATGCAGCAGCGCAAGCAGCGCTTCGACTTCGACGTGCTGATCGCGGCTCAGGGCTTCTCAAATTCGCTTTCGCCCGGCACTGAACAGATCGGCCGTTGGGGCTCCGAATCCGCCGGCCAGGAGGGTTCGTTCAACCTCGCGGGCGTCGCCAGCCCGGCGATCGACGCCGCCATCGAGGCGATGCTGAATGCCCGCGAAAAGGAAGATTATGTCGCTGCGGTCCGCGCGCTCGACCGGCTGCTGATGTCGGGCGCTTACATGGTCCCGATGCAGCACAATACCGATCAGTGGCTGGCCTACTGGAGCTATATGCGGCATCCCGAGAAGACGCCACTTCAGGGTTACCAGCTTCCAGTCTGGTGGCGGCAGGGAAACTAGCTCGCGAAATGTTGCGTCCGGCTTCGGCATCCGTGCGTTAGGATGCAGCAATTTCCATCAGAACGAGGATGCCGAGCATGGCCGCCACTGCACCCATCACTATTGATGTCGTCTCAGACGTGGTCTGCCCCTGGTGCTATGTCGGCTCGCGGCGTCTCGAGCACGCCCTCGCCTTGGTGCCGGAAGTCGAGGCGGAGGTCTTCTGGCGCCCGTTCCAGCTCGATCCGACCATCCCGCCCGAGGGGCGCGACCGCCGGGAGTACATGCGGGGGAAGTTCGGCAGCGACGAGCGCATCCGCCAGCTCCACGACAACCTCGTCCAGTCGACCCTTGACGCGGGAATTCCCTTCGCCTTCGAGAAGATCAAGGTCGCTGCGAACACTCTGGATGCGCACCGGGTCATTCGCTGGGCTGGTGGGCAGGGCCCGCATTTGCAGGAGGCGGTGGTCAAGGCGCTGTTCAAGGCCAATTTCGAGGAGGGGCGAAACGTCGGCGATCACGCCGTGCTGACCGAAATCGCCGCTGAGGCCGGCATGGACAGCACCGTGGTGGCCGCCCTTTTGCCCACCGAGGCTGATCGGGACGCTGTGCGCTCGGAAATCGAACAGGCGCAGCGGATGGGAATCTCCGGCGTTCCATGCTTCCTGCTCGAGCGAAAATACGCCGTGATGGGTGCCCAGCCGTCCGAGCAACTCGCCGACGCAATCCGGCAAGTGGCCGGCGCAAAGGCACGAGGCGAACTGGTGTCTGCGTCCCAGTGAGCCCGCGTATGGAACAACCCCTTCTCCGGTCCAGTTGGGTCCTGTCCGCATCTGACAAAGGCATTTCCGATGACGCTGCCGGCGACCCAACAACGCGTTCCCCAAAACACCGATGAAGAGATAAACAGCCGAATCCGGATGGAGACGGAAGCCCGTGTCTCCTATTTCGCCGAACGCCCCGAGGAAATACCCGGACGTCTGCGGGAACTCGACAACGAGTGGAACATCGAGCGCATGCTCGAGGCCAACGCCGCGACGCTGGCTCTGTCAGGAACACTCATAGCAGCGGGAACCGGTCGGAAGTCATGGCTGCTCCTGCCTGCCACCGTCACCGGCTTCCTGCTCCAGCACGCGTTGCAGGGATGGTGCCCACCGCTGCCTATCCTGCGCCGGCTTGGCTTCAGAACGGCCCGCGAGATCGAGCAGGAACGTAACGCACTCAAGGCATTACGAGGTGATTTTAACCTTCTGAATAAGGCAGCGGACAGGCTTGATGCCGTCCTGCGGGCATTCGGCATTCGTTAAGAAGGCAACCTCTCAGGCGGCCTTCTTTTCAACGAGCCGTACGAGTTGCGTCACGACGATCGCCGCTCCCGACAGCCGCTTTTCCGGGGTCGGCCAGTCACGGATGAAGACCACGCTCTGGTCTGGCCTGATCTTGGCGAGGCTGCCCTGCTCGCCGATGAAACGCACAAGCGACGCCGGTTCGGCGAATTCGCGGTTACGGAACTGCACGACGACACCTTTCGGGCCAGCGTCGAGCTTCTCGATATTGGCGCGCCGACACAGCACCTTGATGTAAACGATCTTGAGCAGGTGGCCCACCTCTTCGGGCAGCGGCCCGAAGCGATCGATCAGCTCGGCGCCGAAGGCGTCGATCTCTTCAGGGTTCTGCAGGTCGCCAAGCCGGCGGTAGAGCCCGAGCCGGAGCTGCAGGTCGGGCACGTAATCCTCGGGGATCATCACCGAGGTCCCGACGGTGATCTGCGGCGACCAGCCGCCGTCGAGGTGTTCGCCCGAGCCCTTCACCTCGGCCACAGCTTCCTCAAGCATCTGCTGATATAATTCGTAGCCGACTTCCTTGATGTGGCCGGACTGCTCTTCGCCAAGGAGGTTCCCGGCGCCGCGGAGGTCTAGATCGTGGCTGGCGAGCTGGAAGCCTGCGCCAAGTGAGTCGAGCGATTGCAGCACCTTCAGGCGCTTCTCCGCCATTCCCGTCAGCGTACGTTTCGCGGGCAGGGTAAAGAGCGCGTAGGCGCGCAGCTTGGAACGCCCTACCCGTCCGCGCAACTGGTAGAGCTGCGCCAGCCCGAACATGTCGGCGCGATGCACGATCAGGGTGTTTGCGGTCGGGATGTCGAGGCCGGATTCCACGATCGTCGTCGATAGCAGCACGTCGTACTGGCCGTCGTAGAAGGCATTCATGATGTCATCGAGCTCGCCCGGCGCGATCTGGCCATGCGCGGTCGCGACCTTCAGTTCGGGCACCTGTGCCGCTAGGAATTCGCGGATTTCGGCAAGGTCGGATATGCGCGGAACAACATAGAAGCTCTGGCCGCCGCGGTAGCGCTCGCGCAGCAGCGTCTCACGGATCACAAGCGGATCGAACGGGGAGATGAAAGTCCGCACCGCCATGCGGTCGACCGGAGGCGTAGCGATGAGCGACAGTTCGCGCACTCCTGTCAGAGCCAGTTGCAGCGTGCGCGGGATCGGCGTGGCCGAGAGCGTCAGCACATGCACGTCGCTCTTCAATTCCTTGAGCCGCTCCTTGTGCTTGACTCCGAAGTGCTGCTCCTCGTCGATGATCAGCAGGCCGAGGTTGCGGAAGGAGACACCCGCGCCAAGCAGCGCATGCGTGCCGACCACGATGTCGACGGTGCCGTCCGCGATGCCCGTCTTAGTCTCGGCGAGTTCCTTCGCGCCCACCAGGCGCGAGGCCTGACGCACCCGCACCGGCAGGCCGGCGAAGCGCTGCGAGAATGTCTTGAAGTGCTGACGCGCGAGCAGCGTCGTGGGCACGACCACCGCCACCTGCAGCCCGCCCATCACGGCGAGGAAGGCGGCGCGCAGCGCAACCTCGGTCTTGCCGAAGCCGACGTCGCCGCAGACAAGCCGGTCCATGGGGCGCCCGACGGCGAGGTCGTCAATGACGGAATCGATGGCGCTTTGCTGGTCCTCGGTCTCGTCGTAGGGGAAGCGTGCGGCGAACTCACTGTAGAGCCCTTCCGAAGGGGTGAGCACCGGGGCGCCGCGCATCTGGCGTT
>JAEYRU010000259.1 GCA_023435335.1 Pseudomonadota bacterium
GCGCCCAACAGAGCCAGCGGGGACCAATCCACCTCCACAGCTCGTGCGGCTAGCCAGGGCCCCTCGCCATCTTCGACCAGCACCTCGCCGATCTTCAGGTCGCCGGACCAGATGCCGTCGATGCCGGAGATGCGAACGGTCCGGTCAGGGCCAGAGGCCATGTTCGAGGCGATATCCGCGAGATACTGGCGACCGCCGTCGGTCAGCGTCAGGGCCGCGACCGCGCCTGCCGCGACGAGCACAAGCGCCAAAAAAGCATAGCCCAGATATCTCAGTATCCGCCAGACGATCCGCATTATTTCAAGCCGCATTCCTCGCGGTCAGAAAGACTGACCTATGCCCGCATAGATGCCGAAGCTGGGATCGCCCGGACGCGGGTTCAAGGGAATGCCCGCATCGATGCGCAGCGGTCCGAGCGGCGTCAGATACCGGATGCCGAGGCCGGCGCCGAACTGTACGCCCGAAAAATCCGGGAAGGCCGCGGTGGAAACCGTTCCCGCATCGATAAAGGGGACCACGCCGAATCGTTCCGACACCTTGACCCGCAATTCCACCGAGGTCTCCGCGAATGACAGTCCGCCAGTGGGCTTTCCGGCCGCATCGCGCGGTCCGACGCCCTGGAACTTGTAGCCGCGCACCGAACCGCCACCGCCGGCGTAGAACCTCCGATCGGCCGGAACCGCGGCGAGGCCGGCCCCGATGATCGAGCCCGCGGCGACGCGACCTGCCAGCACGGTCCGGTTTTCCTCGCTGAAGGAGAGATAGCCGGAAGCCTCGCCTCTCAGCTTGACGAAGGTCGCCCCCGAGAAGAGGTCGTAGGTCGGTTCGGCATGCGTCAGGAAGCGATACCCTTCGGTGGGGTCGAGCCTGTTGTCGCGCCCGTCGAAGACATATTCCAGCGGAATGCTGACGAGGAGGTGGCGGCGGGGCACGACGGGGCTGAAGCTGTCGGTCACGCTCGACCACTCGATGCGCCCCTCGGCCGAAATGGTCTGCCGGCGGGTGAGATCGTAGCGGATGCCAGCGCGGGCATCCACCGACAGCTTCTCGTAGGCGTCGGGGTGCTCGAAATTGCCCTTGATGCTGGAAATAAAGCGGGACGCCGGCCCCAGCACGCCCGGCTTCTCGAACATGATGCCGGCATTGTAATTCAGCTGGCCGAAGCTCGATCCGGCCCCGATGCGGCTGATCGAACCTTCGATACGCAGCTTCTCGGCCCGGCCGAACAGGTTGCGGTGGCCCCAGTAGCCCTCCACGCCACCGCCGTCGGTCGAGGAATAGGTCGCTCCGATGCCGAAATAGCGGTGCTTGCGCTCGGAGACGGTCACGTCGATCGGGATGGCGCCGGCCGCGTCCAGTTCGTCAGCCTCGCGAACGGCGACGTTGTTGAAGACCTCGAGCGCGATCAGCCGCTCGCGTGCATCGTCCAGGTCCTGCGGCGAATAGGTGCGGCCAGGGACCAGCCCGGCCATGTATGCCGTGAATTCGCGATCGACCGCTTCGGTCCCTTCCACCCGTGTCTCGCCGTAGGGTGCAACCGGTCCGGCTTCGAGATTCAGGGTTACGTCAAGCGTGTTGGTGGCGTGGTCGGCTACGATCTCCCTCGAGGCGACACGCGCCAGCGGGCGCCCCTCCTCCTTGAGCGCACGCACCATCTCGCTTTCCGCTCGCAATATGGCCGTTGAGCC
This sequence comes from Pseudomonadota bacterium, assembly GCA_023435335.1. Classification (GTDB taxonomy): domain Bacteria; phylum Pseudomonadota; class Alphaproteobacteria; order Rhizobiales; family Rhizobiaceae; genus RCIO01. The sequence goes on from JAEYRU010000259.1 coordinate 1,689, forward strand.
TGCATCGCCCCCGGGGATGAGGCGGAAGCGCGCCGGCGCGAGGTTGGCCGCGTCGCCCGCCAGGACGATGTCGCCCAGCACGAATGGCTCGCCCGGCGCCACCGATACGGTGACCGGCACCGGGCGCGTGCGATCGAACTGCGTATCGAGCGGTATCTCGTCGAGCGGGGTGCCCGCGATGGTGATGGTCACAACTCCCTCATAGCGCGCCTGGGCATAGAGCGCGGCGACCAGCGCCTCGCGCTCGTTGGCGGCCTTGGAGAGCATGCCCAGCGAGCCCGACACCGGGCGCTCCTCGTCGGCGAGCAGGACAGACGCCGCCCGCAACGCATCGTCCAGGTCCGCATCGGTCGTGCCGGTATCGAACGTCAGCTGGTATTCGAGCGGGTCCACCACCGTGTCTTCGGCAGCATCGGAGCCGAAAAGGCGCAGCCCGAATATCTCGAAGGCGGTGGCGGGCGTTGCCGCCGCGAGCACGCAAAGGAGGGCGACGGCCCCCGGCACCAGGCTGGATCGCCGGGCCCGCGGAATTGCGCTTTCCTCACTCGATACTCGCACTCGCATCGCTCCAACCGTAACCTCTAATCCTAAAATTGGAATAAAGTATTCTACTCGTTGGCAATTAGGCTGGAACGTAATCCGGCCACAATCGCATCCTCCCCTTGCGGAAGCTTGCTGCGCGAAAGCACTGATTGCCTGCGTATTGGCTCTCCATAACGCAAAAGCTGTTCGCGGCGGGGAAATATTCAGGAACCTGCGTGGACCGTCGCCATCCGCGTTGACAAGGTCCGCGACCGGGCGCCTGATCGGGCCACTGGGGTTGTCGTCTGGAGGAGCGGAAATGTCGATGCGCGCGGCCAATATCCTATCTCTCGCTGTTTTCGTTCTCAGCCTGCTTCTCGCGCCTGCCTTTGCGCAGCAGCGCCAGATTTCCACGACGCCGGACTCCGACTATTTCGGTTTCGACCTGCGGACGGAGCAGAACGTCACGCTGGAGCAGTGCTCGGCGGCCTGCATCGCCGACAGGCAGTGCCGCGCCTTCACCTACAACACGCGCGCCAAATGGTGCTTTCTTAAGTCCGACTACAGCCAGTTGAACCCGTTCCCCGGCGCGATCGCCGGGCGTGTGACCCTTGCGACCGGCGAAGCGGATAGCGGTGCGCCGGCCGATCTCGCCTTCGTCCCGGCTTATGTCCGCGACGAGGCGACGCGTTACCGCGCCGACCTGCTTGCCGGCCCGCGTCTGGACGATGGCATGGGCATCGGTCTTCTTATGGCGGAGGGCGACGCCGCTCTCTCGTCGAACAACCCCCGTGCGGCTGTCGGAAGCTTTCGCGCCGCAATCCGCATTTCCCCCGACGACCGCGACCTGTGGACACGCCTGGCCACCGCGATACTCTCGGTGGACTCCTCCGACTACTCCGAGCGGGCGCGCCTGCAGCGCGAAGGCACGGCCGCCACCTTCAATGCTTACCGGCTGACCCGAGGGAAGTCGGAGCGCGCGGCCGCGCTCGCCCATCTGGGCGCGGCGCTCGACAAGCGCGACTTGAGCCGCCCGGCGATCGAAAGCTACAAGGCCAGCCTGGAGCTGTTGAACAGCGCGCAAGTGCGCGCCGCCTATGACGATCTGCGGGCGCGAAAGGGCTTCCGCGTCGTCGAGCACTCGGTCGATTCCGACACGACGTCGCCGCGGGTGTGCCTTCAGTTCTCCGAGAACCTGGTGAAGGCCGGCGTCGACTACGCATCGTTCTTCACCGTCGACAACGGCGCGCCGAAGGCGGTCGAGGTCGCCGAACGGCAGGTCTGCGTCGAAGGCTTGGAGCACGGCCGCTACTACGACGTCCTGCTGCGCAGCGGCCTGCCCTCGGCGATCGGCGAGGTGATCGAGGCTCCCGTCGCGCTCAATATCTACGTGCGCGACCGGACGCCGACGATCCGCTTCACGGGCGAGAACTTCGTGCTGCCGTCCACCGCGCGGCGCGGCATCCCGCTGGTCAGCATCAATACGGACGCCGCCGACATAACCCTCCACCGCATCGGCGACCGCTCGCTGGCGCAACTGCTCTCCGGCTACCAGTTCCTGCGCCAGATCGACGGCTACGACGTCGCCAATCTCGATGAGAATCTCGGCGAGCCGATCTGGAAGGGCCAGCTTGCCATCGCCTCTGAGCTCAACAGGGAAGTGGTGACGAGTTTTCCGGTGGACGAGGCGCTGCCCGAGCGCAAGCCGGGCGTCTACGTCATGGTCGCGATCCCCAAGGGCGACCAGTCGGAGACCTGGAACAGCCGCGCGACACAGTGGTTCGTCGTGTCCGACATCGGCCTGCACACTTATGCCGGCCAGGACGGCCTTACCGTCTTCGCCCGCTCCCTGACAAGCGCCAAGCCGGCAGCGGACGTCCAACTCACGCTGCTTGCCCGCAACAACGAGGTGCTCGGCACCGCGACCACCGACGCCGAGGGCAAGGCCACCCTTCCCGCCGGCCTGACCCGCGGAACCGCTTCCATGGCTCCGGCCGTGCTGACGGCCAATGGGAACGACGAGGATTTCGTCTTCCTCGACATGACACGCGCCGGCTTCGACCTGTCCGACCGGGGCGTCACCGGGCGTCCCGCGCCGGGCGCGCTCGATGTCTTCGCCTGGACCGAGCGGGGGATCTACCGCGCCGGCGAAACCGTGCACGCCGCGGCGCTTGCCCGCGACGATTCCGCAGAGGCCGTGGAGGACCTGCCGCTCACCTTCATCTTCTCCCGTCCCGACGGGGTCGAGGACCGGCGCATCGTGGCGCGCGGCGAGGCGCTCGGCGGCTACGCCGTGGATCTCGCCTTGCAGCCCAACGCCATGCGCGGCACCTGGCAGATGCGCATCCACGCCGACCCGGAACAGCCGGCGATCGCCGAAAAGCAGTTCCTGGTCGAGGATTTCGTGCCCGACCGCATCGAGTTCGACCTCTCGTCGGACGAGCAGGAGATCGCGCTGGGAGAAGCGGCGGAGATAACGGTCGACGGCCGCTTCCTCTATGGGGCGCCGGCCTCCGGACTGTCGCTGGAGGGAGAACTCGCCATCTCCACGCTGCGCGAGTGGGAGGCGTTCCCGGGCTATCACTTCGGCCTCGGGGACGAAGACGAGGACGACACCGATGTCGTGACGGCTCTCGAGGGACTGCCGCGTACCGACGAGGCCGGCAGGGCTTCGTTTCCTGTCGTGGTCGACGCCGCGCCCGCGACGACGCGGCTGCTGAACGCGGCCGTCGTGGTTCGGATGCGCGAAGGCGGCGGACGCGCGGTGGAACGCCGGATCGATATCGGAATAACGCCCGAGACCGACATGATCGGCATACGGCCGGAATTCTCCGGCAATGAAGTGCCAGAGGGTACCAATGCCGCTTTCCAGGTGATCGCGGTCGACGGCAGCGGCGGCCGCACCGACCTGTCGCGGCTGTCCTGGACCCTGGAGCGGGTGGAGCGCCGCTATCAGTGGTACCGAAGCGGGCCCGCATGGAATTACGAGCCCATCACCATGACCACCAAGGTCGCGGACGGGGTGATCGACGCCCGGGCCGGTGAAACGGCCCGCATTTCGGCGCCGGTCACCTGGGGCCGCTACCGGTTGGAGGTCGCCAGCTCCGATGCCGCCGGCCCGGCCACCAGCGTCGAGTTCTCGGCCGGATGGTTCGTCGAGGCGACCTCGACCGAAACACCGGACGGACTGGAGGTCGCCCTCGACAAGGAGAGCTACATGGCCGGCGAAACGGCGAAGCTGAACATATCGCCACGTTTCGCGGGCGAACTCCTGGTCACCGTCGGCTCCGAGCGGCTGCTCGCGACGATGACCGCAAGCGTGCCCGCCGAGGGCACGACAATCGACATCCCGGTGAGCGCCGACTGGGGCGCCGGCGCCTATGTGACCGCCACACTGTTCCGCCCCGGCGACGCCGAGGAAACGCGCATGCCCGCCCGCGCGATCGGGCTGAAATGGCTGGCGGTCGATCCCGGCGAACGCAAGCTCGACGTGGCGTTGGAAGCCCCAGCGCGGACCGAGCCGCGGCAGCCGCTCGTGGTTCCCGTCTCCGTACCGGACGCCGCCGGCGGGGAAGCCTTCGTCGCGATCGCGGCCGTCGACGTCGGCATCCTCAACCTGACCAGCTACAAGGCGCCGGACCCAGCCGACTGGTACTACGGGCAGCGCCGCATGGGCGTCGAGATGCGCGACCTCTATGGCAGGCTGATCGACGGATCGCTCGGCGCCGCGGGACGCATCCGCACCGGCGGGGACGGCGGCGGCATGGCCATCGAAGGCAGCCCGCCCACCGAAAAGCTTGTCGCCTTCTTCTCCGGCCCGGTCGAGTTGGACGGAGACGGCCGGGCGGTGGTTTCCTTCGACATCCCGCAATTCAACGGCACTGTGCGCCTGATGGCGGTCGCCTGGACAAAGGATGCGGTCGGAAACGGCGTGGCCGACGTCATCGTGCGCGAGCCGGTGGTGGTCACCGCGGGGCTCCCGCGCTTCCTGGCTCCGGGCGACGCGGCGACGCTGCGCCTCGACATAGCCAACACGGACGGCCCGGCGGGTGAGTACACGCTCGCCGTCGAGACCGACGGCGCCGTGACGGCCGATGCGCCGGAACAGCGGCTCACCCTGGCTTCGGGCGCGCGGCAGGCTGTCACGGTCCCGCTTGCTGCCGAACGCACCGGCTTAGCTGCGATCACGGTGCGGCTCGCCCATGCGGACGGGACCGAGATCGAGCATGCGCTGTCCCTGCCGGTCAGGCCTGGCGCCATGCCGGTGACGACGCGGCGCGTGGTCAACCTCGCAGCCAATGGCGGCAGCCTCACCGTCAGCTCCGAGCTCTTGGCCGACAGCCTGCTCGACGGCGCGTCGGTCAGCCTCGGGGTCACGCCGGTGGCCGCGTTCGACATCCCCTCGCTGCTGATGTCGCTCGACCGCTATCCGTACGGCTGCGCCGAGCAGACGACGAGCCGCGCCCTGCCGCTGCTCTACGTCAGCGAGCTTTCGGCGCAGGCTGGCATGGAGGACGACCCGGCCCTGCGCGAGCGCATCCAGGAGGCGATCAGCCGCGTCCTCGCCTACCAGTCGAATTCGGGCAGCTTCGGCCTCTGGGGGCCGGGCTATGGCGACCTCTGGCTCGACGCCTATGTGAGCGACTTCCTGACCCGCGCGATCGAGCAGAAGTTCGACGTGCCGGCCCAGGCGATGCGGCAGGCGCTCGACAACCTGCAGAACTCCCTCGCCTACGACGTGGACGTGGTCGAGCGCGGTCCGGAGATCGCCTACGCGCTCTACGTGCTCGCCCGCAACAGCCGCGCCTCCGCCGGCGACCTGCGCTACTACGCCGATACCAAGCTGGACGAGTTCGCCACCCCGATGGCGCGCGCGCAGATCGGCGCCAGCCTTTCGCTTTACGGCGACAGCCTGCGAGCAGAGCGCGCCTTCCGCTCGGCGCTCGGCCTCGCCCGCGGGGAGGACCCGGACTACTACCGTTCGGACTACGGCTCGGCCCTGCGCGATGGCGCGGCGATGCTGGCGCTGGCAGCCGAGACGCGTCCCCTGCCCGGGCTGGTTCCGGAGATGATCAGCTATGCCACCGAGGCAAGCTCCCGCAGGGATCACACCTCCACGCAGGAGCAGGCATGGATGCTGCTGGCGGCGCGCGCGCTGAACCAGGGAAGCTCCGCGATCAGCCTGGAGATCGACGGCAGGCCGCATAGCGGCGGCTGGGCCCAGCGCATCGAGGGCGCCGCTCTGGAGGCTCAGCCGGTAACGATCGTCAATCGCGGCGCAAGCGCCGTCGACGCCGTGGTGACCACGGTCGCGGCCCCAGCCGATCCCCTGCCGGCGGGCGGTGAGGGCTACACGATCGAGCGCAACTACTATCATCTCGACGGCACCCCCGCGAACATCCAGGAGGCGCGGCAGAACGAGCGCTTCGTGGTGACGATCACGGTGACGGAGGAGAACGACTGGCCGGCCCGCATGCTGGTCACCGATCTGCTGCCGGCGGGCCTGGAGATCGACAATCCGGGTCTCGTCTCCAGCGCCGAGCTCAGGAACTTCGACTGGCTGCCGAAGACCGAGGCCGCGCATCTCGAATTTCGCGACGACCGCTTCGTGGCCGCCTTCGACCGCAATGGCGAGGGCGGCGAGGTGTCGATGGCATACGTCGTCCGGGCGGTCACGCCCGGCGTCTACACGCACCCGGCCGCGCAGGTCGAGGACATGTACAGGCCGCAGTTCTCCGCCCGAACTTCGTCCGGCATGATGGAGGTCGCGGCGGCGCAGTGATGGCGAGGGCGGGTCGAAACGGGAAGTTCGCGCTCGCGGCAGCGGGGCTGCTCGCCGCGTTGTCGGCAGCTTCGGTTGCGGCCCTGTTCGCCCTCGACCGCGCCTTCCCGCCGCCGCTCGAACCGCCACGGCTTTCGGTCGAGGTGGTCGACCGCGACGGGCAGTTGCTGCGCGCCTTCGCCGCGCCCGACGGACGCTGGCGCTTCCAGGCCGAGCTGAGGCGGATCGACCCGCATTTCGTCGACATGCTGATCGCCTACGAGGATCGTCGCTTCCGCGAGCATTCCGGCGTCGATCCGCTTGCGATCGCGCGCGCCGCCGGACAACTCGTCGCCAATCGCCGCATCGTCTCGGGCGGCTCCACGATCACGATGCAGCTGGCCCGGCTGATCGAGCCGCGCGAAAGCCGCAGCCTCTGGGCCAAAGCCCGGCAGGCGTTCCGCGCCTGGCAGATCGAGCGGCGGCTGTCGAAGGACGATATCCTGGAACGCTACCTGACGCTGGCGCCCTATGGCGGGAACATCGAAGGCGTGCGCGCCGCGGCGCTCGCGTGGTTCGGAAAGGAACCCGAGCGGCTGACCGTCTCGGAAGCCGCGCTGCTGGTGGCGCTGCCCCAATCGCCTGAGGCGCGCCGGCCCGACCGCAACGCGCCCGAGGCGAAGCGATCCCGCGACCGGGTTCTCGCCCGCATGGTGGCGGCCGAGGTGATGGAGGGGGCGGAAGCCCGGCGCGCTGCCGGCGTCGGCATCGTGCCCGACGGACGTATCCGCATGCCTGCCCTGGCGGCCCATGCCGCCGATGCGGTTCGCCGCGCCGCCCCGGAGAAACTGCGCCACGAACTGACGCTCCGGCGCTCGCCCCAGCAGGCACTGGAGACGGTGGCGCGCGAGGCTGCCGTCAGGCTCGGTCCGAAGATCTCCGTGGCCATGGTCATGGCCGACGCCCGTACCGGCGAGATCCTGGCTGAAGTGGCGTCGGCCGACTTCTTCGATGCCGACCGCGCCGGCCGCGTGGACATGACGCGCGCGGTACGCTCGCCGGGGTCCACGCTGAAGCCATTCATCTACGGCCTCGCCTTCGAGGAAGGCATGATCGCTCAGCAGACGCTCATTGAAGACCGCCCGGCCAACTTCGCCGGTTACCGGCCGCGCAATTTCGACATGGCCTATATGGGCGACGTCAGCGTGCGCGAGGCGCTGCAGCTCTCCCTCAACGTGCCGGCGATCCGCCTGCTCGACGCGCTCGGCCCCGCCCGCCTGTCCTCCCGCTTCCGCCAGGCGCGAGTCACCCCGATGCTTCCGGCCGGCGAGAAGCCGGGGCTTGCAATGGGCCTTGGCGGCGTCGGGGTCTCGTTGCGCGGTCTCGTCCAGCTCTACACGGGCCTCGCGAACGGAGGCTTTGCGACGCCGCTGCACATCGAGCCGGCGCGGGCGGAAGCGATCCAGTTCCTCGCGCCGGCCGCCGCCTGGCAAATCGCCGACATCCTGTCGGGAGTGAAGCCGCCCGCCGGCGCGCCGAGGCTCGGCATCGCCTACAAGACAGGCACCAGCTACGGCTATCGCGACGCCTGGTCGATCGGCTTCGACGGACGTCATGTGCTGGGTGTGTGGGTAGGCCGACCCGACGGCGGACCGGTGCCCGGCCTCGCCGGCTACGATTCCGCCGCGCCGATCCTGTTCGACGCTTTCGCCCGCTCCGGCATCGCGGTCACCCCCTTCCCGCCGCCACCGGCGGGAGCGGCGCGCACCGCCCGGCAGGACCTCCCCGTAACGCAGCGCCGCTTCTCCTCCGCATCGTCGCAGCCGAGGGTCGTGGGCGTCGTCGAGGCGGCGCCTGAGATCGTCTATCCGCCCGATGGGGCGAGAATCGACCTCGCCTCCGGCGCCGACGGCGCGCTCGCCCTGAAACTGCAGGGCGGCCGCGCGCCGTTCCGCTGGCTCGCAAACGGCCGTTCCCTTGGCGATGGTTCGCGTCGGCGCACGGAAAGCTGGCGGCCCGAGGGGGCCGGGTTTTCCACGCTGACCGTGATCGATGCGGCAGGACGCGCAGCTTCCGTAAAGGTTTTCGTCGAATAGCTTTCACTTTGTTTCATAGTTTCCGACGCATGAGCGCGGACGCGATGAACCGGCTTGAAATGTGAAATGCCAAATGCTCTGATGTTTGCACTGCGAAAAATCAAAAAGCACGCAGTGGGGAACATGATCCGGTGTCGAACGCCGGACGAAGAGTTGGGGTAAGGCGATTAGCCAGGTATTGGCAGTCCGCGACCTGAAAACCGTCTTCCGCACCCAGGACGGTTTTGTACACGCGGTCAACGGGGTGAGTTTTCACGTCGACGAGGGAGAACTCCTCGCCGTGGTCGGCGAGAGCGGCTCGGGCAAGAGCGTGGCGATGATGTCGCTGCTCCGGCTGTTGCCGATGCCGCCGGCCGAGATCGCTTCCGGACAGGTCATCTTCCAGAACATGGACCTGGCGAAGCTCGGCGCCTCGGAACTGCGCCAGGTGCGCGGCGCGCGCATCGGCTTCGTCTTCCAGGACCCGATGACTTCGTTGAACCCGGTGTTCACGGTGGGCTACCAGATCATGGAGCCGCTCCGCAAGCATCTGGGCATGAGCAGGAAGCAGGCGCGACAGCGCGCCGCCGAGCTCCTCGACCTCGTCGGCATCCCCTCCCCGAAGGCGCGACTCGACGACTACCCTCACCAGTTCTCCGGCGGCATGCGCCAGCGCGTCGTGATCGCGATCGCGCTCGCCTGCGATCCAAAGGTGCTGATCGCGGACGAGCCAACCACCGCGCTCGACGTCACCGTGCAGGCGCAGATCCTCGAGCTTGTGCGCGAGCTGCGCCAGAAGCTGGGCATGGCGATCATCTGGATCACCCACGATCTCGGCGTCGCCGCCGGCATCGCGGACCGCATCATGGTCATGTATGGCGGCCAGATCGTCGAGCACGCGAACGTGGCCGACTTGTTCGACAATCCGCGCCATCCGTACACCCGGGCGCTGCTGGATTCGCTTCCCGGGCGCCACACGCGCGACGAGCGCCTTCGCTCGATCGGCGGCCAGCCGCCGCTGATGATGGCAGAACCCTCCTCCTGCCCGTTCGCGCCACGCTGCCCGCATACGTTCGACCGGTGCCTCGCCCAGAACCCGCCGCTGGAACGGGTGGGAGCCGGCCACGACGTCGCCTGCTGGCTGGCGTATCCCGACCGCGAGGCGCGGCATGACCATTGAACCGGGCGCGGTCATGACTGCCGTTGCGGCGCCCGCCGCCGCGCCGCTTGTCGAGATCGAGGGGCTCACGCTGCATTTCCCGATCTTTGCCGGCATCCTGAGACGGCAGGTGGGATCGGTGAAAGCGGTCGACGGGCTGAGCTTCGACATCAGGCGCGGCGAGACGCTTGGACTTGTCGGCGAGAGCGGCTGCGGAAAATCCACCACGGGGCGGACACTTCTGCGCCTGTACAATCCGACCGCGGGCCACATCCGCTTCAACGGCCAGGATATCTCGATGCTCGAGGGCGAGCGCCTGCGTTCGATGCGCCCGAAGATGCAGATGATCTTCCAGGATCCGCAGGCCTCGCTGAACCCGCGCATGACCGTCGGCGGCATCATCGCGGAGCCATTGGTCGAGCACGGCGTGCAGAACCCGGCCGAACGCAAGCAGCGCGTGCGCGAACTGCTCGACGCGGTCGGCCTGAACCCCGACTACGTCAACCGCTATCCGCACGAATTTTCCGGCGGCCAGCGCCAGCGCATCGGCATCGCCCGTGCGCTCGCCCTCGATCCCGATTTCATCGTCTGCGACGAGCCCATCGCGGCACTCGACGTGTCCATCCAGGCGCAGGTGGTCAATCTTCTGCAGGACCTGCAGAAGAAGCTCGGCCTCACTTACCTGTTCATCAGCCATGACCTGTCGATGATCCGCCACATCGCCAGCCGCGTGGCGGTCATGTACCTCGGCAAGATGGTCGAACTCGCCGATGTCCGCGCGCTTTTCGACGAACCGAAGCACCCCTACACCAAGGCGCTCCTCTCGGCGCTCCCGGTGCCGGACCCCAAGGTCGAGGCCACGCGCAAGCGCATATTGCTCAAGGGCGACATTCCCAGCCCTGCCAATCCGCCGTCGGGATGCCGGTTCCGGACGCGCTGTCCGTGGGCGGCCGAAATCTGTGCCAGCGACGAGCCGGCATGGCGCACGCTGGAAGACGGCCGCAAGGTCGCCTGCCACTTTGCCCAGTAAAAAGGAGACCGACCGCTACGATTGCCAACCGATAAGACTTGTGCGGAAATGGGAACAGCCCGCCCACACAAGAAAAGAAAATGCTTGTGGGACGTGGACTGCTTTCCCTGACGGGTAAGACAACAATGGGAGACTGAAATGAAAGCATTCAGATCACTTCTGATAGGGACCGTGGCGGCCAGCGCGCTCGCCACAGCCGCCTATGCCGAGCGCGGAAGCGACGGCCACGTGAACGTAATCTACTGGCAGGCGCCTTCGATCCTGAACCCATATCTCTCGAGCGGCACCAAGGACATCGAGTCCTCGTCGCTGGTCATCGAGCCGCTCGGCCGCTTCGACCAGGATGGCAATCTCGTTCCGTATCTCGCCGCCGAGATCCCCACGGTCGAGAATGGCGGCGTTTCGGAGGACCTGACCTCCATCACCTGGAAGCTGAAGGACGGGCTCGTCTGGTCGGACGGCACGCCGGTGACGTCTGCCGACGTGGTGTTCACCGCCGAATACTGCATGCATCCCGAGGGTGGTTGCGCACAGGCGGCCAAGTTCGAGGGCGTATCCTCGGTCGAGGCCGTCGACGATCTGACCATCAAGGTGACGTTCTCCTCGCCGAAGCCCTACCCCTACCAGGCCTTCATGGGCGGCCAGTCCCCGATCATCCAGAAGGCGCAGTTCCAGGACTGCCTCGGCGCCAAGGCGCCCGAGTGCACCTCGGCCAATTTCGGCCCGATCGGCACCGGCCCGTTCCGCGTGACCGAATTCCGTCCGAACGACGTGATCTCGCTCGAGGCCAACCCTAACTACCGTGATCCGGCAAAGCCCGCCTTCGCGACAATGACCTTCAAGGGTGGCGGCGACGCCGCGGCAGCGGGCCGCGCGGTGCTGGAGACGGGCGAATTCGATTATGCCTGGAACCTGCAACTCGCCCCGGACGTCATCCAGCAGATGGCCGCCGCCGGCAAGGGCAAGGCGATTTCGGCGTTCGGTTCGCTCGTCGAGCGCATCGAGGTCAACATGACCGATCCCGATCCCGCGCATGGCGACCGCCGTTCCACCACCGACCACCCGCATCCCATCCTTTCGGACCTGAACGTCCGTAAGGCGCTGTCGATGGCCATCGACCGCGACCTGCTGGTCGAGGTCGGCTACGGCCAGGCCGGCCGCCCGACCTGCAACCTGGTTCCGGCGCCCGCCATCTACGCCTCCGATAACACCGACTGCATGACGCACGATATCGAAGGCGCAAAGAAGCTGCTCGACGAAGCCGGCTGGGTGCCCGGCGCCGACGGCGTGCGCACCAAGGACGGGAAGCGGCTCAAGCTGCTCTACCAGACCTCCGTCAACGCCGTCCGTCAGGACTTCCAGGCGCTGGTCAAGCAGTGGTGGCAGGAGATCGGTGTCGAAACCGAGCTGAAGAGCATCGATGCCTCGGTGTTCTTCGGCGGCGATCCGGGCTCGCCCGACACGTTCCAGAAGTTCTTCGCCGACGTCGAGATGTACGCCAACAACTTCGACGGCACCGACCCGGAGGCCTACCTGGCGCAGCATACCTGCGAGAAGTCACCGCGCCCGGAGACGCAGTGGCAGGGCGAGAACATCAACCGCTATTGCGACGAGAACTACGACAAGCTCGTCGCCGAGCTCGGCCAGACCGCAGACCTCGAGAAGCGGGGCGAGATCGCCCGCAAGCTGAACGAGATGCTGACCAAGGAAAGCTACGTGATCATTCCGCTGGTCGATCGCGGCCGCGTCTCGGCCCATTCCAACACCCTCGGCGGCGTTATCCTGAACACCTGGGACAGCGAGCTGTGGAACGCGGCCGACTGGCACCGCGTCAAGTAAGCTTCCAAGCCTTGCGCGTCCCGGCTCGTCCGGGGCGCGCGACGCGTCGGACCGAGGTCTTCCGGACATGTTGAATTACGTCATCCGCAGGCTGCTTCTCGCGGTGCCGACGCTGCTCTTCATCAGCCTCGCCATCTTCCTGCTTCTCGATCTTGCGCCCGGCGATCCGATGTCGCAGATGCCGCTCACCGTCCCCCCGGACGTGAAGGAGAAGATCCGCATCGCGCTCGGCCTCGGCGAGCCTATGCACGTCAGATACCTGCTGTGGCTGAAGCAGTTCTTCATCAACGAACCGCTGCACATCATCGCCAACATGACCGGCTGGGACATCGCCGGCGGCGCACAGCGCGTCATCTCGTGGCAGACCCGCTCGCCCGTCGCCGACATCATCGCCCAGCGCCTGCCGCAGACCCTGCTGGTGGTCGGCGTCTCCTATCTAGTGGCCGTCATGATTGCCGTACCGATCGGCGTCATTTCCGCCTACCGGCAGTATTCGTTGTTCGACCAGATCGGCACTTTCGTCTCTATGGTGGGCTTCTCGGTTCCAACCTTCTTCACCGGCGTGCTGCTGATCGTGATCTTCTCGGTCAACCTCGGCTGGTTCCCTTCCATCTACGACACCACGCTGCGCGTCACCGGCTGGGATTCGTTCTGGATGCAGGTACGGCAGATGGTGATGCCGGTGACGGTGCTTGCGCTGTTCAACGCCGCGCAGATCAGCCGCTTTATGCGCTCGTCGATGCTCGACAACCTCAACCAGGATTATGTGCGTACCGCCCGCGCCAAGGGACTGACGGAACGGACGGTCGTCCTGATCCACGTGCTCCGCAACTCGCTGATCCCGGTGGTGACGGTGATCGCGCTCGGCGTGCCAACCATCTTCGGCGGCGCCATCATCACCGAGCAGGTGTTCAAGGTGAACGGCCTTGGCCAGCTCCTGATCACCGCAATCTACGCCAATGACATCCCCATGGTGCAGACGCTGACCTTCATCTTCGCCATCCTGATCGTGACCTTCAACCTGGTCGCCGACGTGCTCTACGGCATGCTCGATCCGAGGATCCGCTATGACTGACGTGATCGTTACGGCTGCCGCCGACGCCAAGCCGGCCATTACGGCGCCACGCGCAACGCGCTCCCAATGGGGCGACGTCTGGCGGCAGTTCAAGAGCCACAAGGGCGCACTTGTGGGTATGGGTGTATTCGTCTTCATCCTGCTCGCCGTCTCCGTCGGGCCGTTCCTGTGGCCGTACGACGCCGGCTTCATCGACATCCGCTCCCGCAACCAGGGCCCCAGCTTCTCTCACCCGCTGGGTACCGACCAGCTCGGCCGCGACATGCTGGCCCGCATGATGGCGGGCGGGAAGGTGTCGCTCTCTGTCGGCGTCACGGCAATGCTGCTGTCGATCACCGTCGGCGCCACCATCGGCGTGCTCGCCGGCTATTTCCGCCGGCTCGACAATCCGCTGATGCGCCTGACCGACCTGTTTCTTGCGCTGCCGCTGCTGCCGCTGCTGCTGGTCATGGTCATGCTGTTCCGCGAGGCACTCTCCTCCACCTTCGGACCGGAGATGGGCATATTCGTGCTGATCGTCTGCGCCATCGGGCTGACTTCCTGGATGCAGTCCGCGCGCATCGTTCGCAGCGCCGTGCTTTCGATCAAGGAACAGGAGTTCGTGCTCGCCGCGCGCTCCATCGGCACCCGCCGCCGCCGCATCATCTCGCGCCACATCCTGCCCAACGTGCTGTCACCCATCATGGTGGCGGCCACGCTCGGCATCGCCAGCGCCATCATCACGGAGTCGGCGCTGTCCTTCCTCGGCCTCGGCTTTCCGCCCGATTTCCCGACTTGGGGTCGGCTGCTGTTCGACGCGGTCGACTACATCCAGCAGTACCCGCAGCGGGTGCTGTGGCCCGGCCTCGCCATTTCGCTGACCGTGCTTTCGGTCAACTACATCGGCGATGGCCTGCGTGACGCGATGGACCCGAGGATAAGGGGGCGCTAGGCGACCGCCGAGGGGTTGCTGGCGAGTGTTGAGAGGGGAGATGAACTTGAGGGGCACCAGTAGATTTGGCGGCCTTGTCGGCGCCGCGTTTTCAGGCATTCTCGCTGCAGCATCCGCCTCAGCCGCGGAACTCGAGACGCTTGAGATTCGCAATCTGCAACCCGTCGAGGTATCCGCAAGGCACAGCCTGATCGAGATCTCCGCAGGTGTGCCTCACTTGAACCTCATCCCAGCGCGTGACGAGGATTTGAAGCCAATTCCCAACGAACTCTCGGGGCCGCTGTCGGCCGGTTGCTTCGGTCCCGAGTCCGACCCCGATCCGACATACCGGTTCGACAGCGCGGGCATCCGTTTCGATTTCGGCTATTTCTGCGACAATTTCTCCCGGAAGGTCATCGTGAAAGGATACACGGAGGGGAAGATCGATACCGACTATGTGGAACTGCGCACCCATGCGGTGGAAATCAGTCCGAGGGACCCGGACTTCACACTGGCTTATATGATCAGACTGAAGCTCGATGGCGGAAAATGCAGGGTGGAGGCGTTTGAGGAGACGGCCCAGGTCGCCGGCTGGCCGCCGCAGAAGAGCGATCTCGTGACTCCCGAGACGACGTGTCTGGTCGGGTTCGCCCAATGAACCGCGCGGCAAAGGACGCGAACTGACAGCCAGCCAGTGAGCGGGGTGGCAGTCCGGGCTCCGAGAGAATGTCGGCGTAGCGCCTCTGGACTCCGGACCTGAAGCACGGCCCCAGCCGTTGACGGCATGGCCCGCCGCAAGGTTAAGCGTATCGCCTTGCCGCCGCGACGCAGGCTATGACCAGCACCGTGACGGCGATCATCGGCCACGCGACCTGCTCGCCCAGCAGCAGGGCGGCGAGCGTCAGCCCGAACAGGGGCTGGAGGAGTTGCAACTGCCCCACCGTCGCAATAGCGCCAGCCCGCGGTACCAGAACACGAACCCCACCAGCATGCTGAACACCGAGACGTAGGCCAGGCCGAGCCAGGCTTGCCTGCCGATGCCGTTCCACTCCGCCGGCAGGGTCGTCAGCATGAGCACCGCCATGACCGGCAGCGACAGCAGCAGCGACCAGGAGATGACCTGCCAGCCACCGAGTCGGCGCGACAGCATCGCGCCTTCGGCATAGCCCAGTCCGCAAAGCAAGATGGCTGCGACCATGAGCACTGCGCCGGTCAGCGAGGCGGAACCGCCCTGGAGCGCGGCGAAGCCCGCGACCAGCAACGCACCGAGGATCGAGAACAGCCAGAAGGCCGGCCTGGGCCGCTCACCGCCGCGCCACACGCCGAAGATCGCCGTGCACAGGGGAAGCAGGCCGACGAACACGATGGAATGCGCGGCCGTGATGTGCTGCAGGGCGAGCGCGGTCAGCAGCGGGAACCCGACGACGACGCCCAGCGAAACGACGACCAGCGGGCCCAGGTCGCGCAAGTCCGGCCTCTCCTGACGCAGGCCCCAGAGCATCGCCGCGCCGAGCAGTGCGGCGATGACCGCGCGCGCCGAGGTGAGGAAGAGCGGCGAAAAGTCCGCGACCGCCACGCGCGTGGCCGGCAGCGATCCGCTGAGGATCACCACGCCCAGCAGCCCGCTGCCCCAACCCGCTATCGATGCCTTCATGCCGCCCTCCGGTATTCCGGAGAGCTAGCCGATGCCGCGCGGGGCCGCACAGGTGCAGATCAGGACATCGCGACGCTGCCGTGGCCTAATCCGCTATGCCAGACGCTGATTTGGTCTGCGCCACGATCGTGCGGCTACGCCAGATCGCCCAGGTCGCGTACGGCGCCCTTGTCGGCGCTCGACGCAAAGGCCGCGTAGGCTTTCAGCGCCGCCGTCACGTTGCGCTTGCGCGGCGCGGCCGGCTTCCAGCCTTTCGCGTCCTGCTCCGCGCGCCGCGCCTTGAGTTCGGCGTCGCTGATCGCGAGATTGATGGTGCGGTTGGGGATGTCGATCTCGATGGTGTCGCCGTCACGCACGAGCCCGATGGCTCCGCCGCTGGCCGCTTCCGGCGAGGCGTGGCCGATGGACAGGCCCGATGTGCCGCCCGAGAAGCGTCCGTCGGTGACCAGCGCGCAGGCTTTGCCGAGGCCTTTCGACTTCAGGTAGCTGGTCGGATAGAGCATTTCCTGCATGCCCGGACCGCCGCGCGGCCCCTCATAGCGGATCACCACCACGTCGCCGGCCTTGACCTCGTTGGAGAGGATAGCCCTCACCGCGTCGTCCTGGCTCTCGTAGACCTTGGCCGGACCAGTGAACTTGAGGATCGATTCATCCACGCCGGCCGTCTTCACCACGCAGCCGTCGAGCGCGATATTGCCCTTGAGCACGGCGAGGCCGCCATCCTTCGAGAACGGGTGTTCGGCCGAGCGGATGACGCCCGTCTCGCGGTCGAGATCAAGGTCGTCCCAGCGGCGCTCCTGGCTGAACGCCACCTGCGTCGGAACGCCGCCAGGGGCGGCCATGAAGAATTTGCGCACGCTTTCGGAATTGGTGCGCGAGATGTCCCAGCGATCTATCGCATCGCCCATCGTCGCCGAATGAACCGTCGGGCAGTCGCGATTGATGAGCCCTGCCCTGTCGAGCTGGCCCAGTATGGCGAAGACGCCGCCGGCCCTGTGCACGTCCTCCATGTGGACATCGCTCTTCGCCGGGGCGACCTTGGAGAGCACGGGCACCCGCCGCGACAGCGCGTCGATGTCGTCCATGGTGAAGTCGATACCGCCCTCGATCGCCGCGGCGAGGATGTGCAGTACGGTGTTGGTCGAGCCGCCCATCGCGATATCCAGCGCCATCGCGTTCTCGAACGCCTGCTTGCTGGCGATCGAACGCGGCAGCACGCTCTCGTCGTCCTGTTCGTAATATTTCTGGCAAAGGTCCACGGCGAGGTGTCCAGCCTCGACGAACAGCCGCTTGCGGTCGGCGTGGGTGGCCAGCGTCGAGCCGTTGCCGGGCAGCGAGAGCCCCAGCGCCTCGGTCAGGCAATTCATCGAATTGGCGGTGAACATGCCCGAGCACGACCCGCAGGTCGGACAGGCCGAGCGTTCCATCACCAGCACTTCCTCGTCGGTGACGTTGTCGTCGGCCGCCGCCACCATCGCGTCGATCAGGTCGACGGCGGTGACCTTGTCCTTCCACACCACCTTGCCGGCTTCCATCGGCCCGCCGGAGACGAACACGGCGGGAATGTTGAGCCGCATCGCGGCCATCAGCATGCCTGGCGTGATCTTGTCGCAATTCGAGATGCAGACCATGGCGTCGGCGCAGTGCGCGTTGACCATGTATTCGACCGAATCCGCGATGATCTCGCGGCTCGGCAGCGAATAGAGCATGCCGTCATGCCCCATCGCGATGCCGTCATCGACCGCGATCGTGTTGAATTCCTTGGCGACGCCACCCGCCGCCTCGATTTCGCGCGCGACCAGCTGGCCCATGTCTTTCAGGTGAACATGGCCCGGCACGAACTGCGTGAACGAGTTGACCACCGCAATGATCGGCTTGCCGAAGTCGCTGTCCTTCATCCCGGTGGCCCGCCACAAGCCGCGCGCGCCGGCCATGTTGCGTCCATGGGTGGTGGTGCGGGAACGATAGGCGGGCATGGCATTTCCTCGGCAAGCTGTTTCGTGGCCTTGCCCAGCATGTAGTCCGATTTCCGCATGCGGGCAACTGACCGTACCGTACGTTACGGTACGGATCAAGGCCAAAGCATGAGGTTATCGTTCTGCAGGAGGCTGTCACGGGACGGCCATCGACCTCAGATCGGCGTCATCGAGCAGCCGCGACAAGGTGCTCCTGCCGAGATCGTGCATGACCGGGCTGGTATCCCGATAGTACCAGACGAGGCCCATCGCCTGCTGGAAAGCCCAGGCCGCTCCGCGCTTCCATTCGAACTCGCTGCACCCGAGCCGCGCGCGGATAAGGTTCCGCGGCCCGCGGTCGAACAGGTGCCAGGCGGCAACCAGGTCGAGGGCGGGATCGGCGGGGCCGAATGCGCCCGCATCAAGCACGCCGGCGAGGCGATCGCCACGCAGCACGAGGTTCGCCGGAATGAGGTCCCTATGGCTCATGACGTCCGCTCCGGCGAGCGGGAGTTCCCGCATCCGCGACCACAGCCGGCGCAGCTTGGGAACGTCGAGCAGTCCCTCGCTTCGGGCGAAGCAGACGGACATCCACTCGTCGTGGTCGGGAAGGTGACCGCCTCTCCCCGAGCCGTCGAAGAAGCGTCCCCCGGTCGGCGCCGCCCGCAGGGACGAAATGAGCCGAACAATGTCCAGTGCCAGCGCCTCCGATGCGGCGGATCCGGCCGGCGTTGCCACCGGCCCGTCGACCCAGCTCTGCAGCGTCCACGGCAAGGGGTAGCCCCTGCCCGGCCTGCCGAATCCGACTGGCTTTGGCGTTGCATACGGGCAGTACGACGCGAATTCCCGCATGGCCGCCGCTTCGGCGCGCAGCTTCTTCGCCAGTTTTTCGGGATCGGCCTGACGCAGACCGAAACGGGCCGTGAGGCCCGAACCGACGCGGAAGATGGCGTTGGCGGTGCCGGCGCCCTCCAGTCTCACAACCTGCTCGTGCCGGTAGTGTGGAAACTGCTCCGCGATCAAGGCACCGGCGATCCCGGAGTCGATCCGGATCTCGTCAGCGTGCATCGGAGCCTGAGTCCGGGGCATTTGCGGACGTGTCACGGCTGATGCCCCCGGGCTCACGACCCGGGATCGATGGCCCGGTCGTAGCCCGCGGCGAGTTCGGCTGCCTCGGCCTCCGCAGCCTTGATCCAGGGCGGCCGCACATCGGCCAGAGCCGGGTCTCCGTGGATGTGCGCCAGCACCGCCTTTACGCCCGGCACCAATGCCTTGCCGTCGAAGAGTTTGCGCACGGCGACCGCCCTGGCGAACGCCGCCTCGTCGCCCTTGTGGAAGGCTGCCGCGCACAGCGCGGAATTCAGGTTCGCCGTCGCCGAGATGCAGCCGGCAAATGCCCCTCCCCGCGCTTCCAGCAGAACGCCTTCGCTCGACGGGAAGACCGCGAACCCGGACGAGATGGCGGCGACCTCCCGGGCGTAGCCCAGGTCGCCGGAGGAATCCTTGAGGCCGGCGATGCGCCCCGGCAGCGCGTCCATCAACGCGCGCACCAGCGCCGGCGTGTAGACGATGCCCGTCATGGCGGGGAAATTGTAGAGATAGAGCGGGATACGGCCCGCGGATGCCGCGATCTCTCTGAAATAGGCTACGATGCCGGCGTCGGGCACGCCCTTGTAATAGAAGGGAGGCAGCACCAGCGCGCCGGCAAAGCCGAATTCCTCAGCCGCGGCGGTCAACCTTGCGGCGTCCGGACTGGCCGCCGCGCCGGTGCCGGCCATCAGCCGCGCCATGGGAAGGCCCGAAGCTGCCACGGCCTCCATCAGCGCAAGTCGCTGCTCGACGCTGAACGAGGTCGCCTCGCCTGTGGTGCCGAGCACGTTCAGCCCGTCGCAGCCATTGTCGAGCAGATGGCGGGCGAGCGCGACGAAACGCTCCACGTCGGGGACGCCGGTTTCGTCGATGGGCGTTGCAATGGCCGCGATGACCCCGGAAAGACTTTCGCTCAAGTAACGCTCCCCCCTCGTGCGGGACCTCACTGGCGTCCTACGATTCACCCGCCAGCGCATCGAATTCCAGGCGTTCCGGCAGCCTGCCGTCCGAAAGGAGTTCGACCGCCCGGTCGGCCGCATCCTGAAATGGCTCGAGCACGAGGTCTACCCCGGCCGCGCGCAGGAATTCCGCATTGCCATCCTGGCGCTGCGTCACCGCGATCTTGCCGGAAAAGCTGGCGGCTTTCAGGCCGTGGGCGAACGCGATGGGGGAATCGCCCGTGCTGACGACCCCAGTCTCAGTGAGCGGGACCGTGGAGACCGCCCATTTCACACCCGCAAGCGGAAGGCCGGCAGTGAATTCAGCGTCGCTGGCATCGCCGAATTCGACGTCCATCCCCAGTTCGCGCCATCTGCGCACCGCGGCGGGATTGAAGTCGATGCCCAGCACCCTCCAGCCGCGAGCCTTCAGCCTCAGGCCGATCGCCGTGCCGAAGCGTCCGAGACCGAATATGACTATGTCGTGCCGCCCCTTCCCCTTGTGGTCGCCCTCCACTTCCCGGCTCGGCACGGACCGCTCGAACATGCCGAGGAACGGTTCGCAGATCGCATAGAGCTGGTGCGAGTAGGTGATCATGTACGTGGAGAGCGCGATCGTGATCATCCCCACCAGCGTCACCAAGCCCAGCGCGTCGTCCGAGACATGGCCGATCGCCACGCCCATGGCGATGAAGATCAGCGAGAACTCGCTGATCTGGGCCACGGTAAGGCCGGCCAGGAAGCCGGTGCGCTTGCGGAAACCCATCGCCCCCATGATCGCCAGCACGATCAGGGGATTGCCGATCAGCACGAAAACCGAGAACACGATGGCGGAGAACATGCTCGCCCCCAGCTGGTCGAGCTGCAGTCGCGACCCGAGTGCGACGAAGAAGAAAAGCAGCAGGAAATCGCGCAGCGGCGCCAGCCGCGAGCCGATCGCCTCGCGATAACGTGTGGAAGCGAGCGCAACGCCGGCCATGAGGCCACCCAGTTCCTTGCCGAAACCGGCGAAATCGCCGAGCGCGGCGAAGATCGCCGCGAGCGCGATCGAAAAGCAGATCAGCAATTCGGGCGCCCGCGCCATTCGCTCGGTCAGCGGATCGGCGATGAACGAGGCGAAGACTATGACGAGCACGACAAGCGCCAGGCCGCTGCCCAGAACCATCAGCAGCTGGCCCGTCGTGCCATCGCCGGCCGCCGTACCGATGCCGATGGCGGACAGAACGATCATGGCAAGCACGACCACAAGGTCCTGCACGATCAGGAAGCCCAGCGCCACCTGCCCGTGAAGGGAATCGATCTCGCGCTTGTCCGACAGAAGCTTGACGATGATGATCGTGCTGGAGAACGTCAGCGCGACCGCGACGTAGACGCTTTCCAGGCTCGAATAGCCGAGCGCCAACCCGATCAGGTAGCCGAATACCGAGGTGAACAGTACCTGGCCAAGGCCGGTCATCAGGGACACCGCGCCGAGTGAGCGGATGAGGTTCACATCGAGCTTGAGGCCGACAAGGAACAGCAGAACCGCGATGCCGAGTTCCGACAGCAGTTCGATCTCGGCTTCGGCATGAACCAGGTCGAGGCCGGACGGCCCGGCGATCAGCCCTACTGCGATGAAGCTCACAATCAGCGGCTGGCGCAGTAAGATGCCCACGAAACCCAGTGCCGACGCAAGCAGAAGCAGCGCCGCAACCTGCGAGAATACATTCTGCGTCAATATCTCGGCCAACTGGCGCTCCACGATTCGGCCCGCATGGCGCGGCGTCCAGCAAGAAAGCCGCGTCGGCCGTGCGCGGTCAATCCCGCATCGCGTTTCTTCGCCGCGCGAGCCGGCGAGAGCGCTTGAGGTGGGCTCAGCCGCCCGTGCGTGCCGCGATCATTCGCGGCGCACCGGCGACGTCGGGCTCCAGGTCGATGGCGAATGCGAACGGCGTGCCCTCGAAGGCATCCGCCCCGCGCCCGATGGCAGCGATGGCCGCGGTCATTCGCCCATCGCGGCGGAGCAGGTCATCTGCGATCGCCACCAGCCGCTGGTTCGGTGTCGCCGAGGGGGACGCCCGCCGCAGCGCCTGCGCGAGTTCATTCTCGTCGCGGTCGGGCGCCAACATGGCGGATATGATGTAGGCGGCCGCGGTGGAGCGGCTGATGCCCGCATAGCAGTGGACGACGAGCGGTCGCCCGCGGTCCCATGAACGGGCGAAATCGAGCAACTGCTCGACATGCTCCGTACCGGGCGGGGTCATGTCGGGCTGCACGTCGACGATGTCGTGCATCGAGAGCAGAAGGTGGTTTTCCGCGCGAATACCCCGCGGGCGGTTGAACATCGTGTTGGCGGCTAACAGCGATATCACCCGCTCGGCGCCGGCAAGCGCCAGCGTTTCCTCAAGCCGCGAAAGCGAGCAGACGTAGATCATCGGTCCTCGTATCCGTCAGCGATGCAACCATAGCGCGAGCGCCGCCTCGACGCGAGTCCATTCCGCCTCGCTTCCCGGCAACCCGAAACGCAGCGCCTCCGGATCGCGGTCGAAGGCACGCACGAGAATGCCTTGCCGTCCGAGCGTGTCGAATATGCGGCGGGCTTCGGGGTGGCGCATGAATCGGAAAAGAGTCGTTCCCCCGGAAGCACTTGGCTTGCTTCGCTGAATCAGATCGGCAAGCCGCTGACTCTCCACCTCAAGCCGCTCGCGCATGGCGGATTGCCAGGCCGCGTCGCGCAGGCCCTGCAGCCCGATCTCGACGGCGAGACCGGAGACGGCCCATGGTCCCAGCTGTGCATCCAGCCGCCCCGCGATCCCTTCCGATGCGATCGCGAAACCGAGCCGGATGCCTGCGAGGCCGAAGAACTTGCCGAACGACCGCAATACAACCAGGGGCGCATCTTCGACGTCGCCGGCCAGGCTGTGTTCTGCCGGAGCGACATCCATGAAGGCTTCGTCGACCACCAGCAGGCCGCCCTTTCTCGCCAGCTTCGCGGCAAGCTCAAGCAGCGCGTCGCGGGAGATGATGCGGCCGTCCGGATTGTTCGGATTGACCACCACTGCAAGGTTGGCGTCCCCCAGTTCGGCCACGTCCGAAACCTCATGCACAACGTGCCCTGCCAGCCTCGCCGTCCGCGCGTGTTCGGCGTAGGTCGGCGACAGGACCGCCGCCCGCCCGGGAGGAACCAGCGACATGACCAGCGGCAGCAGCATTTGCGTCCCGGGCGCTGCCACAACCGTCTTTTCGGAGCCTGCACGATAGCAGACCGCGGCCTCGGCTTTCAGAGTCGCTGCCGTTTCGGGCTCCGGCAGGCGTGTAAACGCGGTGGCGGAGATGCTGCGATATGGATAGGAATGCGGGTTGATGCCGGTCGAAAGGTCGACCCACGGCTCCGGCGCGCCCGGGAACAGGCTACGCGCCCGATCCAGGCTGCCGCCGTGGTCAACCACCGCGCCAACTCGATCTTCAGAGACCACGACCATGGCCTTCCCGCTCGCTTTCCTTGCACTCCTCGCCGAACGGCTGTTCGGTTATCCCGATCGGCTCCTCGCCGCAATCGGCCATCCGGTGATCTGGGTGGGCTCGCTGACCGCCGCGCTCGACGAGCGCTGGAACCGCCGCATCCGCTCGCCGGGGGAACGCCGCGCCGCAGGCGTCGTCGCATTGCTGGTGATCGTTGTCTTGCCGGGGCTGGTCGCAGGCATCCTGCACGGGATGCTGGCCGGGTCTCTGCTTGGACTCCTGGTGCTCGCGCTGATCGCCGGAAGCCTGATCGCGCAGAAGAGCCTGGAAAGCCATGTCTCTGCGGTCGCGGAGGCGCTGGAAACCGAGGGACTGGCCGCCGGCCGGCAGGCCGTATCGCAGATCGTCGGACGCGACCCGCAGGCGCTCGACGAGGCTGGCGTCTCGCGCGCTGCAATCGAGAGCCTGGCAGAGAACTTTTCCGACGGCGTGGTTGCGCCGGCCTTCTGGCTTGCGATGCTCGGACTGCCCGGCGCCGCGATATACAAGGCGGTCAATACCGCGGACTCCATGATTGGCCACAAGACCGAGCGCCACCGCGATTTCGGCTGGGCCTCGGCCCGGTTCGACGACCTGATCAACCTGCCCGCCTCGCGGCTGACCGCGCTGCTGGTTGTGGCGGCGGCCTGGTTCGTGCCCGGCGCCGACCCGCAGGCCGCCTGGGCCGCGATCCGCAGGGATGCGGGCAAGCACCGTTCGCCCAATGCCGGATGGCCGGAAGCGGCGTTCGCGGGTGCGCTGGGCCTTTCGCTCGCCGGCCCACGCACCTATGGCGGGGTCACCGTCGAGGACCACTTCATGGGCTGGGGCCGACGCGAAGCCAGCGCTGCCGACATCCGCCGCGCGCTATCGCTGTACCGCGCGGCCGACACGCTGCTGATCGTCCTGTTCGGGCTGCTGGCGCTGCTTATCTGGCGATTGTGAGCAGGCGGTCGACATCGAGATGCGCCTCCAGATGTGCGGCAAGTGCGTCAAGCACGGACTCCACACCCGCCTCGTAATCGAGGCCCGACGCCGTTCCGCCCAACCCGTTGATCAACGCCGCGCGCTGCCGATCGTCGGCGAACAGCCCGTGCACGTAAGTACCCATCACCCGCCCGTCGGCTGAAACGGCTCCGTCGGCCGTCCCATCTGCCGCCCGCGCGAATGGCCGCGCGCAGTCCGGCCCATCGGTCCCACCCATGTGCATCTCGTAACCCGTGAACGGCTCGCCGGTCGCCGTCTCTCCATTGACAGCGACCAACCGCTTCTCACCCGTCAGCCGCGTCTCGACGTCGAGCAGGCCGAGCCCGTCGACGCTGCTCGCGAGGCCCTCGATCCCCTCCGGATCGTGCAGCCGCTGGCCCAGCATCTGATAGCCACCGCACAGGCCGAGCACCCTGCCTCCGCGCCGTACGTGCCCGAGAATGTCGATATCGAACCCGGCCCGGCGTAGCGCCGCGAGGTCGGATATCGTCGCCTTCGATCCCGGCAGGATGACGAGATCGGCGTCGGCCGGCAGCGGCGTCCCCGGCCGCACCCGCATGACCTCCACATCAGGTTCGGCGTCGAGCGGGTCGAGGTCGTCGAAATTGGAGATGTGCGGAAGGATCGGCACCGCGATACGCACGCGCGCACCCGGCTTGCGGGTCGGCGCCGAATTCAGCGCCAGCGCGTCCTCGGCCGGCAGGCGCGCGGCCTCGGCGAAATGCGGCACAAGTCCGATCGCCGTCCAGCCGGTCTTGTCCGCGATCAGCTTCATCCCGTCCGCGAAAAGCGCCGGGTCGCCGCGGAAGCGGTTCACGATGAAGCCCGCGATCATGTTGCCATCGCTCGGATCGACCACGGCCTTTGTGCCTACGAGGCTCGCGATCACCCCGCCGCGGTCTATGTCGCCTATGAGGATGACGGGAACATCCGCCGCCCGCGCAAACCCCATATTGGCGATGTCGCCGGCGCGCAGGTTCACTTCCGACGCGCTCCCTGCGCCCTCGACCAGCACGAGGTCGGCCTCGGCCTTCAGTCTCTGGAAGCTCTCGAGAACGCGCGGCATGAGACCAGGCTTGAGCTTCTGGTATTCTGCCGCCCGCGCGACACCCTCGACCTTGCCCTGCACGACGATCTGCGCGCCGGTCTCGCTCTGGGGCTTCAGGAGCACCGGGTTCATATGGACGCTGGGCGGCACGCGCGCCGCCCGCGCCTGCAGCGCCTGTGCCCGCCCGATCTCGCCGCCGTCTATCGTTACGGCAGCATTGTTCGACATGTTCTGCGGCTTGAAAGGCCGCACTTTCATCCCGCGATTGGAAAACGCCCGCGCCAGCCCGGCCACGATCAGCGACTTGCCAACGTCGGAGCCGGTGCCCTGGAACATGATCGCGCGGGCGGTCATGCGACGGCCGAAAGCCTCAGGCGCGACGGCCCTCCAGCCGGTCGACCCGAGCTTCGAGATTGGCCTCTCGCACCATCGAGGGCACGAGGAATAGGTCGATGATCTGGCCGATGCCGAGCAGGCCCAACGTCAGGAGCCAAAGAAGTCCCGTGGCGAAGCGGCCCGTGTAGAAACGATGCAGACCGCAGAACCCTATCAGGCCCAGACAAAGCAGCAGATATGCAACCAGTGTCGATTTTATCGGCCCAGTTATCCTCTCGCGGGACTGAGCTTTCAGATAGGGGCGCCGCCCGCCACTTGCGAGACATCAGAACTCTATTCCCTGCTGCGCCTTCACCCCGGCGGAGAAGTGGTGCTTTGTCGCGCCCATCTCGGTAACCAGATCGGCTGCCTCGACCAGCGCCGGCTTGGCGTTGCGGCCGGTCACGACCACATGCAGGTCGGGCCGCCTGGCCCGCAGCGTCGCGACCACCTCGTCCAGCGGCAGGTACTCGTAGCGCAGCGCGATGTTCAGTTCGTCGAGCACGAGCAGGCTGATGGTGGGATCTGCCATCAGCTCTTGGGCCTTGCCCCAGGCCCGCCTGGCCGCCGCGACGTCTCGGGCGAGATCCTGCGTTTCCCAGGTGAAACCCTCGCCCATGGTGTGCCACGACACCTTGTCGCCGAAGACGGCGAAAGCGTCGCGCTCGCCGGTCTGCCAGCCGCCCTTGATGAACTGGACGACGCCGACGCGCCGCCCGTGGCCTAGCATGCGCAGCGCGAGGCCAAAGGCGGCCGTCGTCTTGCCCTTGCCGGGGCCCGTATTGACGATCAGCAGCCCCTTCTCGATCGTCTTTTCGGCGACCTCCGCGTCCTGCACCTGCTTGCGTTTCGCCATCTTGGCGCGATGACGCTCCGCGTCCTTGCCGGCAATCTCGCTCATGTCACTTCACCTTGATCGGCAGCCCGGCGACCATCAGGATCACCTCGTCGGCCACCGCCGCCACACGGGCATTGAGCCGCCCCTGCGCATCGCGGAATCGGCGGCCGAGCGCATTGTCGGGCACGATGCCCATCCCCACCTCGTTGGAAACCACGAACCAGGAGCCGCGCGGGCGGGCGAATATGTCGACCAGCCGTGCCGACTCCACCTCGATGTCCCACTCCCCCAGCATCTGGTTGGAGAGCCAGAGCGTCAGGCAGTCGACGAGAACCGGCTGTCCGTCCGGTATGTCCAGAAGGGCTCCTGCGAGGTCGAGGGGCGCATCCACGGTGCGCCAGTTCTCGTCGCGGCGCGTGCGGTGTTCCGCGATGCGGTCGCGCATCTCCTCGTCGAACGCCTGCGCCGTGGCGACGTAGTTCCACGGCGCGGGCTGCTGCTCGACGAGATGCTCGGCATGCCTGCTCTTTCCCGAGCGCGCGCCACCCAGAACGAGGGTCAGGCGCCCCCTGCTCTCCTGCTCAGGCAAGGCTTTCCCGCGTCCCGGCGGCCGGAATTGCGATGCGCTGGCGGAAGAAGCCGCAGAATGCGCCCAGCACTACCCAGAAGACAAGGCTGGTGACGGTCGTCGCGACAACGAACCTACGGTGCAGTTCGGCGGGAACGGCTGAATCGTGGCTGTCCGGCTGGGGGGCGCCGCTGAGATGCGGCGCCACGATCAGCGCTACGCCCGCGATCGCCCAGAGGGCCGAGCGGCCGAACGCGACGAGCGCCAGGCCCGCGGCCGTGGCGACAGCGGTCCCTACCCACCATAGCTGGCGCGCCGCAAGATCGGCAGCCGGCATTCCCGGGAGTTCGGGCGGCAGCCCCAGCGTCGGCGCCAGCGTGAACACCGCGAAGCCGGCGAGCCCCCAAAGCATGCCCTGGCGCCATCCGGCGATACCGCCGGCGAGCTCGGAGGCCACAACCAGCAGCAGGCCGAAGCCGATCGCCGTCACGATATTGGCCATGCTGGTGAAGAAGAAGCGCTCGAATCCGTCGGCCGGCGCCCAGCCTTCCTCATCGTGGCTGTGAGCGGCGGCACCCGGCTCATGGCTGTGCACTTCGGCCGGGGCGGACCCGTGATCGTGCGAATGGCCTCCACCCTCATAGGTCTCGGCCTCGAGGATCAGCGGCACCGTGGCATAGGCCTGCATTGCGGCCATCAGCAGTCCGGCAAGCAGTCCGGCCAGAGCCGCGACGAACACGACATTGCGAAATACGTTCATTTGAAAACCCTCGCTCTTGGCTGCGAAGGCATCCGCCCGCGGGCTTAGATGGCGGCGCGCTTACCCTGCGCCGGCTGTCGCCCTTGCCCGCTTGCAGCGAATGCTTAGTGGCAGGGAAAAGCCATCGAGTGGCGGTAGTCGTGTCCGGCATTGTGCGCGGCCTCCACGTGGGAGAAGCCGACGAAACCGATCACGAAGACGCCAAGCAGTCCGGCAAGCGCGAGCTGCATCAGTCGCGAACTGGCCGACGATGTCGTACCGAGCGTGCGGGTCGTTGTGGTCATTCGTTCCTCCTGCCCTCCACCCGAGGGCGCCGGTGTTGCGTCCTGTCGCCGGCAGGTCTCCTGGCTCGCGGTTCGACGCTTCTCCCACCTTCCCGGAGTTCCCTCCAGTGGCTATCGGGCAAAGCTCACCGCCTACAGTTGCGGGGGCAGCCGCGGCATGGGGCCTCGAACGCCCGCACCGCATTCCCTCCATGGCCCCTTCCGGGGACCGGCGACATGACCACCTTTATCCGAAACGGCCGCACGCGCAATCGCAAATGCGACACGCGAGGGCGCGCCTCGCGTTGACAGTGCATGGCGGCGACGAATAGATAGGTCCCGACGGTCTTCTTCCGGCAAGGAAGAAGCTAAGAGGGAATGCGGTGCGGGCCGGAATGGCGCAAATCCGCAGCTGTCCCCGCAACTGTGAGCGACGAGCCAGGCGCCTCAAGCCACTGGAGTATTCCGGGAAGGCGGCGCCGGGCAGCGACCCGCGAGCCAGGAGACCTGCCGTCGAAGATCCATTCCAGCCGCCCGGCGGGTGAACCCGGGCATGGAGCGCGAATTGAAGACGGACGACTTCTCTGCGAGCGAGATCGTGCCGGCAGGCGAAAGCCTCGCCGATGCCCCATCGGAGGTAACGATCGTCGTCTGCCACTCCTGTCGCGGTCCCGAAAATCTCGAGGAGTATCCGCGTCCCGGGACGCGTCTCGCCGATGCGACCCTTGCAGCAGCGGAGGGAACCGGTCTGCGCGTGGCCGCGGTCGCCTGCCTCGGCAACTGCAAGCGCGGAATCTCCGCCGCCATGCTGCGCGAGGGCTCATGGAGCTACGTTTTTGGCGGATTGACGGAGAACAGCGCCGACGACCTGATCGCCGGTGCGCTGCTTTATGCGGGAGCCACCGACGGCTTCATGCCGTTCCGCGCGCGCCCCGAGTCGCTCAAGCGCGGGCTGATCGCGCGCATACCGACGCTCGCCCACCTGCCCTCATTCGATACCCAGAAGGACGATCAATGACCGCTTCGCTCGAACGCGTGCCCTGCACAGTCGTCACCGGCTTCCTCGGCGCCGGCAAGACGACGCTCATCCGCCACCTGATCGAGAATGCCGGCGGCAAGCGGCTCGCCATCATCGTGAACGAGTTCGGCGACGTCGGGATCGACGGCGATATCCTCAAGGGCTGCGGCGTCGAGGCCTGCCCGGAAGAGAACATCGTCGAGCTGGCGAACGGCTGCATCTGCTGTACCGTCGCCGACGACTTCGTACCCGCGCTCGACCAGATCCTCGCCCGCTCGCCCAGGGTCGACCACATCCTCATCGAGACCTCCGGCCTCGCCCTGCCGAAGCCGCTGGTCCAGGCCTTCCAGTGGCCGAGCGTCAAGGGACGTGTGACGGTGGACGGCGTCGTCACCGTGGTGGACGGGGCCGCCCTTGCCGAAGGCCGCGTCGCCGACGACATGGACGCGCTCGCCGCGCAGCGCGCCGCCGACGAGACGCTCGACCATGACGACCCGGTGGAGGAAGTGTTCGAGGATCAGATCGCCTGCGCCGACCTGATCGTGCTTTCGAAGAGCGACCTGATCGACGCCGACGGCCGCGCGCGCGCCGAACAGACGATCGCCAACCACCTGCCGCGAGCCGTCAGCGTGGTGGCGGCCAGGGACGGCAAGGTCGACCCGCGCGTGGTGCTCGGCCTCGGCGTCGGCACCGAGGACGATATCGAGAACCGCAAGACCAACCACGACGACGAACTCGATCACGAGCATGACGAGTTCGACAGTTTTGTCCTCGACATCCCCGAAGTGGCCGACCCGGCGGAGCTGTCGGCTCGAATCTCTTCCGTAGCGGAAGCCGAGAACGTGCTGAGGATAAAGGGTTTTGTGCCCGTCGCCGGCAAGCCGATGCGGCTTCTGGTGCAGGCCGTCGGCCCGCGCGTGAACCACTACTACGACCGCGCATGGACACCGGACGAGGCGCGCAGCGGCCGCCTCGTCGTCATCGGCGAGAAGGGTATTCGGCGCGCCGAAATCGAAGCCGAGCTGGCCGGCAGGCCCGCGTAGGGGAGGACAATGCACCTTCTAGCCACATCCTCGGCATCGCTCGACGATCTGGTCGAGCCGGTGGACCTGCGCCAGGCGCCGGCCGAGATGGTGGCGCTGTCATTCACCGACAGCGACCTGGCCGGCATTGCCACCGCCTGGGAAGCGGAGAAGGCCTCCCTGCCTTCACTGCGGCTGGCCAGCCTGCGCGACCTGCGTCACCCGATGTCGGTCGACCTTTGGATCGACAGCGTCGCCGCACATACGAAGGTGATCCTCGTGCGCATCCTCGGCGGCTACGAATGGTGGCGTTACGGCTGCGACAGGCTGGCGGCGCTCGCTCGCGAGAAAGGCATCGCCCTGGCGCTCCTGCCCGGAGAATGCCGCGAGCAGGACGAACGTTTGATCGAAGCGTCCACGCTGAAGCGCGAGGAACTCGGTGCGCTCCTGGAGTTCTTTCGCGAGGGCGGCCCGGACAACATGCGCGCGCTGCTGCAGCGGATGGCCGGCCTTGCGCGGGGCGAGACGTCGCAGGCAGCGTCGACCGCGGTTCCACAGGCGGGATTCTATTTGCCGGAGAGGGGAATCATTCCGGCTGGCGGCGCTCGTCTTTTCGACTCCAGACCCGACACCGACCCCGTGTTCATCCCCCTCCTGTTCTACCGCTCCATGCTGCTCGCGGCAGACATCACACCGATCGACGCACTATGCGCGGCATTGTCCGCGCGCGGCATGACACCTGTCCCCATCTACGTCGCGAGCCTGAAAGAGAAGAAATCGCTCGCCTTCGTCGAAACGGCACTGGCGGACTATCCTCCGGCCGCGATCATCACTGCAACCGCCTTCGCCAGCGGCGCGGAGCCGGAGACGGAGACGCTGTTCGACCGCGCCGGCGTGCCCGTATTTCAGGCGATCGTCGCGACCACGCGCCGCGAGGCCTGGGCGGAGAACCAGCGGGGCCTGGCGCCCGCCGATCTCGCCATGCATGTCGTGTTGCCTGAGCTTGACGGGCGCATCCTCGCCGGGGCGATTTCCTTCAAGGCCGAGCGCGAGGCTAACCCCGAACTCGGCTTCCGCGCCCAGGGCAATCGGCCCGAGCCCGACCGCATCGCAGCGCTCGCCGACCGCGTGGCGGCGATGGTCCGCCTGCAGCGCACGCCGCGCGCCGAGCGCAAGCTGGCCGTCCTCATCCCAGACTATCCCAACGCTCCCGGCCGCACCGGCTATGCGGTCGGGCTGGACGTGCCGCAAAGCGTGCTGGAAATGCTGCGCGAACTGAAAGTCGAGGGCTACGCAGTTGAAGGGATTCCCGAATCCGCGCGCGACCTGCTGCGCATGCTGGAGTTGAATCAGTGCGGCATGTCGTTCGACGACTATGCGCGCGCTTTCGGACAACTGCCTGAAGAGATTCGCGAAAAGGTGGTCGCCACCTGGGGTGAGGCACCCGAAGAAGGCCACGCCTTCCGCGCCTTCACCTTCGGTAACGTCACCGTCGCGCTGGCGCCGGATAGGGGTCGCTCCGCTGATCGCCGTGCCGACTACCATTCGCCCGACCTGCCGCCGCGCCATGTACTCGTCGCCTTCGGCTGGTGGCTGCGCCGTACCGTCGACGCCCACGCGATCGTCCACGTCGGCGCGCACGGCACGCTGGAGTGGCTGCCGGGAAAGACCGTCGCGCTGTCGTCGGTATGCTTTCCGGAGATCGTCGCCGGCCCGCTTCCGGTCGTCTATCCTTTCATCGTCTCCAATCCGGGCGAGGCCGCGCACGCCAAGCGCCGCATCGCCGCCGTCACGATCGGGCACCTGCCGCCGCCGCTGACGGAAGCCGGTTTGTCGCCCGGGCAGCAGAAGCTGGAGCAGCTCGTCGACGAGTACGCCCAGGCCGACGGGCTCGACCGTCGCCGCCGCGACCGGCTGGCGAGACTGATCGTGGAGACGGCGCAGCAGACCGACCTCGCGAGAGAGGCTGGCGTTGCCGAAACGGACGCGCCGGACGAGGCGCTGCGCCGCATCGACGCCTGGCTCTGCGACATCAAGGATTTTGCTCTCCGGGACGGCCAGCACGTGTTCGGACGCGCCCCCGACGGTGAAGCCGATCCGCTGCGGCTGGAAAGCGCAGCGCGGGAGCGCGCCGCGCTTATCGCCGCGCTCGACGGCCGCCATGTAGCGCCGGGTCCGTCAGGCGCGCCCGCGCGAGGCAGAACCGACGTGCTGCCCACCGGCCGCAACCTGTTCGCCTCCGATCCGCGCACCATGCCGACGCCGACGGCGTTCGAGATCGGCAGGATGGCCGCCGACGAGGTGCTGCGCCGCTATCTCCAGGATCATGGCGACTGGCCGCGCTCGCTGGTCCTCGACCTGTGGGGGTCCGCCAGCCTGCGCACCGGCGGCGAGGAGATCGCGCAGGGGCTATCGCTCATGGGCTGCCGGCCGGTGTGGGACGCCGCCACGGGCCGCGTGACCGGCATCGAGGTCCTGCCTCTCGCCGCCCTCGGGCGGCCGCGCATCGACGTGACCTTCCGCATCTCCGGGCTCTTCAGGGACATGTTCCCGGCCCAGATCGCTCTGATCGACGCGGGCGCCCGCGCGGTGGCCGCGCGCGAGGGCGAAGGAGCCGAGAACCCGCTGGCGCAAAGCGCGCGGAAAGAGGGCGCGACCCCTGCCCGCGTCTTCGGCTCCTCCCCCGGTACCTACGGCGCCGGTGTGGAGGATCTGCTCGCCTCGGGAGCCTGGGAAGATCGTGCTGAGATCGGCCGCGCCTACCTTGCCGCGACCAGCCACGCCTTCGGCGGCGCGGAAGGCGAGGGTTTTGCCGCGCCAGCCGCCTTCGCCGAGCGGGTTGCGAGCGCCGAACTGCTCATCCATTCCGGCGACGATCCCGGCCGGGATCTGCTGGACGGCTCCGCTGACGCCGCCTTTATCGGTGGGTTCGCCGCAGCACTTGCGGCGGTCGGCGGCGAGGCCGAACTCATCTCGCTCGACACGACCGACCCTGCCCGCCCCCGTGCCCGGTCGGTGACGGAGACCGTCACCCGCGTCGTGCGCGCCCGCGCCACCAACCCGCGTTTCATCGAAGGGCAGATGCGTCACGGCCCGCGCGGCGCCGCCGAATTCGCCGAAACGGTGGATCGCCTTGTCGCATTCGCCGAGACGACGCAGGCAATCCCCGGACGGCTGATCGAGGCCGTACACGACGCCTATCTTGGCGACCCGCGCGTGCGCGGCTTCATCCTGCACGAGAATCCCGGCGCCGCCAGGGCCATCGCCGAGCGACTGATGGCGGCGCGCCGGCGCGGTCTGTGGCATCCGCTGCGCAACTCCATCGACGCCGAGCTTGCCGCATTGATCGCGGAAGCCCGCGATCAGGAGGCAGCATGAATATCGTCATGCGCCGCGGAGCCTGCCCCGCGCTTTCGACCCCGATGCAGACCGGCGACGGCCTTCTTGTACGCCTAGCACTCGCTGAAGGCGGCATCCCGCCCGGCAGGCTGTGTGCCTTGTCCGCCCTGGCCGCGCGCCACGGCAACGGCATCGTCGACGTGACCGCGCGCGGCAGTCTGCAGATCAGGGGCCTTACCCCCGACTCCGCCCCGATTCTCGCTGCGGATGTCACAGCGCTCGGCCTGCCGCTGCGCGAGGGCGTTCCGGTGGAGACCTCGCCGCTCGCCGGGCTCGACCCCGACGAGATTGCCGATCCGCTTGCGTTGGTGCGCGCCATCCGTGCGGCCACCACCGCGGCCGGCCTGCAGCGCCGCCTCGCGCCGAAGATCTCGGTCGTGGTCGACAGCGGCGGCAACATCGGCATGTCGGACATCCTCGCCGACGTGCGCCTCACTGCCACACGCGACGGAAGCGATGTCCGCTGGCGGCTGGCGATCGGCGGAGACGCGGCGACGGCGAGACAGCTTGCCACGCTTGAAGACGGCGATGCGGTGCCCGCCGTCATCACGGTGCTTGAAGCGGTTGCCGCGCTCGGCCCTGAGGCGCGGGGGCGCGATTTGGCCGGCGAAGCGTTGAGGCCGGTCACGCGCGAGCTTGCCGCTCTGCGTTCCTTCGCACCCCCCGCTGGCGTTTCGGTTTCCCCCATTGGGCGAAGGAGCCGAGAAGGGAGCGCCGCCATCCTACCCCTCACCGACGGCAGCTTCGCCGCCTTCGTCGCTCTCCCCTTCGGCAGCATCCATGCCGGCGAGATGACTGCGTTCCTCGACGCCGTAGAAGCGGACGAAATCCGCCTCGCGCCGCAGCGTTCGCTGATCGTGATCTGCGCCACGGCAGACGCCGCGCATGCGGCGCGCGAGACCGCGCAAGCGCGCGGTCTGATCGTCGAGCTAGCCGATCCACGTCGCATGCTCGCCGCCTGCCCCGGCGCGCCGGCATGCAGGTCCGGCAGGATCGCCACCCGCGACATCGCACTGCGCCTGGTGAAGTCGGGCTTGGTCGGCGAAAGCACCATCCACGTCTCGGGCTGCGCCAAGGGTTGCGCCCGCCCCACGCCGGCCGCCCTCGTCCTGACCGGCACGGACGCGGGCATCGCCCTCATCCGCAACGGCCGCGCCTCCGACGCGCCCTTCGCGACCG
>JAEYRU010000282.1 GCA_023435335.1 Pseudomonadota bacterium
GCACCTCGCCGCTGCGCGGCGGACCGCCCTATGGCGGCCGGCTGGCCGTCTGGGACCCGACCGTCCCGAATGGAAAACACATCCGCGAGGTGGACGTCATTCTCGCCCACGCCCATGCCCTCGCCGATTACGCGCTTGCCTTTCCCGATACGTTGTGAGCGGGCATCCGGGAACGCCTTGCCCGCAACGGCGTTTCCGAAAGGACCAACAATTGGAGAGACCGATGCTCGCAACCGACACCTGGCTGCGGATCGTCTGCGCGATGATGTGCAACGCCGTGCTGTTCGGCGCCGGCGCAATCACGGTGCTGTCCGTGCCGGCGCTGCTGCCCTACGCCAAGTTCCTGATCCCGGCCGTGGTCTTCCTCAGCTTCGCGCTGGCCCCCTTCGTGGCCGCGCTGATCGCGCCGCGCATGCGCCTGCGCAACTGGGGCCGCCGGGCCTGGCGCGAGGGCGACGCGATTTCCGGCTGAGTGACGATCGGGCCGGCGCGGGAACCTAGTGCCCGCCGTCGGCGGCCTTCTTTGCCGCCGCGAGCCTCGCCTCGGCCACCATCGCGGCCTTCTCGTCTGCCTTGGCGACCTCGCCCAGCAGGTAGCCGCACGACTTGTCCGACAGCGCCGTGGCGCGCCGCGCCGCCGACACCCACGACATGTGAACCAGCAGGCCGTCGTTCCGCGCCTCCTCCTCGCTCGCCGCCTTCAGCGCGGGCGCGCGCCGGCCGCCGCATTTCTCGCGGATCAGCACCGAGAGCGCGAAGCTGTGGGTGTAGGAGGATTCGGCCGCGAGTTCGGTCGGCAGCGCCGCCACCACCACCGGGTCGGGCGCGTGCTGCTCGGCCTCCGCTCGCGCGGTCTCCTCGCCGGCCCCGTCCGGATTGGCGAGAAACAGCGTCCAGCCGGCATAGCCGCCGCCCGCCAGCACCAGTGGCACCGTCGCCAGCACCGCCAGCATCAGCTTCGAGCGTTTCTTCGGCGCCCCGGCGGCTTCGGCCGCTTCGGCGACATCGCGCGCGTCCTTCGCTTCGGGCGCGTCGGCGGCAGGCTTGGCGGATCTGGCGAACAGCTTGAACATGCTGCCCTTTTACACGCCGCCGGTTAAAACCGCGTAACCGGCTCCGGACAACCTTCCGCTACGTGAACTTCCGCTGAACGCCCGGTTCCTCCTCCGTTCAGCGCCGCCCGGCGACACAGGGCGCGTTGCATTGGAACGCAACGTATCCAGAGGAGAGAACCAATGTTGAAGACCATCAGAACCGCCGCGCTCGCGGCAGCCGCCGCGACCGCGCTGGCCACCGGGGCGAGCGCCCAGACCATCCAGGTCGACCCCGGCAAGCTGAAGCCCCAGTTGCCCGGGCCGCAGATCAAGCTGCCGCCCGACAGGCTGCGGCTGGCCTGTCCGGACCCGGCCGCGGCCGAGCTCCGGCTCACCAACATCCGCGTCCGCAGCGAGGGTTCGGCCCGCCACTACGACTTCGACGTCGTCGGCACGATCCGCAATCTCGGCGCCGCCGCCTGGAGTTCGGGCCGTGGCCAGCAGGTGGCCGGCCTGAAGCGGGGGGCGGCGACCGTCGCCAGCCGCGACTTCGTCAGCCTCGCGCCTGGCGCGAGCTTCACGCTGACCACCCGCATGAGCCTCTACTCGGCCGACGAGTTCCCGCCCGGCGTCGAGCTGTCGATCGGATACGATCCCGACATCCGGCTCGACGGCAACCCCGCCAACGACGACTGCCGCTCGGGCAACAACGTGCGTCGCCTGTCGGGGCACGAGCTGCTGCGTCTGGCCAGCGGCCGCTAGGAAGGCCGGGGCGCGGGTCCGCCCGCGCCCTCCCCCACGCGCTTCGGCACCGGTATCCCGCGCTTGCGGAACAGCTCGGCCACGCCGCCGGTGATCTCGCGGCAGCCGCAATGCTCGGCGTGCTCTATGTGCCAGGCGATGCGCTCGTCCTCGCTCGCATTCTTCGGCATGACGTGATGCTGGTGCCACTCGCGGTTGATCTTGCCCATGCGCGCCTCCGCTCGGAAACGTCATAATGGACCCGGCCCGCGCCCGCGGCCTTGATCCCCGTCAAGACGAGCGGCGCTGGACGTCTCAGTTACCCGCCTGCGGCTCCGTCGGCGCGGCCACCGCCTGGATCGCCCGCGCGGCAGACTTGGCGAGCACCTGCGGCTGCGGCGCAACCGCCTCGGACTCGGGTTCGGCGGCCGCGACGACCGGCGCCACCTCCGCCATACGCTTGCGCGGCCCGCGCAGCCCGGTCTCCTCGAGCAGCCCCTTGGCCTTGGCATCGTAATAATAGCCTCGCGCGTAGAGCCGCACCGCCTGGTCGTGATTGCCGCCGGCGGTGATGTAGGCCCCGCGCAGGTAGCGCACGGCGTATTTCAGGTTGGTCTCGGCGTCGAGCAGTTCCGAAGCCGGGCCGTCGTGGCCCATCGAGCGCGCCGTCGCTGGCAGGATCTGCATCAGCCCCCAGTAGGGCCCGTTGCGGGCGGCGGGGTTGAAGGTGCTCTCGCGCTTCACCACGCGCCGCACCAGTTCCTCCGGCACCTGGTAGTGGTTGGCGTAGCGCGCGATCAGCGCGTCCAGCTCGGGGCTGCGCGCCTCGACCTTGGTGGGCCCGAAGCGCCCTTCCGGGGCGAACACCGCATCGGCCGCCGAGGTCGGCGTCGGGCCGGCATAGGAGGAGACCTGTACGGGCGGGTTGGCGGACGCAGCCGCTACCGCGACAGGCCCCGGCGCGGACGCGGTCGCGCCGCCTGCCGGCGCGGCGTCTTGCGGCGCCACCGCTGCCGCCTGCGGCTGCTCGCCATCGGCGACGCTCTCGGCCTCGGCCACCGCCTCGGGGCTTTCGGGATCGGCCACGGGCTTCTCGGCGACGGCGGCTGCCTGCATCTCGGCGCCGACGTCGATCCCGCTCGTCGTGCATCCGGCAAGGCCGAACGCGGCAAGCAGCGCAGCTGTGGAAACGATCAATCTCGGGGAAATCGGCAAGACCCTTTGCCTCGCGTTTGATTTAGTCCCACCCGCTGCTTCAATAACCGAGCAGCGCCGCTCCCGCAACCGCCGCCGCGCGGTAAGCCCTCACGCTTGACGACAACATGCAGACTGCGGCAGGCGTGCCGCCCGGAATCGGGTGGCCGCATGGCGGCAGGCGGCAGTAGATGGGCCGCTCCCGCTTCGAAACCGCCGTGCCGCGTGCTAGGCTTGCGCCAGCGGTTTGGCGAACCTCGATTGGACAGACAATGCCGGCGCCCTCATCCTCCTTCGCCTTCGAAACCCCGCTCGGTTTCTTCGCCATCTCCTGGAGCGCGGCCGGCCTGACGCGGCTCGTGCTGCCCGAGCCGGACCTTGCGGCAGCCCTGCGCCGGCTCGCTGGCCGTGCCGCCGCCTCGCCCCCCGAACTTGCCGGGGAGGCGGAACTCCCTGCAGTGGTCGCCGGCATCGTGGCCGCCATCCGCCGCTATGCGTCCGGCGAGACGGTCGACTTTTCCGGTGTCGCGGTCGACCTCGCCGACGCCGACGGTTTCCGCCGCGCCATCTACGACGCCGCGCGCGGCCTGGCCCAAGGCGACGCCGTGACCTATGGCGAGCTGGCGCGGCGCGCCGGCTTCCCCGACATGGCGCGCGAGACCGGCGCGGCGCTCGGCCGCAATCCCGTCCCGCTGGTGATCCCGTGCCATCGCATCGTGGCGGCCGGCGGCAAGCTCGGCGGTTTCTCGGCCCCCGGCGGCTCCGCCACCAAGGCCCGCCTGCTCGCGCATGAGCGCGCCCGCGTGCCCTCGCGCGACACGGCCCAGGCCTCCTTCGTCTTCTAGGGGACTCGCTCGAAGCTTGCGCGAGGCTTGCGGCATGCGCTTGCAAGTTGAATCGCCCGTGGCATAATGATTCCAGCGATTCGGGGATCGCCTGCATCAGCAGCGGGCGCCGTAATTCAAGTTCTTTCCCCTTGGCCAACAGTCTTGTGCGCGTGAAACGGGTCTCATGCGCAATTGTTGTTTGCGTCGATTTTGCAAGATCGGGGGATCTGCATGCGCCACGCGCTCGACGAGAATGCCAAGCGGCGGCTCACGGAACGAGCCGAGATTTCCGTCGCGGTCGACTTCCTGCTGTCCCGCGGCTTCACTTCCGAGGACATACCGGCGCAACTCACCCGGTATTACTACGTGGACATCGATCTCCTGAACGAGGTCCTGCTGGAAGACCAGCATTTGTCCGAACCGATCCCGACCGCCGACACCGTCTGGCAAGAGGTGGCCTGAAGACTTTTCCTCCCGCGTAAGTCTCCCGTGAACTGCGCCCGGTCCGCCGGGCGCTTTTTTGTAGGCGCGCCGGTCTGCTCAGATGCGCCGCAGCGTTCGCGCATCGAACAGGTGCGCCGCGCCAGGGTCGATCGCCAGCGGCAGGACATCGCCGGCCTGCACGCGGGTGCTACCCGGCAGGCGCGCAACAAGCAGGTCGCCGGGCGTGGTTGTGCCGGCGGGATACCCGTGCGCCAGCGTGTCGGCACCGAGCGCCTCCACAGCGGTCACCTTCATCTCGAAGTCGGCGTTGGCGAGCGCGTCGACCAGCGTCATATGCTCGGGCCTTACCCCCAGCAGGACGTCGCGGCCGGCATCGGGCAGCACGATCTCGCGCGGCGTCACGGTTCCTCCGGAACTGAGGTTCAGGCCCTTTCCCGGCCCGACCACCTCGGCCGCCATCAGGTTCATCGCCGGCGAGCCGATGAAGCCCGCGACGAAGACGCTGGCCGGCTTCTCGTAGACCGAGATCGGCGTTCCGATCTGCTCGGCCACGCCCTGGTTCATCACGACGAGCACGTCGGCGAGCGTCATCGCCTCCACCTGATCGTGGGTGACATAGACCGAGGTCACGCCAAGCGAGCGCTGCAGGTTCTTGATCTCGATGCGCATCTGGCCGCGCAGCTTGGCGTCGAGATTGGAAAGCGGCTCGGCGAACAGGAACGCCTGCGGGCTGCGCACGATGGCGCGGCCCATCGCGACCCGCTGGCGCTGGCCTCCGGAGAGCTCGCGCGGCTTGCGCTCCAGCAGTTCGCCCAGCCCCAGGGTTTCGGCCGCCTCGCGCACGCGCCGGTCGATGTCGTCCTTCGCCATGCCCCGGTTGCGCAGGCCGTAGGCCATGTTGTCGTAGACCTTCATGTGCGGGTAGAGGGCGTAGTTCTGGAAGACCATGGCGATGTCGCGCTCGGCGGGCCCGAGCTTGTTCACGATCGTCTCACCGATGAACACGCTTCCGGCCGTGATCTCCTCGAGCCCCGCGATCATGCGCAGCAGGGTGGACTTGCCGCAGCCCGACGGGCCGACCAGCACGCACATCTGGCCGTCCGGGATCGCGATCGAGACGCCCTTCACAGCCTCGATGCCGCCGGCATAGGTCTTCCTGACGTCCTTGAGTTCGACTGTCGCCATGGGCGGATTTCACTCACTTCTCGGTTTCGACGAGGCCCTTCACGAACAGCCGCTGCATGAGCAGCACGACCAGGACCGGAGGCAGGATGGCCAGTATCGAGGTCACCATCACGAGGTGCCATTGGGTGTCGGCATCGGCAAACGAGATCATCTTCCTCAGCGCGATGACGATGGTGTTCATGTCGTTGCGGTTGGTCACCAGCAGCGGCCACAGGTACTGCGTCCAGCCGTAGATGAACATGATGACGAAGAGCGCCGCGATGTTGGTCTTCGACAGCGGGAGCAGGATGTCCTTGAAGAAGCGCCACGGCCCCGCGCCGTCCACGCGCGCGGCTTCCACCAGTTCGCCGGGTATCGTCAGGAAGAATTGCCTGAAGAGCAGCGTCGCGGTGGCCGAGGCCATCAGCGGCAGGATCAGTCCGGTATAGGTGTCGATCAGCCCGAGGTCGACCATGACCTTGTAGGTTGGAAGGATGCGCACCTCCACCGGCAGCATCAGCGTCACGAAGATCATCCAGAAGAAGAGCATCCGGAAGGGAAACCGGAAGAACACGATGGCGAAGGCCGAGAGGATCGAGATCACGATCTTTCCGACCGCGATCCCCATCGCCATCACCGTCGTGTTGAACAGCAGCGTGTCGACGCTGACCCCGCCGATGCGGCCGATGCCGCCGAAGATCGCATCGTAGTAGTTCTGGAACAGCCGGTCGCCGGGCGTGAGCGGCAGCGGCGGGCGCAGGATCGTCTGCAGCGAGTGAGTCGAGGCGGTGAACGTATAGTAGATCGGAAATGCGACTATGAGGACGCCGAGGATCAGGATCGCATGCGCCGTGTAGCGGGAAGCGCGGCTGATGCCGAGCATCGCGCCCTGCTCGCGCCGGCCGAGCACGGCGGCGGTGGACCGTTCCACGCTCGCCTCAGCCATAATGCACCTTCTTCTCCACGTAGCGGAACTGGATGGCCGTGAGCGCGATGACGATCACCATCAGGATCACCGACTGCGCGGCGGAGCTGCCCAGGATCAGGTTGACGAAGCCGTCGTTGTAGACCTTGT
Source organism: Pseudomonadota bacterium (assembly GCA_023435335.1). GTDB lineage: Bacteria > Pseudomonadota > Alphaproteobacteria > Rhizobiales > Rhizobiaceae > RCIO01. The sequence continues at coordinate 6,480 of JAEYRU010000282.1, forward strand.
AGACCAGCGTCTCGGTTGCCTTGCCAGGCCCGCCGCCAGTGACCGCGTGGATGATGCCGAAGGTGTCGAAGAAGGCGTAGGTGGTGTTGATCACCAGCAGGAAGAAGGTGGTGGGCGCGAGCAGCGGGAAGACGATCGTCCAGAAGCGCTTGGTCTCGCCGGCGCCGTCGATCGCGGCCGCCTCGATCAGCGTCCTGGGGATAGCCTGCAGGCCGGCGACGAAGAACAGGAAATTGTAGGAGATCTGCTTCCAGGCAGCAGCCGCGACGACCAGAAGCATCGCCTGGTCGCCGCGCAGCAGCGGGTCCCACGCGTAGCCGGCGGAGCGCAGCATGTAAGCGAAGGTTCCCATCGTCGGGTTGAGCATGAACAGCCACACCATGCCCGCGATGGCGGGGGCGACCGCGTAGGGCCAGATCAGCATGGTGCGGTAAAAGCCCCTGCCCTTGATGATCTTGTCGGCCATGACGGCGAGCAGCAGCGCGATCGACATGGCGAGGAAGGCGACCGCCACGGAGAAGATGGCGGTCACCTCGACCGCGTTGAGATAGTTGGGGTCGGCAAGGACTCGCCGGAAGTTGGCAAGGCCGACGAAGGTGCTCCTGAGGCCGAACGGATCCTCGCGCAGCACCGACTGGTACAGCGCCTGGCTTGCCGGCCAGTAGAAGAAGATGCCCACGATGATCAGCTGCGGCAGAAGCAGCGCGTAGGGCAGTACCTTGTTGGGAAAGACGACACGTGGGGACAATGGGCCTTCCTCGGCATGGCGCGAACCGCCCGCGCGAGACACGCGGACGGTTGCTTCGACCGGCTTTCGTCAGTTGCCGAGGGCTTCCTGAATGGCCGCGTTGCCGCGGGCGACGGCGTTGTCAAGCGCCTGCTGGGCGGTCTGCTCGCCGTTCAGCATCTTCTCGAACTCCTCGTTCTGGATGTCGCGAACCTGCGGCATGTTGATGAGGCGGATGCCCTTCGAGTTGGCGGTCGGCTCCTTGCCCATCATCTGCGTAATCGGAATCTCGCGGCCCGGATTCTCGTTGTAGAAACCGGATTCCTTGGTCGCATTGTAGGCCGCCAGGGTCACCGGCAGGTAGCCCGACACCTGATGCAGGCGCTGCTGGATTTCTGTCTGCGACAGGAAGCTGAAGAAGGCCGCGACGCCCTTGTACTCCTCGTCGGACTTGCCGCCGAATACCCAGAGGCTGGCGCCGCCGGGAATCGTGTTCTGCGGCGCGCCTTCCAGGTCGGGATAATAGGGGAGCTGCCCGAGACCGTAGTTCATGCCGGACTTGATGACGTCGCCCAGCCCGCCCGACGACTCGGTGAAGATTCCGCATTCGCCGGCCAGGAAGAGCTGCTTGGCCTCGGAGGTGCGCCCGCCGTAGCGGAACACGCCTTCCTTGGCGAGGTCGGCGATGTTCTGGAAGTGCTTCACGAAAGGCTCGGTGTTGACAGTCAGCTCGACATCGGTGGAGGCGAGGCCGTTCTCGTTCGTGGCGTATTGGAGGTTGTTCCAGGCCGCGAAATTCTCCAGGCCGATCCAGGTCAGCCAGGTGGAGGTGAACCCGCAGGGCGCGGCACCGCTTTCCTTGATCTTGCGCGCCGCCTCGAACACTTCCGGCCAGGTCTTGGGCGGGTTCTCGGCGTCGAGCCCCGCCTTCTCCATGATATCCTTGTTGTAATAGAGGATCGGCGAGGAGGAGTTGTAGGGGAAGGACAGCATCGTGCCGTCCGGCTTCGAATAGTAGGCGACGATGCCCGGCAGGTACTCGCTCTTGTCGAACGCCTTGCCGCCCATCGAGAGTATCTCGGCCACAGGCTTCACGGCGCCCTCGGCGCCCATCATCACGCCGGTGCCGACGTCGAACACCTGCAGGATGTGCGGCGGCTGCTGAGCGCGGAACGCGGCGATGCCGGCGTTGAGCGTCTCCGGATAGGTACCCTTGAATACCGGGGTTACCTTGTATTCGCTCTGGCTCTCGTTGAACTCCTTGGAAAGCGTCTCGACCACCTCGTTGTTGGCGCCCGTCATCGCGTGCCACCACGAGATCTCGGTGACTGCGAAGGCGGCGGATGTCGAAAGAAGGGTGATCGTTGCGGTGAGGGCCGGCACAAAGCCTGGTATTTTCATTGTTTTCGCTCCCGTATCGTTGGCGAAAGGTTGGACTTCCGCGAGAGCGAGTATCGGGCGGATGTGACAGCCGGACAACCGTTTTGTTACGATTTGCCGACCGCAACCGGAAAGTTTGACGCGGATCGCGCCAGCTCCCCTTGGGGAAACGCTGAGGGATTAGTCCGGCCTAGCTCAGGCCGCGATGGCCGAAAGCCGGGCGCTTCGCCACCGGTCTCGGCTTTGCCGGCGCCTGCGCCTGGGTGGGCTGCGTCGCGGGCGCGACTTCGTTTGCAAGCGGGGACACCGCGGCCGCGCGCTGGAACGCGCCGAAATTCGCGGGTGCGATCTCGGGGCGGGCCAGGACATATCCCTGCACCATGTCGACGCGGCATTTCTCGGCGAGTTCGAGCTGCCAGGGCTCTTCCAGGCCCTCGAACAGGCTGAGAATCCCGCGCCTGTGGAATTCCTCGACCATCGTCTCCAGCAGCGCGAAGCCAGGCCCTGAACTCATCAGCCGCGAAATCCAGTGGGCGTCGAATTTCACGATATCCGGATGCAGCTGGTTGATCCGGTGGATGCCCGATTCCTCCGCCCCGTAGTCGTCGATGGCGATGCGAAAGCCATGGTCCCGCAGTTCGCGCACGAAGGAGTGCAGAGCGACTTCCGAGGCGGTACGCTGCTCGGTCACCTCGCAGACGATGCGGGCCGGGTCGATTCCGGCCTCGTGCAGCACGAGCCGCATGTCGCGCAGCGCGTTGCGGGCGACGGCGGGCTCGCAGAAGAGCGACGGATCGAAGTTGATGAACACCGACGCGCGCGGGTCGAGGCAGGCGGCCGCATTGAGCAGGTGCAGGGTCCGCGTCAGCGTCTCGACATGCAGCTTGTCGGCGGCGGGAACGCTGGTGAAGAAGACGCCCGGCGACACGCCGTTGCCCTCGCGGAACGGCCGGATCAGCCCTTCGAAGGCCGTGAGTTCCAAGCGGCCGCCCCTGAAGGCGAAGATCGGCTGAAAGGCACTTTTCAGCGTATAAGGACCCCACACTCCGGTGGAGGTGCCGTCATCCTGCCGGACGATGTGTGCGAGGCCGACGCTGCGCGACAAGCTGGGAAACTCCGGATTGCTCCAGAACGTGTTGGCCTATTGTGGCAGAGAATGGCTTGCCCGACAATTAACACGACAACTTTTCGATAAATGCGGCCGAACGCGCGGTTATCCTTGCGAAACGCCGCGCGATGCGACAATAAGCCCGCGCCCGCCTGCATGGGCATCACCCGAACGGAGACGACACGTCATGGCCTTCCTTGCCGACGCCCTTTCACGCGTAAAGCCTTCCGCGACCATCGCGGTCCAGCAGATGGCGCGCGAGCTGAAAGCGAAAGGCCGCGACGTGATTGCGCTGGGTGCCGGCGAACCGGACTTCGATACGCCGGACAATATCAAGAACGCGGCCATCGAGGCGATCCGCCGCGGCGAAACCAAGTACCCCCCAGTGTCGGGCATCGCGCCGCTGCGCGAGGCGATCGCGGCCAAGTTCAAGCGCGAGAACAACCTCGACTACAAGCCGGAGCAGACCATCGTCGCCACCGGCGGCAAGCAGATCCTGTTCAACGCGCTGATGGCGACGCTGAACCCGGGCGATGAGGTCATCATCGCCCGCCCCTACTGGGTGAGCTATCCGGAGATGGTGGCGCTGTGTGGCGGCACCTCGGTGTTCGCCGAGACCTCGATCGACAACGGCTTCAAGCTGACCGCGGCCGAACTGGAGAAGGTGATCACGCCCAAGACCAAGTGGCTGATCATGAACTCGCCGTCCAACCCGTCGGGCGCAGCCTACACGGGCGACGAACTGAAGGCGCTGGCGGCGGTGCTGATGAAGCACCCGCATGTCTGGACGCTGACCGACGACATGTATGAACACCTGACCTATGGCGACTTCGTCTTCCGCACGATCGCCGAGGTCGAGCCGGCGCTTTACGACCGCACGCTGACGATGAACGGCGTGTCGAAGGCCTATGCGATGACCGGCTGGCGCATCGGCTACGCAGCCGGCCCGATCCAGCTCATCAAGGCGATGGACATGATCCAGGGACAGCAGACGTCCGGCGCCTGCTCCATCGCGCAGTGGGCGGCGGTCGAGGCGCTCAACGGCCCGCAGGATTTCGTTGCGAAGAACAAGACGATCTTCCAGGGCCGCCGTGACCTCGTCGTGTCGATGCTCAACCAGGCGAAGGGGATCACCTGCCCGGTGCCGGAGGGCGCGTTCTACGTCTATCCCTCATGCGAGAAGCTGATCGGCGCCAAGGCGCCCTCGGGCAAGGTGATCGCCAACGACGAGGATTTCGTCACCGAGCTGCTGGAGGCCGAGGGCGTCGCCGTGGTGCACGGCTCGGCGTTCGGACTTGGGCCGAACTTCCGCATCTCCTACGCAACGTCGGACGAACTGCTGGAGGAGGCCTGCATCCGCATCCAGCGCTTCACCGGGTCGCTCGGCTGAGCCGGCTAGTCGCGGCCCGAAAAATGCCCGGTGGCGCCGGGCATTTTTGAGCCGGCGGCAGGCTTCAGCATGCCTGCGCAAGGTTGCGCTTGCCCTGTCTTCTTTCCCGTGTTTCGATGCGCCATGGCCTTCCAGCGGCCCTGAGAGCCGTCGCGGCCATGCGACGGCCGAAGGCCGGCCGCCGCTCATGCGTACCCTTGGGGGAACCATCGAGAGGAAAGGCCAGTCATCATGGGAAAACGCGCAGGAGAACGACGCAAGGGGCCGAAATGCATCGCCATCGTCGGCCCGTTTGCAAGCGGCAAGACAACGCTGCTTGAAGCCATCCTCGCCCGCACGGGCGCAATCCCCCGGCAGAACCCGGTCTCGTCCGGCAACACGGTGGGCGACAATTCGCCCGAGGCCAGGGCCCACGCCATGAGCGTGGAGACAAGCTTCGCTACGACCGACTTCATGGGCGAGCAGATCACCTTCGCCGACTGCCCGGGCTCGATCGAATTCGCCGCCGAGACCGACCCGGTCCTCGCCGCGTGCGACGCGGCGGTCGTGGTGGCCGAGGCCGACGAGAAGAAGATCCCCGCGCTCCAGCTCATTATGCGCCGGCTCGAGGAACTGGCGATCCCCCGCGTGCTCTTCCTCAACAAGGTGGAGAAGTCCGAGGCCGGCGTGCGCGACACGCTGAAGCTGCTGCAGCCGGCCAGCCGCACGCCGCTGCTGCTGCGCCAGATCCCGCTGCGCAGGGACGGTATCGTGGTCGGCTCCATTGATCTCGCGCTGGAGCGCGCATATGTCTGGCGCGAGCATGCCGAGAGCGAGGTGAGCGCCATTCCCGACGACGAGAAGGCGCGCGAGATCGAGGCCCGCTTCTCCATGCTGGAGCGCCTGGCCGACCATGACGACACGCTCATGGAGCAACTGCTGGAAGAGATCGAGCCGCCGCGTGACGAGGTGTTCGACGACCTGTCCGCCGATATCCGCGACGGCTCGCTGATCCCGGTGCTGATCGGATCCGCCGAGCACGGCAACGGCATCCTACGGCTGCTGAAGACGATCCGCCACGATTTGCCCGACATCGAGGAGACGAGGTCCCGCCTGGGTGTCGCGGCCTCCGGAACGGTCGCGCAGGTGATGAAGACCGTGCACACCCCGCACGGCGGCAAGCTCTCGATCGCCCGTATCCTCAACGGCCCGCTGCAGGATGCCGCCGAGCTGACGACATCTGCCGGCCAGACGGTCAAGGTTTCGGGCATCTACCGCATGCTGGGGTCGCAGCAGTCCAAGCTGTCCTCGGCTTCGACCGGGGACACGGTGGCGCTCGGCAAGCTGGACGAAGCCGCTACCGGCGACACGCTGGCCGGGGGCAAGGGCGCGCCCAAGCGGCTGACCGAGATCGAGTTCGTGCAGCCGGTCTACGCGGTTGCCCTGAAGCCGCGCGAGCGCAAGGACGACGTGAAGCTTTCAGCCGCGCTGCAGAAACTCGGGCAGGAAGACCCCTCGCTCGTCATCGAGCACAACCAGGACACCGGAGAGACCGTACTGTCGGGACACGGGGAGATGCACCTGCGCGTCACCGTCGAGCGGCTCGAGGGCAAGTACCAGATTCCCGTCGAGTCCTATCCGCCCACGATCCCCTATCGCGAGACGATCAAGAAGTCGGTCACCCAGCGCGGCCGCCACAAGAAGCAGTCGGGCGGCCACGGCCAGTTCGGCGACGTGGTGCTGGACATCAAGCCGCTGCCGCGCGGCTCCGGCTTCCAGTTCACCGACACGATTACCGGCGGCGTCGTGCCGAAGCAGTACATCCCCTCGGTCGAGGCAGGCATACAGGAATATCTGAAATCGGGACCGCTCGGCTTCCCGGTGGTCGACGTCGCCGTCAACCTGGCCGACGGCTCCTACCACACGGTCGATTCCTCCGACATGGCGTTCCAGCAGGCCGCGCGCATCGGCATGAAGGAAGGCATGGCCCAGTGCTCGCCGGTGCTGCTGGAGCCGATCTTCAAGGTGGAGATCTTCACGCCGTCCGATGCCACTGCGCGCGTAACGGCGATCGTGCCGCAGCGGCGCGGCCAGATCCTCGGCTTCGACGCCCGCCCCGACTGGGACGGTTGGGACGTGGTCGAGGCGCTGATGCCGCAGGCCGAGATCGGCAACCTGATCGTCGACCTGCGGTCCGCGACGGCCGGCGTCGCCACCTACCGTGCGAGATTCGACAACATGGCGGAACTGACCGGGCGCATGGCCGACGAGGTGATGAACCGCCAGGGCAAGGCGGCATAGCATCAAGGTAATCGGGCGGCGCCTGCCAGCAGCGGGCGCCGTTCGCTTGAGCCTATTCTCGGAGCCGAAAAAGAAAAAAGCCGGATCGCGAAGATCCGGCTGAGTTTTTGGAAGATGCCGCTAGGCAAAACCTCCAGAGGGGAACACTCGCGGACGCTAATGGGAGGAGGAACGCGTCCGGGAGTGATCCTGATATGGGCAATCGCCGCCCAAATAACAAGCATGTGCTTTTGCAATGCTCCTATGCAGAAATGCATGACATGTTAAATGATTGATGTGGAAGCATTTGCCGCAAAATCGAGCGTTGTATCGATTAAAAAGACGACCTCCGGCGGATCGTGAATTAAGTCCGCCGCCACCTTCCGCCGCTGGAAGGAGCGAATCAGTAAGCCCAACTGCGCGCCTTGCCGATCAGGAAATCGCGAAACACCTGAAGCCTCACCTGTCCCTTCATCGCGTCGGGATAGCAGAAGTAGGTATCGAATGACGGGACCTCGGTTTCCGGCAGCAGTTGCACGAGGCCCGAGTCCTTCTCCACCATGTAGTCGGGCAGCATGGCGATACCGGCACCGCGCTGCACGGCGAGCTTGATGGACTGGATGTTGTTGATCTGCAGCGTCGGCTGGCGTTTGGACCCGTCCGCGCGCCCCGCCGTCTCCAGCCAGTTCATGTCGGAGAGATGGATCGGCACCTGCTCGCCGAAGGTGACGATGCGGTGCTTGTCGAGATCGGCGACCGAGCCCGGCTTGCCGTACTTGTTGACGTAGACGGGCGCCGCGTAGAGGTGGAAATGCACGGTGAACAGCCGCCGCTGGATCAAATCCGGCTGCTGCGGCTGGCGCATCCTGACGGCGCAGTCGGCCTGGCGCATGGTGAGGTCCAGCTCCTCGTTCGCCAGGATCAGCTGGATCTGGATATCGGGATAGAGTTCAAGAAACTCCGGCAGCCGTTCGGCCAGCCACGTGGAGCCCAGGCCCACAGTCGTCGTCACGCGCAGCATGCCGGAGGGCTTGTCCTTGGCCTCGGTGAGCCGCAGCCGCGCACTCTCCAGCTTCATCATGACGTCGTGGGCGGTTCGGTAGAGCATCTCGCCTTGCTCCGTCAGCACCAGTCCGCGCGCGTGGCGGTGAAACAGCGCTACTCCCACCTCCTGCTCGAGCGCGCTCACCTGCCGCGAGATTGCCGATTGCGAAAGGTGCAGCGTCTCGGCGGCATGCGTGAAGGAGCCGGCCTCAGCGGCCGCGTGAAACACGCGCAGCTTGTCCCAGTCCAGAGACATGTCGTTCCCCTCGTTATAGGGCCGCCCCTCGAGGGGGCGGCCTCTTATTCCGCCGCCTGTTCGGCGGCCTGCCTGTGTGTGTCGAGTTCTGCCAGATACTTCTCTGCCTCGAGCGCCGCCATGCAGCCCATTCCGGCGGCGGTCACCGCCTGCCGATAGATGTCGTCGGTCACGTCGCCGGCGGCGAAGACGCCCGGCACGTCGGTCTTGGTCGAATCGGGCGCCGTCCACAGATAGCCGTTCGGTTTCTGCTTCAGCTTGCCGGCGAAAAGCTCCACGGCGGGCGCGTGCCCGATGGCCACGAAGACGCCGTCGATCGGCATCTCGGTCGTCTCGCCGGTATGCCGGTTCTTCAGCCTGATTCCGTTGACTGAGGCGGGCAGAGGCGGCTTGCCCTCACTGCCCACGATCTCGTCCACGACCGTGTCCCACAGGACCGTGACATTCTCCTTGGCGAAGAGCCGCTGCTGTAGGATGCGCTCGGCGCGGAATTCGTCGCGCCGGTGGATGACCGTCACGTGCCGCGCCAGGTTCGACAGGTAGAGCGCTTCCTCCACGGCCGAATTGCCGCCGCCGATCACCACAACGTCCTTGCCGCGATAGAAGAAGCCGTCGCAGGTGGCGCAGGCCGACACGCCGAAGCCCTGGAATTTCTGCTCGGAGGGGATGCCCAGCCACTTGGCCTGCGCGCCGGTAGCGACGATGAGCGCGTCACAGGTATAGACCGTGCCGGAATCGCCCTTCAGCCGGAACGGCCGCGCGTCGATGTCGGCTTCCACGATGAGGTCATGCACGATCTCGGTGCCGACATGCTCCGCCTGCTTCGCCATCTGTTCCATGAGCCACGGCCCCTGGATCGGGTCGGCGAAGCCGGGATAGTTCTCGACGTCGGTGGTGATGGTGAGCTGACCGCCCTGCTGCATGCCGGCAATCAGCACCGGCTTGAGCATGGCGCGCGCGGCATAGATCGCGGCTGTGTAGCCGGCCGGCCCGGAACCGATGATCAGGACGGGAGCGTGGCGGCTCGTCATTTCTGGCATACCTCTCGAAGGCCTGGCCCGCGTAACTTCGCGCGGCGAATGGCGCCGTGCGCGAGCGCCGGCATAATCTTATACGATGTAAGTGCTGCTATGCATATTCTGCAAGGCTTGGCTTGCCTTTCTCACAGCTATGCCGCCGCGGCAAATTTGCGCCCCGATCCGCCTTTCGAGATCGCTTTTCCAATCGCGGCCGATAGCTTAGGGTCCGGCGCGAAGGAATCGCGCGGCGCCGCCGCGACCGGAGAGCATATGAGCCTCAAGGCCGACCTCGACGCGATCGACTGGAAGATCCTGCGCGAATTGCAGGATGACGGCAGGATGACGAATGTCGAGCTGTCTCGGCGCGTCGGCATCTCTGCACCGCCCTGCCTGCGACGGGTCAAGCGGCTGGAGGAAGCAGGCGTGATCAAGGGCTACCGCGCCCTTCTCAACGCGCCGATGCTCGGCATGGATGTCGTCGCGTTCTGCCAGATCGGGCTGCACCACCAGTCCGAGGCCGAATTGAAGGCCTTCGCCGAAAAAACGCGCAACTGGCCCATTGTGCGGCGCGCATGGATGGTTTCAGGCGATTCGGACTTCCTGCTCCATTGCGTCGCGAGCGACCTCACCACCTTCCAGTCCTTCGTGATCGAGGAACTGACCTCCGCGCCGAACGTCGATACCGTGCGTACCGCGCTCACCATCCGCCAGGTCAAGGACGAGGGCCTGGTCGCGATCGGCGACCAGACCGCGCACTAGAAATTCGTCTGATCTCAGACGAACTCCACGCGGAGAATCTCGTATCCGCGCGCGCCGCCCGGCGCGTTGACCTCGATGGCGTCACCAGCCTCCTTCCCGATCAGCGCGCGAGCGATAGGCGACGAGATGGAGATGCGGCCGGATTTCACGTCGGCTTCCGTATCGCCGACGATCTTGTAGGTCTTCTTTTCCTCGGTGTCCTCGTCGACCAGTACGACGGTGGCGCCGAATTTCACCTTGTCGCCGCTCAGCTTGGAAACGTCGATCACCTCGGCGCGCGCGATGAAGTCCTCGAGTTCCACGATTCGCCCTTCATTGAGGCTCTGGGCCTCCTTGGCCGCGTGATACTCGGCATTTTCCGACAGGTCGCCGTGCGAGCGCGCCTCTGAGATGGCCTCGATGATGCGCGGACGCTCCTCCTGCTGGCGCATCCGCAGTTCCTCTTTGAGGGCCTCGAAACCAGCAGCCGTCATGGGAACCTTGTTCATAGTGCAGCACCTCTCCATGCATTTCCCTCCAGGGGAGGGACAAAAAGAAAACGGTCCGCGAGCCGAGGCCAACGGACACGTTCCGACACTCTCGCGTTGAATATAGCAACTCCATGCCGCATTTCACGAAAAATCTTGGCGCCGGCCCGCTTCCGCACGCGCGCAAACTGAAACGGGCAGGCCGCGCGGCCTGCCCGTCAACGCACCGATCGTGCCCGCCCGCAACTGGAGGTCAGATTTCCTTCAGGTAGGCGTCGATGCGCGTCTTCAGTTCGGCGTACTCGTCGCAGGCTGTGCCGCAACGCGTGACGATTTCGGAAAGCTGGGCCTGCGCCGCCGCGACATCGCCCTTCTGCAGGTAGGCCTCGCCCATATACTCGCGCGCCAGCGTGAAGTCGGGGTTAACGCGAAGAGCCTCCTCGTAGTAACCGAGGCCGACCTCAATGCGGCCCTGCATGCGATGGGAATAGCCGAGATAGTTGAGCACGCGCGGATCCCCGCCGCCTGCGATCGACGAGAGCACGACGATCGCCTCGCCGTAGCGTCCGGCTTTCGCCAGCATCCGCCCTTCATAGTAGACCCGGTCGTGATCGTTGAGGCTGCTCTTGTCGACGCATTTCTGCGACCCCTCGTCCCACGCTTTCCCGGCGGCGCAATTGGGAGGCGGGCTGTCCGAGGCGGCAAGGGCCCCACCGCCGGACAGCGGCAGGGCGAGCGAAAGTGCGATACCGGCCATCAACACCTGACGACGCATGTATATTCCTCCATCATCGGCCGCCTACCCTTGCGGCATTATAGGCTGGCCGGTGGGAGCGCGGTATCAAATCGCCGTGACGACCGTCGCTGGCATCATTCTTTGGCGGCCAAAGGGCCTCGTATCCACCGGCACTCACTGATACCTGCGGCACATCGCAGACTTCCGGTATCCTTCCTTGTCCCGTACCCGCGCCAATCTCATCCTGCTGCTTGCCGGCGCCATGTGGGGCATGGGTTTCGTCGCGCAGTCGACCGCCATGCAGGCGATCGGCCCCTTTCTCTTCGTCGGCCTGCGCTTTGCCGTCGCCACGCTCGCCATGCTTCCGCTGGCGCTGATGGAACAGGCGCGCGCGCCGGCGCAGCTTGCCGCTCGCCACTGGCGCGCTTTCGGCGCCATCGGCCTCATCCTCTTCGGCGGAATGGCGGCGCAGCAGATCGGGCTGATGACGACCACCGTTACCAATTCCGGTTTCCTTACGGGCACCTACGTGGTCATGGTGCCTTTCCTGGCTGTGCTGATCTACAGGCAGTGGCCGCATCCGGCGGTCTGGGGCGGCGCCTTGCTTACGCTGGTCGGCATCTGGCTGCTTTCCGGCGGCGGGCTGACCGCTCTGACGACCGGCGACTGGCTCACTTTGCTGTGCGCCCTGTTCTGGGCTCTGCAGGTGCTGCTGATCAGCCGCTACGCGGCCGAGACCGGGCGGCCGGTCACGCTGGCGGTCGTCCAGTTCGCCGTGTGCGGCGCGATCGGCCTCGGAGCCGCCTTTGCTCTCGAACCTATCGCGATTGCTCCGATCGCCGAAGCCCTGCCAGAAATCCTCTATGCCGGCATCTTTTCGGGAGGCATCGCCTTCACCCTGCAGGTGATCGGCCAGCGCTACACCACCGCCCCGCAGGCGGCGATCTTCCTCTCCACGGAGGCGGTATTCTCCGCCATCTTCGGCGCGTTCCTGCTCGGTGAACGGCTGCCGCCGATGGGGTTTGTGGGATGCGCGCTCATCTTTGCCGCTATCCTCGTGGTGGAACTCCTGCCTGCCATGCGCCAGAGGCGGGGCCTCACGCCCTGAAGATCAGCGCAGCGCCGGCCGCGATCAGCGCGAAGCCGGCCAGATGGTTCCAGGTGATCGCCTCCTTCAGGTAGAACACCGAGAAGACGACGAATACGGCGAGCGTGATCACCTCCTGCATCGTCTTCAGTTCCGCCGCCGAATAGACCTGATGCCCCAGCCGATTGGCGGGAACCGCGAGCCAGTACTCGAAGAAGGCGATGCACCAGCTCAGGAGCACGACCGCATAGAGCGGCGCGGCCTTGAATTTCAGGTGCCCGTACCAGGCAAAAGTCATGAATACGTTCGACGCGACGAGCAGCAGGATCGGCGCGACTTTCGGCGACAGCAGGAACGACATGGGGATTTGGACCGGAAGGAACTTGGACCGGGCCATTTCATCCGCGCCGGAACTGCTGTCAACGGGTGTGCGTGCTGCATCTGCCTGGACGCGCGATTGCCCGGAACGATTGACGGCGGCGCAAAAATTCGGCGCAATGGCTTCAGGAGGAACGATTTGGTGAAGACGCACCGCGATCCCGAATGGGGCCTTACGATCGACCCGGACACGGTCCGCCTCTTCGTGCTGAAGGCGCGGGCGATCTCCGCCGGCGTGACGGATGATTATGTCGCCGGAAACGACCGCGCGATCGAGCTCGACGACCAGTCGCATGACGGGCATCACCATGACGGACTGGCCGAGGAAGAGGCCGAGGACCTGACCGCCGAGGAACTGCGCGAACTCATCGCCGACCTTAACGTGGACGAGACCGCCGAACTCATTGCGCTGATGTGGCTCGGCCGCGGCGACTACGAGCGCGGCGAATGGGCGGAAGCCGTTGAGGAAGCCCGGCAGCGCGATCGCAAAAAGGCTGCCGGCTACCTCCTCGGGATGCCGCTGCTGGCCGAGTGGCTGGAAGACGGGCTGGAAGCGCTCGGCGCCTGACCGCGCTCCCGCCCGCGTTCCCCTTTCTGGCCCCGAGCCCCCGGCGCTTGCCCGCGGCCGCTGCTGCTCCATCTTCAAGCACATGGGACGTGGCAGACGGCAATGAAATCCAGCGCACCTCCATTGCGCCCACGCATCCTTTCATGGGCAGGCAGGGCCCTCGTTGCGCTGGCAGTCCTTGCCGCGCCGGCGCTCGCGCAGCTTCCCGACACCATGGAGGCGCCTCCCTTGCGGCCCGCGGACGCGAAGCCGGCGGAGGCCCAGCCGCACGAACCTGAAGTCATTCCCGTGCCCACGCCACGGCCGGAATCCGCGCAGGCGGACCACGAGGCACGCCAGGCGCCGCCCGCCGGTCAGGCCACGCCAGCCTCCATGCCGGCGGAAGAGCTCGCCTGCCGTGCCCAGTTGCGCGAACTCGGCGTCCGCTTCGAGGAACGGGAACGGCTGTCCAGCGAGGACGGCTGCCTGATCGCGCATCCGATTGCCGTGACCGCGCTCAGCCGGACCGTCGCAATGGAGCCGGAGGGGGTGCTGAACTGTGCGACCGCGCGGGCGGCGGCCAGGTTCGTTGCGGACGTCGTCGCGCCCCGGGCGATGGCGGCCTTCGGCTCGCCGCTATCTGCTGTTCGCCACGGCTCCGCTTATGTCTGCCGCACCCGACACAACGGGGGAAAGATATCCGAACACGCATTGGGCAATGCGATCGATCTGTCGGCCTTCGAACTCAAGGACGGCACCCTAATCGAGGTGAAGGCCTACGGTCCCGGCGATCTCGGCCGGCGCGATTTCCTGCGCGGGCTGCGCTCGGCCGCCTGCGGCCCGTTCAAGACCGTGCTCGGTCCGGGAACCGACGGCGACCATGCCGACCATCTCCACTTCGACCTCCAGCAGCGCCGCAGCGGCGGCACCTGGTGCAGATAGCCGCCGCAATTCCGCCACACCGGTGAACCGTCGCGCTGAGGTTTCCTTTACCCATCGGCGCTAGGCTTTATCGCTCCTGAGAGGGAATGGGGACAAGGTTCGTGAGTACCCGTGAGGATGCCGCCCCGTCGGGCGGATACGCCGCCGCCGGCAGTGCCCGGCTGCGCGCGGTGGCCGGATTGGTGGGCGCAACGCTTGCCCTGACGTCCTGCACGCCGAGCGGTGTGATGTCGCTCAGCCCGCGGGTCGATGTTGGCACGCAGACCTCGTCGGTGGCAGCAAGCGCCGCGCCCGCCGGCCGAGGCTTGCAGGTGCTGGTGCCGTCGGATCCCTACATGGCCGGCTATCCCCGCTTCGAGCCGCCGATGTCGCAGCCCTTTTCCGAGCAGCGCGTCATGCCGGCCGACGAGGTCGAATGCCGGCGCCAGCTGAAGCGCATCGGCGCGGTCTATCGCGACCTCGAACCGATCAATGAAGGCGGGGCCTGCCGCATCGACTGGCCGGTGCAGCTCATGCAGCTTTCCGGCGGCATCCACATGAAGCCGGCGGCCACCGTCACCTGCCAGATGGCGCTGGCGTTTTCCTCGTGGACCAAGGACGAGCTCGCGCCCAACGCCCGCCTGCGCTACTTCTCCGGCGTCAACACTATCCATCAGGGATCCAGCTATTCCTGCCGCAATATCCGCGGCACCCGGACGGCCTCCGAGCACTCGAAAGGCAATGCCATCGACGTGATGCGCATAGAACTCAACAGCGGGCGTGATATCGACGTGCGCAAGCCCGGCTTCTTCGCCTTCCGCGAGAAGCGGCTGCTGGCGAATGTGCGCAAGGGCGGCTGCCAGTATTTCAACACGGTGCTCGGCCCGGGTTATGACCGCGACCACGCCGATCACTTCCACTTCGACATCAAGGAACGCCGCAACGGCTACGTCGCCTGCCGCTGACGCCGGCGGGGCCAGATATTTGCCGTCGCGGCACCATGCCGCGAATGCTATTGATTTCCGATGCTCGCCATCGAAATCGGCATTGTCGCCGCGCTGATCGTCCTCAACGGCCTTCTTGCCATGTCGGAACTGGCGGTCGTCTCGTCGCGGCGGGCACGCCTCAAGTCTTTTCAGCAGCAGGGCATGCGCAGCGCCGAACGCGCCATCGCGCTGGCCGCCGATCCCGGCCGCTTCCTGTCGACCGTGCAGATCGGCATCACTCTTGTCGGTGTTCTGTCCGGCGCATTCTCGGGCGCCACGCTCGGCCGCCGGCTGGCAGACCTGCTGGTCGAATACGGCCTGGCCGAAAGCCTCGCCGCCACGCTGGGCATGGGCGTCGTCGTGACGATCATCACCTACTTCTCACTGATCGTCGGCGAACTGGTGCCGAAGCAGATCGCGCTGCGCAATCCGGAGCGCATCGCCATGCTGGTTGCGCCGGCAATGACTGTCCTCTCGCGGATCGCCTCCCCGCTGGTATGGCTGCTAGATATGTCGGGGCGAGGTCTTCTGCGTCTGCTTGGCCAGTCGGACGAGTCGGCGCAGAAAGTGACCGACGAGGAGATCCGCGCCATCATCGCCGAGGCGGAGCATCACGGTACCATCGAATCCGACGAGCGGCGCATGATCGCTGGCGTGATGCGGCTGGGCGACCGTCCCGTGCGCGCCATCATGACCCCGCGTACCGAGGTCGACTGGCTCGACCTTGCCGCCGATCGAGCCGCCATGCGCAGGGTGCTCACTTCGTCGCAGCACTCGCGCCTGCCCGTCGGCGAAGGTTCAGTTGAAAACCTCATCGGCGTCGTCCAGACGCGAGCGCTGCTGTCGGCGTTCCTGTCGCGAAAGCCATTCGATCCCCTCGATTTCGTGCAGAGGGCCCCGATCGTGCACGACAATGCCGACGCGCTTGACGTGCTTGCCACGCTCAAGGAGGCGGACGTCCCCATGGCGCTGGTTCACGACGAATACGGATCGTTCGAAGGGCTGGTGACGCCGGCCGATGCGCTCGAGACGATAGTCGGCGTATTCCGCGCCGACGCCGGAGAAGACAGCGCCCCCGCGGTCGAGCGCGACGACGGGTCATGGCTTTTGGCGGGCTACATGCAGGCCGACGAGATGGCCGATCTGCTCGGGATCAAGCTGCCCCTGAAGCGGGACTACGAAACCGTTGCCGGGCTGGTTCTCGCACAGCTGCACCACCTGCCGGAGACCGGCGAGACCGTCGATGCATACGGATGGCGTTTCGAGGTCGTCGACCTCGACGGTCGCAGGATCGACAAGTTGATCGCCACCAAGCTCAACAGCACACGCCGCAAAGCCGGTACCTGACAGAAAAAAGGGCGGCTGATACCGCCCTCCTTGTCCTTATCCGACCGCCCTCACGCCGCCTGGGCCTCGCGGATCTCGGTCTCACGCGCGTCCTTGAGCGCCCGGGTCCACCAGACGAGCTGGTCGAGCATCTCGCGGCCGGACTGGTTGAGGAAGTCGAACTCGGAAAGCTTCTTCTTGCCCTCCATGACCTCGCTCATTACCGCCCACTGAATGTGCACGCCGGCGCGAATCGGGGCCATCTGCAACTCGACCGCGTTCAGACGCAGTTGCTCCACCGAGCGCGCGCCGCCGACGCCGCCGTAACCGACGAAGGCTGCCGTCTTCTTGTTCCACTGCGGATAGGCGTAATCGAGTGCGTTCTTCAGCACGGCCGTGGGACCACGGTTATACTCGGCCGCGGTGAAGACGAAGCCGTCGAACTCGGCGACCTTCTTCTGCCACTTCTGGGCCACTTCGCTCTTGGACGGCACCCATGCGGGAGAGGCCACCTCGTCGAAGAACGGAAGCGGATAATCGCGCAGATCGACGAGCTCCACCTCGATGTCGCTGCGCTGCTTGGCAAGTTCGTGTATCCAGTTTGCGGGATGGTCGGCAAACCGGCCGTGACGGGTTGAGCCGACGATGATGGCTATCTTGGGCTTCGTCATAGTTGATTTCCTTTTTTGCGTTTGCATGGTATCCAATGGAAACCAACGCTACATATGAAACTACGGTTGCGATTCACAAGGAGGCACTTTGTTGACACTCAGTCACCCCAAGGGGACCCTCCACATCGAATCGGCGGATTGCCGGGCCGTGAGCGAAGTGCTTTCGCGCATCGGCGACAAGTGGACCGTGCTGGTAGTGGAGATTCTCGGTTATGGACCGAAGCGCTTCAACGAGCTGCGCCGCGACGTTGGGGCAATTTCGCAGAAGATGCTGACCACGACGCTGCGCCAGCTTGAGCGGGACGGCATGGTGACGCGCACGATCTACCCGACCATACCCCCGCGCGTCGATTACGAGCTCACGGATCTGGGCCGCGAACTGCTTGTCCCGGTTCGCGCGCTCGGCGATTGGGCGCGCGCGTACATGGCCCGCATCGAGGAATCGCGCCGCCGATACGATGCGATGGGGACCGCCTGAGCGCGGCTTGTTCCGAACCCTAGCCCTCGGGTGGAATCGGCGTGGGCTTCCCCGCCTGGTCGAGCGCGACCATGATGAACTCGGCGTGGGTTACCCGCTCCATGATGTGTGTCAGGTAGCGCTGCGCCCAGGCTTCCACGCGCAGAAGCATCGACGTGCGGCCGACCCGTTCGATCCGAATGTAGATGGCCAGCGTGTCGCCGACCTTCATCGGCTTGGCGAAGGACATTTCCTTCA
>JAEYRU010000072.1 GCA_023435335.1 Pseudomonadota bacterium
ACAATGACAGCGTCATGCGCCTGGTGCAGGTCCGCGACCTGCTGTCGGGGCAAGGCTGGTACGACCTACACCAGTATCGCATGGGACCGGAGGGTGGCTTCGTCATGCACTGGTCCCGGCTGGTCGATGCGCCCGTGGCCGGCTTGATGCTGCTGTTTCGTCCCCTGGCTGGAGGCCCGGGAGCCGAGGTCGCGGCAGCGATCGCCTGGCCGACGGCCCTCCTGTTGGTGTCACTGCTCGCAGTGCTGCGCGGCGCGGGCGCATTAGGGGGCGAGGCGGCACGGTTGCCGGCGCTGGTCCTGGGGACCGCGACGTTTCATTTCATGGCGATCTTCGCCCCCGGTTCCTTCGATCACCACAATGTGCAGCTCGCGCTGGTCCTCACCATGACGGCTTGGCTGATTGCCGGGCGGTCGTTCAATGCAGGGGTGATAGCCGGCGCCGCGGCGGGCGCCAGCATGGCGATCGGCATGGAGACGATCCCCTACGTGGCGGCTGCAGGAGCGGCGGTCGCGCTGCGCTTCTGGCTGCGGGGAGAACACGAAGCGCCGGCGGCGAGCGGCTTCGGGATTGGCTTCGGCGGAGTTGCGGCGCTGTCGCTCATCCTGACGGTGAAACCGGACGTCTGGTTCGACACGACGTGTGACGCACTCTCCGGGGCGCAGGCCGGGTCCGCAATCCTCGCCGGTCTGGGGCTGGCTGCCGCGGCCGCGATTGCGGTTGGGCGCAGCGGAGCGGTTCGCCTGGTCGCCCTCGCCACGCTGGCGGCCGCAAGCGCGGCTTTCGTGCTCGCGGTCTATCCGCAGTGCCTGGCCGATCCCTACACCGAGGTCCCGCCCCGCCTGCGCGACTACTGGCTCGACTGGATCAGCGAGGCGCAGTCGCTTCGCAGCCTCCTGGCGAGCGAGCCCGCAACGGTCGCAACCTACTACGCCACGCCGCTGGTTGCGCTTGGCGTCGCGTTCGGGCGGCTGTTCCGCGCGCGAGGCAAGGACGGCAGCATCGCGGTCGCCGTCATTCTGGCGGCTGCGGTCGCGGTTTCAGTCTGGCAGGTGCGCGGCTCGATCTTCGCCCTGGCGATTGCAATCATCCCGCTTTCCGCCTGGGTCGGCGCCTTGCGCACCCAGGCGGCCGAGACCCCTTCCGTGGCGGCGACGATGAAAATGGCCGCGGCATGGCTCGCCTCGGTCAACGTCGCCTGGGGCTTGGCCGGCATGCTCGCATTCGGGGTCATGACGGAGATGGCGCGGGAACGCACGCCGAATGCCTGCCGCACACCGGGCGATTTCGCTGCGTTGGCGAAGCTGCCGGCTGGAAACGTGCTGGCCGTCACCAATCACGGCGCCGCGCTGCTCGCCTATACGAGCCATCGCTCGCTCGCCGGACCCTACCACCGCAACATCGCGGGCAACCTGGCGATGATCGACGCCATGGCAGGCACGCCGAGGGAGGCGCTGGAGATCGTGCGCAGCCACGACATCGCCTATGTCGCGGTCTGCCCCGGCAACCCGGAAACGGCGATCCTGGCCCAACGCGCTCCGGAGGGCCTGCTGGCGCGCATCGGACGCGGCGAGCCGGTGGACTGGTTGAGGCCGGTGCCTGGCTCCGAAAGCGATACGTTGCGGGTTTTCCGCGTCCTGGGCCGCTGAGACCGGCATCTCCATTCCACGCATTATCCCGGTGCTCGACACGTTTTCTAAACGGTTTCGTGGCAGCCTTCCCCTCAGGTGGGGGAAACACAAACAGGGGTGCAGATGCACAACCTGACGACGACAGGGGACGTTGCACGCGACCAATCGGATCTGGCGCTTACCGATCCGCTGACCGGGCTTGGCAACCAGCGGCGCTTCTTCGACAAGGTCGAGCGGCTGATCCGCGAGCGCGCCGACGATCCGGCGCCCTTCGCCGTGGGCCTGCTCGACCTCGACGGATTCAAGCCGATCAACGACCTGTTCGGGCGCAAGGCGGGCGACTACATCCTGCAGCAAGTTGCGTTGCGCCTTTCGGCTGCAATGGACGCCAGCGCGACAGTGACGCGCGTGGGCGCAGACGAGTTCGCGTTCCTGTACCCCATGGTGTTCAGCGAAGAGGCTGCGGCCGCCAAGGCGCGGATGCTTATCGAGATCCTGTCGGCTCCCTACGACATCGGCGAACGCACCGCGCGGCTTTCAGCTTCTGTCGGCTGCTCGCTCTTCTCCTCAGGCGAGGAGACGACGGACCTTTTGTTCAACAAGGCCGAGACGGCGCTCTACCACGCGAAACGCTCCGGACGGGGCGGGGTCGTGGTGTTCACCCGCGAAATGGAGGAAGCCGCCAAGCGCGTCACGCGCATCGAACAGGCGCTGCGCCGCGCGGTGTCGGCAAGCGAGGTGGAGCCGCATTTCCAGCCTATCGTCGACCTGAAGACCCGCAAGGTCATCGGGTTCGAGGCGTTGGCGCGCTGGACGGATCGCGATCTCGGCGCGGTGTCGCCGGCGACGTTCATCCCCATCGCTGAGGAACGCGGCATCATCGGACCGCTTTCGCAACTGGTCCTGCGCAAGGCGACCGAGGCAGCGCGCAACTGGCCGGCAGATCTCTTCCTGTCCTTCAACCTGTCGCCATCGCAGCTGGTCGACCAGAATACCGGTCTGCAGATCCTCTCGATCCTCAACCGGACTGGTTTCGATCCGCGCCGGCTTGAGATCGAGATCACCGAAACCGGCCTGATGAGCGACCCGACATCGGCGGAAAAGATCGTCGAGGACCTGAAGCGCGTGGGAATTCGCGTCTCGCTTGACGATTTCGGCACCGGGCAATCCTCGCTCGGGCGGCTGCGCGAGTTCCAGTTCGACAAGCTGAAGATCGACCGCGCCTTTGTTTCCTCCATGGTCGAGGACAAGCCCTCCGAGCACATCATCCGCGCCATCCTGGCGATGTGCGAAGGGCTCGGCATGGACGTCGTCGCCGAAGGCATCGAGGACGAGGAGCAGGCCAACCGGCTGGACCGCTTCGGCTGCGCGGGCGGGCAAGGCTATCTGTTCGGCAAGCCTGCCAATGCGGAAGCCACGCTGGGCTATCTGCGTCAGGGTTCCGGAGGCGTCCAGCGTTTGCGCTCGGCCTGACGCCAGCGGACGCATTTTCTCAGCCATGAAGCTTGCGGGCTGGACGGCTGATTTCCCGGGTCTAATCTGCGAACCTGTCGGGGAGGACAGCGTGCACGCCACAATCAGCATTCTTTCGGATATCCGCTGCGAACTCGGCGAAGGCCCGACCTACGATGCGTCCACCGACACTCTGTGGTGGTTCGACATCACCGGACGCCGGCTGATGGAGCATCCGTTCCCCGGGGGGCCGACGACGATCCACGAACTACCCCTGATGGCGAGCGCGCTCGCATTCACCGCGTCGGGAGAGCAGGTGCTGGCGACGGAGCGCGGCGTGCAACTGCGCGATGCGACGAGCGGCCGGCTGACCATGCTGGCCCCGATCGAGGCCGACAACGATGCCACCCGCTCGAATGATGCACGCGTGCATCAAAGCGGAGCATTCTGGATCGGCACCATGGCCAAGTCGGGCGACGCCGACATCGGCGCCATCTATCATTTCCGCGCCGGAACGGTGCGCACTCTGTTCACCGGCGTCACCATACCCAACTCGATCTGCTTTTCGCCGCAAGGGGACGTCGCCTACTACGCCGACACGCGCCGCAATACGCTGTTCCGGGTCGGTTGCGACCCTGACTCCGGACTTCCGACGGGCGAGCCGACTGTATTGCTCGACCATCGCGGCAAGCCGGGCTCGCTCGACGGCTCGGTCTGCGACGCCGACGGGGTCATCTGGAATGCACGCTGGGGCGCGGGAACGCTCGACGCATACGCGCCTGACGGGCGCCAACTCCATTCCATTGCAATC
The DNA here is from genome assembly GCA_023435335.1 of Pseudomonadota bacterium. Taxonomy (GTDB): domain Bacteria; phylum Pseudomonadota; class Alphaproteobacteria; order Rhizobiales; family Rhizobiaceae; genus RCIO01. Next base: position 3,895 of record JAEYRU010000072.1, read on the forward strand.
CCCGCCCGGCAGACATCCTGCCCGGCTTTCGTGGGCAAGGCAGCCGACCGCGTGGCGATTACCTCTGCCCTGCAGGGCATGGACGCGGACGCCCGCGCCGCCGATCCGGACGGCGGCAAGACGTTTCTCGTGGAGTTGCCGGTGCGCGGGCGTCCCGAGCCCCGGGTTCGCATCTGAAAGCCAAACCCGGCGCATCAGCCCCGGTCGTCATGGGCTCCGTCCGCAGAGCGTCTAGCGCTCCAGGCAGATCTTGGTATGTCCGGCGCCGACGAAGCCCAGCGCCTGGGCGGCGGCCTTGGACACATCGATGACGCGTCCCTTGATGAAGGGTCCGCGATCGTTGATCCGGACCACGACGGCCTTGCCGTTTCGCTGGTTGGTCACCTTGACCTTGGTGCCGAAGGGCAGGCTGCGATGCGCAGCGGTCATGGCCGCCGGGTTCATGCGTTCGCCGTTGGCCGTCTTGCTGCGCGGCATTGCGTACCAGGAAGCCCCGCCGCACTGGGCGAGCACGGGCGTTGCCGCCATCGACATCGAGCCAGCAGCGGCGGCGGCGAGGACGAGCGTCCTCGTTCTGCGAAATGTCATCCGTTAATTCCCTCAGACCTTGCGTGAGGGCGCTCTGTCCAAAATGAATCGGGCGCTGCGGGGGCGGGACAAGGATACGGCGGTCACGTTTGGAGTCGACGTGACACGAAAAGGGCGGACGGGGTTTTCAGGAGCAGAGTGGCCAGAATGAAAAAAGCCCGCGGTGCGGGCTCTGTTCACGCGGCAAAATCATGGTGCCCAGGAGAGGACTCGAACCTCCACGCCTCGCGGCACACGGACCTGAACCGTGCGCGTCTACCAATTCCGCCACCTGGGCTAGGTGCGCCGCCGATGTAAGCGGGCGGGCATGCCATGTCAACGTCAATGTCGCCGGATTCGGCGGGAGGAACCGTGCGCGTCCCCGCCAGAAGCCGCCGGGCGCGTTATCCCTCCAGCACCTCCTTGGAGGCGACCGTGGAGTCCTGGTTCAGCCGATAGACGATGGGCAGGCCGGTGGGCAGTTCGAGCTTCACCACCTCGTCCTTCGTCAGGCCGTCGAGCACCATGATCAGGGCACGCAGCGAATTGCCGTGGGCAGCGATCAGCACCGTTTCTCCGCGCAGCACGTGTGGCTGGATGACACGCAGGTAGTACGGCCATACGCGCGCGCCGGTGTCGCGCAGGCTCTCGCCTCCAGGCGGGGCCACGTCGTAGGACCGACGCCAGACATGGACCTGCTCCTCGCCCCATTTGGCCCGGGCGTCGTCTTTGTTGAGGCCGGCCAGGTCGCCATAGTCGCGCTCGTTGAGCGCCTGGTCGCGGACGGTTTCCAGGCTTTGCTGGCCGACTGCGTCGAGAATGTACTGACAGGTCTTCTGCGCGCGGATTAGAGCCGAGGTGTAGGCGATATCGAACTTGAGGCCGTGCGCCGCGATCCGGCGGCCGGCAGCCTTCGCCTCCTCATGACCCAGTTCCGAGAGGTCGACGTCGCGCCAGCCGGTGAAGAGGTTCTTCAGATTCCATTCGCTCTGGCCGTGGCGCACGAGCACGAGGGTTCCGGACATTGGCAAATCCTATTGCTTCAGCGTTTCAGGGAGGGTGAGACAGTCGCCCTGGCGAGCGGGCGAAATCCGCGAGCGCTATCCATCATGACCCGAGGCCCAGCACGTCGCGCATGGAATAGAGGCCGGGTTTCCTGCCGCGCGCCCACAACGCCGCCTTCACGGCCCCGCGTGCGAAAATGGCGCGGTCCTCGGCATTGTGGGTGATGACAACGCGCTCGCCGGGCCCGGCGAACATGACGGAATGGTCGCCGACCACCGACCCGCCGCGCAGCGTGGCGAAGCCGATCGCACCTTCCGGCCGCGGCCCGGTATGGCCGTCGCGCACGCGCACGCTCGAGTTCTCCAGTCCAACGCCCCGTCCCTCGGCCGCCGCCCTGCCAAGCAGCAGCGCCGTGCCGGAGGGAGCGTCCACCTTGTTGCGATGGTGCATCTCGAGAATCTCGATGTCGAATTCCGCCGGCAGCGCCCTCGCCGCCTGCTCTACCAGCACCGAAAGCAGGTTGACGCCAAGGCTCATATTGCCCGACTTCACGATCGTCGCGTGACGGGCGGCCGCCGCGATCTTCTCCTCGTCCTCCGGGCCTATGCCCGTGGTGCCTATCACATGGACGATACGCGCCTGCGCGGCGTAGCCGGAATAGGCCACCGACGCGGCGGGAGCGCTGAAGTCGAGCACGCCGTCTGCCCGCGCGAAAACCGGGAGCGGGTCGTCGGAGATGGCGACGCCCAGATTGCCTACCCCGGCGATTTCACCTGCGTCGCGTCCAAGCATCGGCGAGCCTTGGCGCTCGAGCGCGCCGGCGAGGCGCGCGCCTTCCGTCTCCTGGATGACGCGCACCAGCGTCTGGCCCATACGGCCCGCCGCCCCCACAACAACCAGCGCCATGTCGCTCATGTCATCCTCCGTCGCAGAAGCCTATGACGGCTCGGGCGCGCCGATGCAAGCGGCCGGCTCAGCCCATCTTCCAGCGGCGCCCGTCCGTCTCGACACCGAACAGCGCCGGGGTGCGGGCGAAGGCGGCGAGCCCGGAGAGGGCAGCGCGCGGATGCGTGATGACGTAGACCGGCATCGCGCGCAACAGGGCGCTGTGCGGGGCCTTGTCCTCGAAGGCGGAGCGGAAGTTGCCGCGCTTCAGGGCGGGGACGATCTTCTGCGCGATGCCGCCGGTGAGATAGACGCCGCCGCGGCTCATGAAAACGAGCGCCAGGTCGCCGGCAAGCCGGCCGAGGCAGGTGACGAAGATATCCAGGGCTTCCATCGCCTGGGCGTCGGACGAATCCAGTGCCGCGCCCGTCACTTCCGCCGGCGTAGAGAAGAGCGGCACGCCGCCGCCGGCTGCGACCACGGCGCGGTAGATGTTGACCAGGCCGCGCCCGCACAGCATCTGCTCGGCGGAGACGCGGCCCTCTATGGGCTCCAGGTGCGGCCATATCTCAAGGTCGCGCGGCGTGCGCGGGCCCATGTCCACGTGGCCGCCCTCGCCTGGCACGGGGATCCAGATCTTGCGCGCATGCACCATCCCGGCGACGCCCAGCCCGGTGCCTGGCCCCAGCACCACGCGGCTCGCCGACGCTTCCGGGGCGCCCGGCCCGATGCGCTCCATGTGTTCCTCGCCGAGCGCCGCCGTCGCCAGGGCCTGCGCCTCGAAATCGTTGAGCACGACGATGTCAGTCAGGCCGAACCGCTCGAACAGTACCTTCGGCCGTACCACCCAGTCGCAGTTGGTCAGATCGATCTCGTCGCCGTCCACGGGACCGGCAACCGCAAGCACGGCCGATCGCGGCCGTATCGAGGTACGGTCGAGAATCCCCTCCTGGATCGCGTCGTCGATGTTGGCGTGGTCGGCCGTGCGGATATTCGGGAACTCCTTCGGCTCCCCGTGCGAATCGACTAGGATCGAGAAGCGGGCGTTCGTGCCGCCGATGTCGCCGATCAGGATCGGGAAGTTCAGGCCGTTCATCTCAACACCGGGAGCCGGCCAAGGCGTCTCCCGTCCCCTCTTGTCGTCACCCGGCAACCGCCGTCCGATGCGCCGAGACCAGTATCCCGGCAGTTGCGCGGTTCAGAGCCATGGGAATGTCATGGACGATCGCGAGCCGCAGCAGCGCTTTTACGTCAACGTCATGCGGCATCGGTGTCAGCGGATCAACGAAGAAAATCAGCATGTCGATCCGGCCCTCGGCGATCAAGGCCCCGATCTGCTGGTCGCCACCCAGCGGCCCGCTCTTCAGGCGGCTCAGGCTGAGCTGCGGGACGGCCTCCGCGATGCGCCCTCCGGTGGTGCCAGTCGCCACCAGATCGCAGGCCGCGAAGAAGCCCGAATGGCTGACCACGAAACCGACGAGGTCGTCCTTCTTCTGATCATGCGCGATCAGCGCGAGCCGAAGCCTCGCCATATGGACCTCCCATCCGGGCTAAATCGGTTGAAGGCACCTATATCGAGTGCTCGGGGGATGCAAGCCCGGCAGCGGTGTCAGTTGGACGGACGCGGCGTCGGGAGGGGGATGTTGACCTCCGGCACGGGCGCGTAGGCATTTGCCGCTGGCGCCGCCGAGGCGGCGAGGGCCGGGGTGCCCCGTCCCGTTACGGTGACCACGGCTTCCGACGCCGGGGAAGGTGCGGCAAGGACGGCGCGGCATTCGGCCGGCAGGCTGGCCATCGTCATCACGTCGCGCGCCTTCGGCTTCTCCGGCCCGGTGGCCGGCCGCCACGGCTCCTCGGTGAACCACCATGCCAGAGACTTGTCGCAGCCCTCACCCTGGGGCGTCGCTTCCTGCCCCTTGCAGCCCGGTGAGCCGGGCTGGCAGGAAACGCGGATGTGGAAATGCGAATCGTGGCCCCAGAACGGCCGCACCTTGCGCAGCCAGGAGCGATCCCCTGATACGGTGTCGCAGAGCTTCTTCTTGATGCCGGGATGGACGAGGATGCGTTCCACCTCCTTGTAGCTCGCGGCGCGACGCAGCACGGCGGCATGGGCGGAACTCCACTTGCGGTCGTCCACATAAAGCGAGTCTCGCTTGAGCATGGATTCGGAGCCGATCGTCTCGCGCTCCTGAGCGCTCAGACGTCGGTTCGGCATCGGCGTGAACCAGATGTCGGCGTCGAGCCCGATCTGGTGGGAGGCATGGCCCGACAGCATGGGACCGCCGCGCGGCTGTGATATGTCGCCCACCAGAAGCCCATTCCAGCCGTCGGCGGCGGCTTCGCGCGACAGCCGCTCAACCACCTCTATCATCTTGGGATGGCCCCAGCGGCGGTTCCGCGAAAGCCGCATGGCCTGCCAGTTCGCACCATCGACGGCGATCGCCACGCCGCCCGAGAAGCAGCCCTTGGAATAGAAGCCGTGAGACTGCGCCGGCGTGGCGGCCGGCAGCTTCTGCGCGCCGAACAACGTCTTCGCGAGCGGCTCGGCGGCCACCGCGACGCCCTCGGTGAGGAGTGCACCTGCAATACAGAGTGCGATCGATACGGCAGCGAGACGGACAGCTTTCATGACCCGGCTTTCGTGACAGTGCGCAACGGCAAAACCGTGGCGGCGCGGAGTAAACGAAAGATTACCGGCGCAACACGAATTGTAACACATGGCGCTGGCCAGGGCGAAGCTGAGAGCCTCCGCCGGCCATCAATCTGCAGCTTCCCGGCCAGACCCGCGCCAGCTTCCGCCGCGCCACATCGCTTCCAGAGCCACACGGTGGTCGGGGAAGCGGAACCGGTATCCGGAAGCCTTGAGCCGCGCGTTGGAAACCCGCTTGTTGTCCGCCCAGAAGGAGCGGGCCATCGGCGTCATCTCGGCCTGTTCGAACGGGACCTCGGGCGGCGGCGCAACGTCCATCAGGCGGGCGGCGAAGGCGACCACGTCCTGGGGCGAGCCGGGCTCGTCATCGCAGACGTTGTAAACGCCGCCGATTTCGCCGCGCGCCAGGTGCAGCAGAGACCCGGCGATGTCGGCGACGTGGATGCGATTGAATACCTGGCCCGGCTTCACGATCCGCCGGGCGGTGCCGCGCTCGAGGTTGACCAGCGCATTGCGTCCGGGTCCATAGATGCCGGCAAGGCGCAGCACCGATACCGGTATGCCGGCCTCCTCCCCTGCCTCCAGCCAGGCGCGCTCCGCCTTCACCCGCTCGACCGCGCGTCGCGAAACCGGCCTGCAATCGCTCTCCTCGGTGACCACGGCGCCGTGATGGTTCCCGTACACTCCGATGGTCGACAGGTAGCTGATCCAGCGCAGCTTCGGCATCGACCGCGTGATCGGGCGGGGCAGCAGCGGCAGCAGCGGGTCGCCGGTCTCGCGAGGCGCCGCCGACAGGACGAGGTGCGTGGTTTCGTGCAGCGCCGCCGCCATCTGCTCGTCAATGCCGGAGCCGTCGAAGAGCAGTGGGGCGAGCCCCGCTGCTTGCAGGGCCTCGGCCTTTTCGGCCGTCCTGGTCGTTCCGTGAATCGTTTCCGCTTCCGCGCCGACAAGGCGGGCGAACTCCATTGCCGAATACCCCGCTCCGAGCAGGAAGACCCTCATCGTCATGCCGAATGCCCTTCTCCGATCCGTTCCAGTGCGGCGGCCCACTCGCCCCGGACCTCGTCGTCCGCCTCGCGGGAGGCGGTCGCCAACTCTCTGAACTCTCCATGCGGCAGCAGGCGCGACAGCGCCCAGACCGCGGCGCCCCGCACCAGCGGCGAAGCGTCCGCGAGAAGTGCCGCGCTGGGCTTCGACAGTGCAACATCGCCGGAATTTCCCGCCGCGATCAACACATTGCGGATGAAGCGATCGCGGCCGACGCGCTTCACCGGCGAGCCGGAAAAGAACGTGCGGAAGCCGGGATCGTCCAGCGTCAGCAGGAAGGCAAGCTCGGGCTCCTTCAGGTCGTCGCGCGCCGCCAGCTTCGCCTCGGATGCGGAGCTTGCGAACTTGTTCCACGGGCAGACGGCGAGGCAGTCGTCGCAGCCGTAGATGCGGTTGCCCATCGCGGCGCGGAACTCCTCCGGGATCGGCCCCTTGTGCTCGATCGTGAGGTAGGAGATGCAGCGCCGCGCATCGAGCTGGTACGGCGCCGGGA
>JAEYRU010000161.1 GCA_023435335.1 Pseudomonadota bacterium
TCGTGACGCTGCCGGAAGGCACCGAGATGGTGATGCCGGGCGACAACGTGACGGTCGACGTGACGCTGATCGTGCCGATCGCCATGGAGGAGAAGCTGCGCTTCGCCATCCGCGAGGGCGGCCGCACGGTTGGGGCAGGGATTGTCGCTTCGATCACCGAGTGATCGAAGCCAATCCCGTAGCAACCAACCGATTTGAGCACTAGCGAACGCGCAAGGGCGCGTTCGCGGCCGGCGCCGGCATCGTCGCAAGCATCACGGAATAAGAAGAACAGACGGACTACTGCAAAAAAGGGCGGCTTCGGCCGCCCTTTTTTCATTTCCGTCTACTTGCCGGCGGCTACTTGCTTCTGCCGGCCCTTCTGGCCATGCTCGCGAGGGCGGAGGGCCAATGATGCTGTGTAATTTGCCGGCCCGCATTCGGGCGCAGGCCATGCGCATCTCGCTGACGCTGGCTTTCCTTGCCGCGCCGGCCGCGGCGGTGGATCGCGCCGCAGCTGCGGGGCAGTCGGCGGAGGTTCCGCCGATGCGCTTCGTCATCGTGCGCGGGAGCAGCCCCTCATGTGAGCCTGCGTGTGCCGAGTGGATATCGGCGGAAGGCGAAATCGTCGGCGACACGGCCAGCCGTTTCAAGAAGTTCCTCAAGAAACTCGGGGACCGCAAGCTGCCCATCATCATCCGCTCGCCGGGCGGCGATGTGGACAACGCCCTGGCTTTGGGGCGACTGATCCGCGCGAAGGGTCTGGACGTAGGAGTGGGGCAAACGGGCTTCACCAGCTGTGCCCCCGAGGCCAAGGGGTGCAAGGCGGAGCATGAGGGCGGCTACACCGGGTATGCATTGTCGACGGGCGCACTGTGCAACTCCGCGTGCCCGATGGCTCTCGCCGGCGGAGTGAACAGAGTGGTCGGCACGATGGGCGGACGAATAGGCGTCCACCAGATCACCACGGTCTCGGTCAAGCAGAACATACTCTACCGCACCACAACCCGCGTGGTGAACGGCAAGAAGGTCACGTCCAAGGAAATCGTGCGCCGCGAGCGCGCGAAGCGGGTCACGACGACGGCCATGAGCAAGGACCTCCGCCGCAAGCTGCGCAGATACTTCGAGGAGATGGGCGTCAGCGCCGACATTCTCCAACCCATAGAAGAAACCCCGGCAGCAGGCATCCGCTTCCTTACCCATCAGGAACTGCGCTCGCTTAACCTGGTGACCGGAACGGACAGCGTCGAGAGCTGGACCTCGACGAAGCGTTGCGATCGCCTGCCGTTGGCGGCGAATTGCCGCCAGGTGGCAGATCCGCCCCGGATAAGGATCGTGCGCAACCGGGAGGTATATTGCCCGCCGAACTGCGCCGAGTGGATCTCCCTGGAGGGCGATATCGATCAGACTGCATTGCCTCAACTGGAAGCGGCGCTGGAACGTCTCGGGGGGCCGCGTCCGTTGGTCCTGGCGTCACGCGGCGGCGACCTTGAGTCGGCCGTCGCGCTAGGCCGCTTCGTTCGCGAGAGGCAACTCGACGTGATCATCGGCCGAACGATCTCGCAAGGGTGCCAGAACGGCCGGAGCGAGCCGCGGCTGTGCGAAGGCGAGCAGGCCTATTTGTTCGAGGTTGGGCAGGTCGACATTGCAGGCGCCAGGCCGCTCTGCACCAGCGTCTGTCCCTTCGCGCTCGCCGGAGGGATCCAGCGCATCGTCGACGATCGTCTTTCGATCCATCTGGACAGCCTCGCGTCGTTGCCTCGCGCGCCTGCGGCCGGCAAGAAAAAACAGCCTCGTGAGCCGGCCGAAACCCTGCTGGCGGGGTATCTGGAGGAGATGGGCGTGAGCGCGCATCTGCTGCTGGCGGCGCCCAAGACGCCCGGCGCCAGCGCGTTCCTGTCCGCGCGGGCTCTGCTCCAGATGAAACTGGCGACGCAGAATTGAGGCGGGCCACGCGCCGTACAGGAGCGACGCGGCGGACCTGGCTGCGTGCGACCGCCTACGGCCTCTTTACACGCGCCCCGGAAGGCCGTAGGTAGCGCCCGCGCTAGGGGTATAGCTCAGTTGGTAGAGCGGCGGTCTCCAAAACCGCAGGTCGCAGGTTCGAGCCCTGCTGCCCCTGCCATCGGGCGTGTTGGCGCGCGATTTGCATGAACCATGACCGGGCACTTGCATATGCCGGGAAACGGTTTTATGTAAGGGAAACAGACACGCGGTGCGTGGGGCTGGGAAACCGGCTTTACGCGCCTTTGTTGCATGGATGGAAGGGGCCGGGCGATTCGGCCGTTCCGACCGCCATGCGCCGACGCTCCCGGAGAACGGAGCGAATGAATGCCCTCGCGGGTGTTTCGAAAAAAGAGCGGCAAATGGCGTCAAAGACCAACAATCCATTCACTTTTCTCCAGCAGGTGCGGTCCGAGACGGCGAAGGTGACCTGGCCTTCGCGCCGCGAGACCACGATCTCGACGGTGATGGTCCTGGCCTTTGCTTTCCTGGCGGCGATCTTCTTCTTCCTTGCCGACCAGGTGATGGCCTACGGCGTGGAACTGATCCTCGGCATCGGCCGCTAAGCACCGGGCAAGACGGAGAATTCAGACATGACTGCTCGGTGGTACATCGTCCACGCCTACTCGAATTTCGAGAAGAAGGTCGCGGAGGATATCGAGAACAAGGCGCGCCAGAAGGGGCTTGCGGACCAGATCGAGCAGATCGTGGTGCCGACCGAGAAGGTCGTCGAGGTGCGCCGCGGCCGCAAGGTGGATGCCGAGCGGAAGTTCTTCCCGGGCTATGTGCTGCTCAAGGCCAACCTGTCGGATGCCGTGTTCAGCCTGGTCAAGAACACGCCCAAGGTCACGGGCTTCCTCGGCGATTCCAGGCCAGTGCCGATCACCGAGGCCGAGGCGCAGCGCATCCTGAACCAGGTGCAGGAGGGCGTGGAGCGGCCCAAGCCGTCCGTCACCTTTGAGATCGGCGAGCAGGTGCGTGTCTCCGACGGCCCCTTCGCATCGTTCAACGGCTCGGTGCAGGAGGTCGACGAGGAACGCTCGCGCCTCAAGGTGGAAGTTTCGATCTTCGGGCGCGCAGTGCCCGTCGATCTCGAGTTCGGTCAGGTCGAGAAGGGCTGATCGGTCGTCCGCTCCGATGGATCGGATGCGGTGGGAGGAAACGCGATTTAGCCGATCGCTCGTTCCGCACCACCAGACTGCAACCGCCGGATTTCTCCGCGAAGCGGGGCCGGCAAGTGAAAGGCAGATGAGAAGAGATGGCTAAGAAGATTGCAGGCCAGCTCAAGCTGCAGGTCCCCGCGGGGTCGGCTACGCCGTCGCCGCCGATCGGTCCTGCGCTTGGTCAGCGTGGCATCAACATCATGGAGTTCTGCAAGGCGTTCAACGCGCAGACCCAGGAGATGGAGAAGGGGCAGCCGATCCCGGTGGTGATCACCTACTACCAGGACAAGAGCTTCACCTTCGCGATGAAGACGCCGCCGGTGAGCTACTTCCTCAAGAAGGCCGCCAACCTGAAGTCCGGGTCGAAGGAGCCGGGCAAGTCGGTGGCGGGCAAGATTTCGCGCGACAAGGTGCGCGAGATCGCGCAGGCCAAGATGAAGGACCTGAACGCAAACGACGTGGAAGCGGCGATGCGGATGGTCGAAGGCTCGGCCCGTTCGATGGGCCTGGAAGTGGTGGGCTGAGACGATGGCCAAGGTAGCAAAACGAGTTGAAAAGTCCCGCGAGGGCATCGACCGCACCAAGCTCTACGGCCTCGACGAGGCGGTGAAGCTCGTCAAGGAGCGGGCCAGCACCAAGTTCGACGAAACCGTCGAGGTGGCGATGAACCTTGGCGTCGACCCGCGCCATGCTGACCAGATGGTCCGCGGCGTGGTCAACCTGCCGAACGGCACAGGGCGCTCGGTGCGCGTCGCCGTTTTCGCCAGGGGCGACAAGGCCGACGAGGCCAAGGCCGCCGGCGCCGACATCGTCGGCGCTGAGGATCTGGTGGAAACCGTGCAGAAGGGCGAGATCAATTTCGACCGCTGCATCGCGACCCCGGACATGATGCCGCTGGTCGGCCGCCTGGGCAAGGTGCTCGGTCCGCGCGGCATGATGCCGAACCCGAAGGTGGGCACCGTGACGGCCGACGTCGCGGCAGCCGTCAAGGCTTCCAAGGGCGGCGCTGTCGAGTTCCGCGTCGAGAAGGCGGGCATCGTGCATGCCGGCGTCGGCAAGGTGTCGTTCGATGCAAAGGCGATCACCGAGAACATCAAGGCGTTCGCCGATGCGGTGGTCAAGGCCAAGCCGGCCGGCGCCAAGGGGAACTACGTCAAGCGCGTGGCGCTTTCGTCGACCATGGGCCCCGGCATCAAGGTCGATCCGGCAGCCCTGTCGGCGTGATTTGAGTTGGCCGGACGGCGCTGCCGCCGCCCGGCCGTGAATTCCCGATTGCCGGGCGACCGGCCACCGGGAAACCGGAAGGAAACTTCCGGACATCCTGTCCGAGATTGCAGGCGGCCTGGCGTCAATCGTCCGGCCTTAATCCCAGAAGGGCCTGCATGAGACGGGGTCGATCCGGACTGAAGGGCGGCGCAGCCGTCCCGACGAACGGTTCGAACCGTGTGTGCCTTTTGTCTGCGTGTCGTCCGCTTCGCGGCCGGCATGGCGAAAGGGGGCAGGATCCTCGAGCGCTGTTCGGGCGATCCGCGAGGATACCCGGCCGGCAAAAGGCAACCGGCTGAACCGCCTCCAAGGGGCGGGGAAGCCAACTGGAGATAGGCAGTGGATAGAGCGGAAAAGCGCGAATTCGTCACGGGCCTGAACGAGGTGTTCAAAAGCACCGGTTCAGTGGTCGTGGCCCACTATGCCGGTCTGACCGTGGCGCAAATGAACGACCTTCGTTCGAAGATGCGCGCCGCGGGCGGCACCGTCAAAGTCGCGAAGAACCGTCTCGCCAGGATCGCTCTTCAGGGCACGGACTCCGAAGGCATTCAGGCCCTTTTCAAGGGACAGACCCTGATCGCCTACGCGGAAGATCCGGTCGCGGCGCCCAAGGTCGCCTCCGATTTCGCCAAGACGAATGACAACCTCGTCATTCTCGGCGGCGCGATGGGGACGACGGCTCTCGACGCAAACGGTGTGAAGGCTCTCGCCACCATGCCGTCGCTCGACGAGCTGCGCGCCAAGATCGTCGGCATGATCCAGACTCCGGCAACCCGGATCGCTGGTGTCGTGCAGGCGCCGGCAGGTCAGCTTGCCCGCGTCATCGGCGCCTACGCCCGCAAGAACGAGACGGCATGAGGCCGTTCCTCGCTGCTTCTACAGACACACGTTTGAACCAACCTGTAAGGAACTGAAAAATGGCTGATCTCGCAAAGATCGTAGACGACCTGTCGAGCCTGACCGTCCTCGAGGCGGCTGAGCTCTCCAAGATGCTCGAAGAGAAGTGGGGCGTTTCGGCCGCTGCTCCGGTGGCGGTCGCCGCTGCTGGCGGCGCTGCTGCCGCTGCCGCTCCGGCCGAAGAGAAGACCGAGTTCGACGTCATTCTCACCGACGCCGGCGCTCAGAAGATCAACGTCATCAAGGAAGTGCGCGCAATCACCGGTCTCGGCCTGAAGGAGGCCAAGGATCTGGTCGAGGCGGCTCCGAAGCCGGTCAAGGAAGGCGTATCCAAGGCCGACGCGGAGAAGTTCAAGGCCCAGCTCGAAGCAGCCGGCGCCAAGATCGACCTCAAGTAAGCGTCGCAAGCGCTCTGGCGGATGGGCTTCGATGCCCGTCCGCCATCTTCCCCGGGGAAGGCGGAGCGCATGGGGTGAGTATATGGGAGAACCCTTTTCCTGTGGGCCGCGAACGGCCTCCAGGAAACGGGTTTTCGCCCGTTTGAAATGGACCGCCGGTCATTCGGCGGCAGCATGTGGCAATAGCCAGTAAGGCAAGGAGCAACGATGGCTCAAACGCAAACCTTCAACGGTCGCAGGCGTGTTCGCAAGTTCTTCGGTCATATTCCGGAGGTGGCGGAGATGCCGAACCTCATCGAGGTTCAGAAAGCGTCCTATGACCAGTTCCTGATGGTTGAGGAGCCGGAGGGCGGGCGTCCTGACGAAGGGCTTCAGGCCGTCTTCAAGTCGGTGTTTCCCATCTCCGATTTTTCGGGCTCGGCGATGCTGGAATTCGTCAAGTACGAGTTCGAGGCGCCGAAGTTCGACGTCGACGAATGCCGGCAACGCGACCTCACCTACGCGGCGCCGCTGAAGGTTACGCTGCGCCTTATCGTGTTCGATATCGACGAGGATACCGGCGCGAAGTCGATCAAGGACATTAAGGAGCAGGACGTCTACATGGGCGACATGCCGCTGATGACGATGAACGGCACGTTCATCGTCAACGGCACCGAGCGAGTGATCGTCTCCCAGATGCACCGTTCGCCCGGCGTGTTCTTCGATCACGACAAGGGCAAGTCGCACTCCTCCGGCAAGCTGCTGTTTGCCGCGCGCGTCATCCCCTATCGCGGTTCGTGGCTCGATATCGAGTTCGATTCCAAGGACATCGTGCATGCGCGCATCGACCGCCGGCGCAAGATTCCGGTGACGAGCCTGCTGATGGCGCTGGGCATGGACGCCGAGGATATCCTGTCGACGTTCTACAACAAGCTCACTTATCTGCGCGACGGCAAGGATTGGCGCATCCCGTTCTCGGCTGAGCGCTTCCGCGGCATGAAGGCGGTGGGCGACCTGGTAGACGCCGACACCGGAGAGGTCGTCGTCGAAGCCGGCAAGAAGATCACCGCGCGCCAGGCCCGCCAGCTTTCGGAAAAGGGCCTCAAGGCCATCAAGGCGACCGAGGAAGACCTGCTCGGCAGCTATCTGGCCGAGGACATCGTCAATCCGGCTACCGGCGAGATCTATCTCGAGGCCGGCGACGAGATCGACGAGAAGACCCTGAAGGTGCTGCTCGAGACCGAACAGACCGAGGTCAATTTCCTCGATATCGACCATGTCAATGTGGGTGGCTACATCCGCAACACGCTGGCCGTGGACAAGAATGAGAGCCGCCAGGACGCGCTGTTCGACATCTACCGGGTCATGCGCCCGGGCGAGCCGCCAACGCTGGAAACGGCCGAAGCGATGTTTAACTCGCTGTTCTTCGACAGCGAGCGCTACGACCTTTCGGCTGTCGGCCGCGTGAAGATGAACATGCGCCTTGAGCTTAACGCCGAGGACACGGTTCGCGTACTGCGCAAGGAAGACATCCTCGCCGTCGTCAAGACGCTGGTGGAACTGCGCGACGGCAAGGGCGAGATCGACGACATCGACAATCTCGGCAACCGCCGGGTGCGTTCGGTCGGCGAGCTCATGGAGAACCAGTATCGTCTGGGCCTGCTGCGCATGGAGCGCGCCATCAAGGAGCGCATGTCGTCGATCGAGATCGACACCGTCATGCCGCAGGACCTGATCAACGCCAAGCCGGCGGCCGCCGCGGTGCGCGAGTTCTTCGGCTCCTCGCAGCTGTCGCAGTTCATGGACCAGACCAACCCGCTGTCCGAGATCACCCACAAGCGCCGCCTGTCGGCGCTCGGACCGGGTGGCCTCACGCGCGAGCGTGCTGGTTTCGAGGTGCGCGACGTGCACCCGACGCACTACGGCCGGATCTGCCCCATTGAGACGCCGGAAGGCCCGAACATCGGCCTTATCAACAGCTTGGCGACGTTTGCTCGCGTCAACAAGTACGGCTTCATAGAAACGCCGTACCGCAAGATCGTGGACGGGCATGTCTCCGATGAGGTGGTGTATCTTTCAGCGATGGAGGAGGCCAAGCACTACGTGGCCCAGGCCAATGCCGAGCTCGATAAGGACGGCCGGTTCGTGGACGAGTTCGTCGTCTCCCGTCACGCGGGCGAGGTGATGATGGCGCCGCGCGAGAACGTCGACCTCATGGACGTCTCGCCGAAGCAGCTCGTTTCGGTGGCGGCCGCGCTCATCCCGTTCCTCGAGAACGACGACGCCAACCGCGCGCTGATGGGCTCCAACATGCAGCGTCAGGCCGTGCCGCTGGTACGCGCCGAGGCGCCGTTCGTCGGAACCGGCATGGAGCCTATCGTCGCCCGTGACTCGGGTGCTGCGATCGCGGCCCGGCGCGGCGGCATTGTCGACCAGGTGGACGCCACCCGTATCGTCATCCGCGCCACCGAGGATCTCGACCCCGGCAAGTCGGGCGTCGATATCTACCGGCTGATGAAGTTCCAGCGCTCGAACCAGAACACCTGCATCAACCAGCGTCCGCTGGTCAATGTCGGCGACAGGATCGAGAAGGGCGACATCATTGCCGACGGCCCGTCGACCGATCTGGGCGATCTGGCGCTCGGCCGCAATGTGCTGGTCGCGTTCATGCCGTGGAACGGCTACAACTACGAAGACTCCATCCTGCTGTCCGAGCGGATCGTCTCCGATGACGTCTTCACCTCGATCCACATCGAGGAATTCGAGGTAATGGCGCGCGACACCAAGCTCGGACCGGAGGAAATCACGCGCGACATTCCGAACGTTTCGGAAGAGGCGCTGAAGAACCTCGACGAGGCCGGCATCGTCTATATCGGCGCGGAAGTGCAGCCGGGCGACATTCTGGTCGGCAAGATCACGCCGAAGGGCGAAAGCCCGATGACGCCGGAGGAGAAGCTTCTCCGCGCGATCTTCGGCGAGAAGGCCTCCGACGTTCGCGACACCTCCATGCGCATGCCGCCCGGGACCTACGGCACGGTCGTCGAGGTGCGCGTCTTCAATCGCCATGGCGTGGAGAAGGACGAGCGCGCAATGGCGATCGAGCGCGAGGAGATCGAGCGTCTCGCGAAGGACCGTGACGACGAACAGGCGATCCTCGACCGCAACGTCTACAGCCGCCTGTCCGACCTGCTTGTCGGCAAGGAGCCTATCGCCGGGCCGAAAGGCTTCAAGAAGGGCACGAAGCTGACGCGCGACGTCATCGACGAGTATCCGCGGTCGCAGTGGTGGCAGTTTGCGCTGGAGAACGAGAAGCTCCAGGGCGAGCTGGAGGCCCTGCGCGGCCAGTACGACGATTCCAAGAAGGCGCTCGAGCAGCGTTTCATGGACAAGGTCGAGAAGGTGCAGCGCGGCGACGAGATGCCCCCCGGCGTGATGAAGATGGTCAAGGTCTTCGTCGCGGTGAAGCGCAAGATGCAGCCGGGCGACAAGATGGCCGGCCGTCACGGCAACAAGGGCGTCGTGTCGCGCATCGTTCCCGTGGAGGACATGCCGTTCCTCGAGGACGGCACGCATGTCGACATCGTGCTAAACCCGCTCGGCGTGCCTAGCCGGATGAACGTCGGTCAGATTCTCGAGACCCATCTTGGCTGGGCCTGCGCTGGCCTGGGCAAGCAGATCGGCGAGATGATCGACGCCTACAAGGAAGGCGGCGACATCAAGCCGTTGCGAAAGGTCGTCGAGGAGATCATCCCGGATAACGATCGCAACGAACCGGTCCGCAAGTTCGACGACGACAGCCTGGTGCGGCTGGGCGAGCAGATGCGGCGTGGCGTTTCCATCGCTACCCCGGTGTTCGACGGTGCGCACGAGGCCGACATCAACGAGATGCTGGAGAAGGCAGGTCTTTCGACAAGCGGGCAGGTGACCCTATACGACGGGCGCACGGGTGAGCCGTTCGATCGTCAGGTGACTGTTGGCTACATCTACATGCTGAAGCTCCACCACCTCGTCGACGACAAGATCCACGCCCGTTCGATCGGTCCGTACTCCCTGGTTACCCAGCAGCCGCTGGGCGGCAAGGCGCAGTTCGGCGGCCAGCGCTTCGGCGAGATGGAGGTCTGGGCGCTGGAAGCTTACGGCGCCGCCTACACCTTGCAGGAAATGCTGACCGTGAAGTCGGACGACGTGGCCGGCCGCACCAAGGTCTACGAGGCGATCGTGCGTGGCGACGACACGTTCGAGGCGGGCATTCCCGAGAGCTTCAACGTTCTCGTGAAGGAGATGCGCTCGCTTGGCCTCAATGTGGAGCTTGAGAATACCCGTATCGACGAGGGTCCGGCACGCCTGCCGGATGCCGCGGAGTAATGTTGAGATGGCGCATCACGGAACGCCCGTGATGCGCCTAATGTTCAGGCGGCCGGTTGAATGGCCGTCAGCGAGCGTCGGGAAGACTGTTCGAGCGGTATGAAGGCCGGTCCGCCGGCGGATATCGCGAAATTCGGGCGAACTGCCCGCCATGATTTGAGACGGGTGCTGCAATATGCCCCGCAAAGGAGATCGGCATGAACCAAGAGGTCATGAATCTTTTTAACCCGCAGGCTCCGGCGCAGACATTCGATTCCATCCGGATCTCGCTCGCCAGCCCGGAGAAGATTCTGTCCTGGTCTTTCGGTGAGATCAAGAAGCCGGAGACGATCAACTACCGCACGTTCAAGCCCGAGCGTGACGGCCTCTTCTGCGCGCGCATTTTCGGTCCGATCAAGGACTACGAGTGCCTCTGCGGCAAGTACAAGCGCATGAAGTACAAGGGCGTCATCTGCGAGAAGTGCGGCGTCGAGGTTACCCTGTCACGCGTGCGCCGCGAGCGCATGGGCCACATCGAGCTCGCCGCGCCGGTTGCGCATATCTGGTTCCTGAAGTCGCTGCCTTCGCGTATCGGTACGCTGCTCGACATGACCCTGAAGGACATCGAGAGGGTTCTCTATTTCGAGAACTATATCGTCACCGAGCCGGGCCTGACCGCACTCAAGGAGAACCAGCTGCTCTCGGAAGAGGAGTACATGCTGGCCGTCGACGAGTACGGCGAGGACAGCTTCACCGCCATGATCGGCGCCGAGGCGATCCATGAGCTTCTGTCGGGCATGGACCTGGAGAAGATCGCCGGGGATCTGCGCACCGAGCTTGCCTCCACAACCTCGGAGCTGAAGCAGAAGAAGTATCTCAAGCGGCTGAAGGTCGTGGAGAACTTCATCGAGTCCGGCAATAAGCCGGAGTGGATGGTGATGAAGATCGTTCCCGTCATCCCGCCGGACCTGCGCCCGCTGGTTCCGCTGGACGGCGGCCGCTTCGCGACGTCCGACCTCAACGACCTCTATCGCCGCGTCATCAACCGTAACAACCGCCTGAAGCGCCTGATCGAGCTTAAGGCCCCGGGCATCATCATCCGCAACGAGAAGCGCATGCTTCAGGAAGCGGTAGACGCCCTGTTCGACAACGGTCGCCGCGGCCGCGTCATCACCGGCGCCAACAAGCGTCCGCTGAAGTCGCTGTCCGACATGCTCAAGGGCAAGCAGGGCCGGTTCCGCCAGAACCTGCTCGGGAAGCGCGTCGACTACTCCGGCCGCTCGGTCATCGTGACAGGCCCCGAGCTCAAGCTGCACCAGTGCGGCCTGCCCAAGAAGATGGCGCTCGAGCTCTTCAAGCCGTTCATCTACGCGCGTCTCGACGCCAAGGGCTATTCGTCCACGGTCAAGCAGGCCAAGAAACTGGTCGAGAAGGAAAAGCCGGAAGTCTGGGATATCCTCGACGAGGTCATCCGCGAGCATCCGGTGCTGCTCAATCGCGCCCCGACGCTGCACCGCCTGGGCATCCAGGCGTTCGAGCCGGTGCTGATCGAGGGCAAGGCAATCCAGCTTCACCCGCTGGTCTGCACGGCCTTCAATGCCGACTTTGACGGCGACCAGATGGCGGTCCACGTACCGCTGTCGCTGGAGGCGCAGCTTGAAGCCCGCGTGCTGATGATGTCGACCAACAACATCCTGCACCCGGCATCGGGCGCGCCGATCATCGTGCCCTCGCAGGACATGGTCCTGGGTCTCTACTACCTGTCGATCATGAACCAGAACGAGCCGGGCGAGGGCATGGCCTTCGCCGACATGGGCGAGCTGCATCATGCGCTGGGCAACAAGGACGTTACCCTGCACACGAAGATCAAGGGCCGCTTCAAGACGGTCGATGCGGACGGCAATCCGGTTTCGAGAATATACGAGACCACGCCTGGCCGCATGATCGTGGGCGAACTGCTTCCCAAGAACCACAACGTGCCGTTCGATATCGCGAACCAGGAACTGACCAAGAAGAACATCTCCAAGATGATCGACACGGTCTACCGGCACTGCGGCCAGAAGGAGACGGTCATCTTTTGCGACCGGATCATGGCGCTTGGGTTCAGCCACGCCTGCAGGGCCGGCATCTCGTTCGGCAAGGACGACATGCTGATCCCGGATACCAAGGCTGGCCTTGTTGCCGAAACCGAGGCTCTGACCAAGGAGTACGAGCAGCAGTACAATGACGGCCTGATCACCCAGGGCGAGAAGTACAACAAGGTTGTCGACGCCTGGGCCAAGTGCTCGGAGAAGGTCGCGGACGAGATGATGGCGCGCATCAAGGCCGTCGAATTCGACGACGACAAGCGTCAAAAGCCGATGAACTCGATCTACATGATGTCGCATTCGGGTGCGCGAGGCTCGCCCACCCAGATGCGTCAGCTCGCCGGCATGCGCGGTCTGATGGCCCGGCCGGACGGTTCGATCATCGAGACGCCGATCATCTCGAACTTCAAGGAAGGCCTGACCGTGATGGAGTACTTCAACTCCACGCACGGAGCCCGAAAGGGTCTTGCCGATACCGCGCTGAAGACGGCGAACTCCGGCTACCTCACGCGCCGCCTGGTCGACGTCGCCCAGGACTGCATCGTGACGATACCGGACTGCGGAACCGAAAAGGGCCTGACGATGACCCCGATCGTCGATGCGGGCCAGGTCGTGGCTTCGCTCGGTCAGCGGGTCCTTGGACGCACGGCGCTTGAGGATGTCACGCATCCGGTGAGCGGCGAGGTGATCGTGAAGGGCGGCACGCTCATCGACGAGCGCGACGTCGAGACGATCGAGAAGGCCGGCATCCAGTCGATCCGCATCCGCTCGGCACTGACCTGCGAGGTCAAGACCGGCGTATGCGCGGTTTGCTACGGCCGCGACCTGGCCCGCGGCACGCCCGTAAACATCGGCGAGGCTGTTGGCGTTATCGCCGCGCAGTCGATCGGCGAGCCGGGCACGCAGCTCACCATGCGTACCTTCCACATGGGCGGCGCCGCCCAGGTGGCGGACAAGTCGTTCCTCGAGGCTTCCTACGAGGGCACCGTCCAGATCCGCAACCGCAACGTGGTACGCAACTCCGACGGACACCTCATCGTCATGGGCCGCAACATGGCGGTCGTCATCCTCGACGAGGGCGGCAAGGAGAGGGCGGTTCACCGCGTCACCTACGGCTCCCGCATCTATGTCGATGACGGAGACAAGGTGAAACGCGGCCAGCGCGTGGCGGAGTGGGATCCCTACACCCGACCGATCCTCACCGAACTGGAAGGCACGGCCGCGTTCGAGGACCTCGTGGACGGCATTTCTGTCCAGGAGACCACCGACGAGTCGACCGGCATCACCAAGCGCGAGGTCATCGACTGGCGTTCCACGCCGCGCGGCTCCGACCTCAAGCCGGCCATCACCGTGCTCGACTCGAAGGGCAAGGTGGCCAAGCTCGCCAAGGGCGGCGACGCCCGCTTCATGCTCTCGGTGGAGGCGGTGCTTTCCGTCGAGCCCGGCGCCCAGGTGAAGCCGGGCGACGTGATCGCGCGTATCCCGATGGAAAGCGCCAAGACGAAGGACATCACCGGCGGTCTGCCGCGTGTGGCCGAACTCTTCGAGGCGCGTCGTCCGAAGGATCATGCCGTCATCGCGGAGATCGACGGCACGATCCGCTTCGGGCGCGATTACAAGAACAAGCGCCGCATCATCATCGAGCCGCACGACGAGCAGATCGAGCCGGTGGAGTACCTGATCCCGAAGGGCAAGCCGTTCCATCTCCAGGACGGCGATGCCATCGAGAAGGGCGACTACATCCTCGACGGCAACCCCGCGCCGCACGACATCCTGGCGATCAAGGGCGTGGAGGCACTGGCTTCCTACCTCGTGAACGAAATCCAGGAGGTCTACCGGTTGCAGGGCGTGCTTATCAACGACAAGCACATAGAGGTGATCGTGCGGCAGATGCTGCAGAAGATCGAGATCACGGCGCAGGGCGACTCGGACTATATCCCGGGCGACCATGTCGACCAGATCGAGTTCGACGAAGTGAACGAGCGCCTGGTCGAGGAAGGGAAGAAGCCCGCTGAAGGCCAACCGGTCCTGCTGGGCATCACCAAGGCCTCGCTGCAGACGCCGTCCTTCATCTCGGCCGCTTCCTTCCAGGAGACCACGCGCGTGCTCACGGAAGCTGCTGTTGCGGGCAAGATCGACACGCTGCAGGGCCTGAAGGAGAACGTGATCGTCGGGCGCCTCATCCCGGCGGGTACGGGCGGTGTAATGAGCCAGATCCGGCGCATCGCCACCTCGCGCGACGACCTCATCCTCGATGAGCGCCGCAAGGCGTCCGGCGTGGAAGTGGCGCAGCCGATGCTCGAGAATATCTCGGAGTCGGCTGCCGAATAGGCCGTTACCTCGGTGACTGAATGATCAAAGCCGCCGGAGCGATCTGGCGGCTTTTCCTTAAGCCGGTCAGCCTGGCTCCTGGAAAGTAACGACGGCAACCTCGCCCTCGAGCGCGCTCTGGTAGGCAGAAAGGTGGGGTTCGTCGTCCGGCACCCCATCCATGTCGCCGATCTGGTCGAGTTCGGCTTCGGCGTATCCTTCCTTTGCCAGGGCGTCGAGAACCGTGCGGACGGCGCTGTCATCGTCGGGCGCAATCAGCATAACATGCACGCCTTCCGAGGGGCCGCCTTTCCTGCGCCAGACGCGGCCGGTTACGATCGTGACGGAACGCTCTTCATTGTCGTTCATAGCGATTCCCCTTTCCTGCCGCGACTCGGGCGGTTCGCATCCGCCGGTGTTCGTTATTTGCACGATCGGGCCGAAGATACAGCATGCGTCGTGCCACATTTGGCTGTTGTAGATGCAAAGCGCGCAACTATATGTCGCCGACGGCCCAAAGGGCTGCGACTGCACGATTATTTGGCTCTCGGGGTTGACGGATTCGCTGCCTCGATATAAATGCCGCCCTGTCTGAGCCGATGTGAGGCTTTGCTTTTCGGGGCGCCACGCCCTGGAGTTGGCCTCAAACAGGGTTCTTTTTTGCGAACGACGACATTTTCGGATGCATGAAGCGGGGTCCGCTTCCTCTGCTTTTGTTCGGGCGGGACCGCGATCGTGCGGTTTTCAGCCCGAATTTGCATACGAAATCGCCGCGCGCTGAATCGACTTGCAGGCACGAGACACGAGTTTTTTTGGATTAAGAGGACGGCGAATGCCTACCGTAAACCAGCTGATCCGCAAGCCGCGCATTGCGCCGGTGAAGCGCAACAAGGTTCCGGCCATGCAGGCCAACCCGCAAAAGCGGGGCGTGTGCACGCGCGTCTACACGACGACGCCGAAGAAGCCGAACTCGGCCCTGCGCAAGGTTGCGAAGATCCGCCTGACCAATGGCTTCGAGGTGATCGGCTACATCCCCGGTGAAGGCCACAACCTGCAGGAGCACTCCGTGGTCATGATCCGCGGCGGCCGCGTCAAGGACCTTCCCGGCGTGCGCTACCACATCATTCGCGGCGTCCTCGATACGCAGGGCGTCAAGAACCGCAAGCAGCGCCGCTCCAAATACGGCGCCAAGCGTCCGAAGTAGGTTTTTCCGGCTTCGGCGCTTTTGTTTGAAGGCGCCGGGCCTCGAAGGTGAGAGACGAGAGAAATGTCCCGACGCCACCGTGCAGAAAAGCGTGAGATCAATCCGGACCCGAAGTTCGGCGATCTCATCGTTACCAAGTTCATGAATGCCGTGATGTATCACGGCAAGAAGTCGGTCGCCGAGACCATCGTCTACGGCGCGCTTGACCAGGTTGAGGCCAAGACCAAGCAGCAGCCGGTAGCGGTCTTCCACCAGGCGATCGACAACGTTGCGCCCCACGTGGAAGTGCGCTCCCGCCGCGTAGGCGGTGCGACCTATCAGGTACCGGTCGACGTTCGCCCGGAGCGCCGGCAGGCGCTGGCGATCCGTTGGCTGATCTCGGCTGCGCGCAACCGCAATGAAACCACGATGATCGACCGTCTCTCCGGCGAGCTGATGGACGCAGCCAACAACCGCGGCACCGCGGTGAAGAAGCGCGAAGACACTCACAAGATGGCCGAGGCCAACCGCGCCTTCGCGCATTACCGCTGGTAAGGCGCACAGGCGGCGGACGAAAGAGGTACGACTATGGCCCGCGAATACAAGATCGAGGATTACCGAAACTTCGGTATCATGGCGCATATCGACGCCGGCAAGACCACGACGACCGAGCGCGTGCTCTATTATACGGGCAAGTCGCACAAGATCGGCGAAGTGCATGACGGCGCTGCCACCATGGACTGGATGGAGCAGGAGCAGGAGCGCGGCATCACCATCACGTCGGCCGCGACGACGACCTTCTGGAAGGGTCGTGACGGCAAGATGCGCCGCTTCAACATCATCGACACACCCGGCCACGTGGACTTCACCATCGAAGTAGAGCGGTCGCTGCGCGTGCTGGACGGCGCGATTGCCTTGCTCGATGCCAACGCCGGCGTGGAGCCGCAGACCGAAACCGTGTGGCGCCAGGCGGACAAGTACCGCGTGCCGCGCATGATCTTCTGCAACAAGATGGACAAGATCGGCGCGGACTTCTACCGCTCGGTCGAGATGATCGGTTCGCGCCTTGGCGCGCAGGCCGTCGTCATGCAACTGCCCATCGGCGCGGAAACCGAGTTCAAGGGTGTCGTCGATCTCATCGAGATGAACGCCCTGGTGTGGCGCGACGAGACGCTCGGCGCTGCCTGGGATGTTGTCGAGATCCCGGCGGACCTGAAGGCCAAGGCCGAGGAGTATCGCGAGAAGCTGATCGAGGCCGCCGTCGAAATGGACGACGACGCCATGAACAACTATCTCGAGGGCAACCTGCCGTCGAACGACGAGATCCGTGCGCTGATCCGCAAGGGCACCATCGCGGTCAAGTTTTTCCCGATGTTCTGCGGATCGGCCTTCAAGAACAAGGGCGTGCAGCCGTTGCTCGACGCCGTCGTCGAATACCTGCCGTCGCCGATCGATGTTCCTGCGATCAAGGGCATCGACGCCAAGACCGAGGCCGAGGTCACGCGCCAGTCGTCCGACGACGAGCCGCTGTCCATGCTGGCCTTCAAGATCATGAACGACCCGTTCGTGGGCTCGCTTACCTTCTGCCGCATCTATTCGGGCAAGCTCACCAAGGGCGTATCGCTCGAGAATACGGTGAAGGGCAAAAAGGAGCGCATCGGCCGCATGCTGCAGATGCACTCGAACTCGCGTGAGGATATCGAAGAGGCTTTCGCGGGCGACATCGTCGCGCTGGCCGGCCTCAAGGACACCACGACGGGCGACACGCTTTGCGATCCGCTCAAGCCGGTGATCCTCGAGCGCATGGAGTTCCCCGAGCCGGTCATCCAGATCGCCATTGAGCCGAAGACCATGGGCGACCAGGAGAAGATGGGCCTCGCGCTCAATCGTCTCGCGGCCGAGGATCCTTCCTTCCGCGTCAAGACGGACGAGGAGAGCGGCCAGACGATCATCGCCGGCATGGGCGAACTCCACCTCGACATTCTCGTCGACCGCATGCGTCGCGAGTTCAAGGTGGAGGCCAATATCGGCGCCCCGCAGGTGGCCTACCGCGAGACGATTACCCGCGTGGCCGAGGTCGACTACACCCACAAGAAGCAGACCGGCGGCACCGGCCAGTTCGCCCGCGTCAAGCTCGTCTTCGAGCCGAATCCCGAGAGCGAGGAATTCGTCTTCGAATCCAAGATCGTCGGCGGTGCGGTGCCGAAGGAATACATCCCGGGCGTCCAGAAGGGCATCCAGAGCGTGCTTTCCTCCGGTCCGCTGGCCGGCTTCCCGATGCTCGGCGTGAAGGCCACTCTGATCGACGGCGCTTACCACGACGTCGACTCGTCGGTGCTTGCCTTCGAGATCGCCTCGCGCGCGGCTTTCCGTGAAGGCGCACAGAAGGCGGGGGCCCAGCTGCTCGAGCCGATCATGAAGGTCGAGGTCGTGACGCCCGAGGATTATGTCGGCTCCGTCATCGGCGATCTGAACGGTCGCCGCGGCCAGATACAGGGTCAGGAAGCCCGCGGTGTTGCCGTCGTCATCAACGCGATGGTGCCGCTGGCCAACATGTTCAAGTACGTCGACACGCTGCGTTCGATGTCTCAGGGCCGCGCCCAGTACACTATGCAGTTCGACCACTACGAGCCGGTTCCGAACGCCGTCGCTC